>CAYUHZ010000071.1:0-1642 GCA_964444625.1 uncultured Gammaproteobacteria bacterium | reverse complement strand
GGCGCAATTACACGCTCTTTCTCATGCATCGTAGCTATTACCAGTTTTCTGCCCTCGAATAGAGATGAATTTTGCATAGTCAATTATTTCAAAAGCTTGTCGCTTGTTACTCCCAACGCTTGAGCAATTTTTTCAATGGTGGCAAGCGTGGGATTGCTTTTGCCCGCTTCAAGATTGCTCATTTGAGCACGATCAAATCCGACCGCGCGGCAAATGTCGTCTTGCGACATTTTATTTTGCTCGCGTATGCGCTTGATGTTTTTGCCAAGTTTGTACGTTGGAGTTTTCATATTCACAGATGTATTATAGCCAAATATTGAACTTCACCCATTTCTTTAAACACCAAACTTGTTATATAAATTATATGGCACTACCGTCAAAAGAGCAAATTTTTGCGACGGCATCTTTAGGGTAGCGTGAATCCGCTCGTTGTTGTATATCCAAACGGTCCGATAAATTTCATAGATTAATTCGCCCAAAGTTTTGAACCGGCCGGAATCGCCCAAATCAATTTTAAATTTATCATAAAATGATTCCTGATAACCGTTTTCCCAAGGACAGCTGGGAGCGGAGCGGGAAATTAATATGCCAATCGTTTCCAGGGCGCCGGTAAAAATTTCGGAATTATATTCGCTACCGTTGTCACTGTGGAATATGCCCGGTCTCGGATTGGCATGTAAGGCATTCATAAAAGCTGATAGTGGGGTGGCATAGACGGACAGCCCGACAATTCTTCCGGTAAACAAATTCATAACCGTGGCCAGATAAACTGTCTTTCCCTGAAACTGGATGTAAGTGAAATCAGATGCCCAGATATGATTGGGGCGACTCGGATATTCCATGAACAGCCGATTAGGGTAAATTATCTTGATTTTCTTAAACTTTTTCCATTTTTTGCCCCTCCGGCGGTAAGCCTTGATACCGAATATTTTCATCACCCTCCCAACTGGCTTATGATTGCGCCCGAGCTATAAGGCGATGCGCGGTGAGCCGTAGGAAGGGTATTTTCTTAAGACTTCTTCAATCAGGCATTTCAACCGCCAATCTTTTTCCGGCTGTTTCGGCCGGTAATAGAGCGTTCCCCTGGAAACGTCCAACTCTCTGGCCCGGAGAGTTTTAGGAGTTTTCCCTTCCTCCCTCATTTCTTTTTTTGGGTTTCAGAAAGTTTGAGGGTTATTTCTCCGACCAGTTGGAGCAACTGGGCGTTCTCCCGTTTCAACCTGATAATTTCGGCCAGGGTCGGCTGGCCTTCCACTTTTTTAGATAGCCAGGCGTAGATGGTGTTCTCGGCTATTCCGTGATCTTTGGCGGCCTGGACAACGGTAACTCCGTCATTCTTGATGCGATTAATGATCTGCTCCTTGAGTTCCGGAGCTATTTTGTGCTTTTTCATAGACTTGTACAATTATTATGGCACTGTCGCCAATTGCTAAAATTAGCATAGATTTTTTAGGCATTTTTAACAACTAAAAGGCTAATTTTAGTGGATATTTTCAAATTTTGTTCCGAGTTTGGCGACAGTGCCATACAAGACCCTAAAATAATATGAGACTTGAGAAAAACCCAACGGGTTTTTTGAAAGTCTAGCAGACCGTCCGAAAACTCAACTCAATTTCCGCGAAAATCGCGAAGCGATTTGAGC
>CAYUHZ010000070.1:0-1795 GCA_964444625.1 uncultured Gammaproteobacteria bacterium | reverse complement strand
TCCAATAATCCGCCTTGGGATAAATTCTGGTCGGGCCGGTTCGTTCAATCTCAAACGGCAAACTGTCGTAGACGGAAATTTGCTCCGAAATAGTTCTTTCGCCATTGTTGGTTTTGGCGGTTATCTTGATGCGGTAATCGCCGATACCGGCCAAGCCATAATAGCCAAAATAATCTGGTTCTTCTATCACATTATTTGCGCCGCAAGCGTGGTTTTTTTGGATTAAACCGTTATCGGTATTAAGATAGGCAACGCCGCCGTCAGGCGCCTGAATTTCCAGATAGAGATCGGCGTTACAGATGGTGTCGCCCAAATCGTCCAATACCGCCAATTGCAGATAGGCGGTTTCTTCGGGTAAATACCTTGACTTGTTAGTATTGAAAGCCAGGACCCCCCAATAAAAATCTTGGGTCAGGCTGTTTGTTTCTGCCCCATTTTTAACCAAAACTTCCAGGACATATTTACCAGGACGGAAAAATCTTACTTGAGGAATTTCAACGGAAAATTTTCCATTTTTTTGATATTTAACAACCGGCTCAATGCTACTTTTCTTTTCCCCTGGCAAAACTCCACTCGCCGTGATTTCAACATTCTTATATTCATCCACAAAAATACTTTTGAAAAATGCACCGACCTTACCGATAACATTTCTCTTTTTTTCATATTGAAAACTAAAATTCGGTTGCTCCCCTGTTTTAAATTCTTTCTGCTGTGAAACCATATTTAATTGGTAAGATGAAACCTTACCCCTCGCAATCTGCGCATTGACAAAGCTTCCATCAAATCCAAAAATTAAAACTAACCCGATAAGCACCGAGAGTAGAAAATGTTTTTTCTTGTTTAATAATTTAGGCATTAGAATTTATTTGAAAATTGGAAATTAAAAATTAAAAATTTTATTGTCATTCTCCTCCGTTATCATTTCTCCAGCGATAATGAATCTGTTCGATTCTAATTACTTTAACTTGATAAAAAGATCCGTAGCTGTCTTGATCGGAAACCGCAATATTATTTTCGCTGTATAACTCGGCCAAATAGCCAATGCTGGAGCTGGCGAAATTATGGTTAAAAATCAATTTAAAATCCAAAGCGCAGGTCATACCGGCGCAAGACGAATTGCTGGAGCTGGCTAAAGCAACCGCTTGATTGACATCGGCGCCGGATTCGGAAAAAACATTAGTACTTCTTTGCCAATTGAAAGACAGATTGCTGAACGGAGATTCTTGGTCATTTTTGTCTGCCAGGCGAAACTCCACCCTGGCTATCGCTTCCCAGCCGTTTGCTTCACTTACTATCGCGCGAAAATTCCACACCGAAGTGTTGTCGGCTACGGCAATATTATCCGACAAAGGATTAGAAAAAGTTAGCGAATCATTAGTGATGGTGGCATTGGTCTTGATTATTGTTTCTCCCGAGGCTGCCTTGTTTCCCTTGGCGTCATAGGCCCAAATTTTAAAAACATAATAAGTGTTAGTTTTTAGTCCCGTTACCGAAGTAGTTGAAGTGTAATTGAAATTTATATTATAAAGATCATCGTCGGTTGCTTCCGGATCGGTTAATTCAGTTACGCCGGCAGTGCCCTCTCGGTAAAAAATTCGGTAACGGGAAAATTGCGCTTCACTTGAAGTAGCCCCAAACTGCAAAGTTATGCTATCAGTTGTTTTGCCTGCATCTCGCAGATCGCCCGGCGCTGTCGGATTTAAATTATCAATCTCCACGGTAGTAGTGGCGAAAATTTCTTGATCATCCAACAAATCATTAACCGTCAAACGCAAACAATAATTACCCTGTGTGT
>CAYUHZ010000069.1:0-1979 GCA_964444625.1 uncultured Gammaproteobacteria bacterium | reverse complement strand
TCAAATCGCTTCGCGATTTTCGCGGAAATTGAGTTGAGTTTTCGGACGGTCTGTGTTTGTGTAATTTTTATATTTTTATGCTATAATAAACTTATAATTAAATTAAAATAAAAGCATGCAACATCTATTTAAAAAAATTAGTAAAAAAATAAACAGTTTAATTTTCGCTTTGGCCAGTAGCGGTATAATACTTTTGATTTTAGCGGTTTTTGTTTACGCCAGCGATTTTGTTACCAGATTAGTTTTGGCTTTTTTAGTGGTTATCATCGGTTATCTTTATCTTTATGTGGCCTATAAGCTCTGGGGTTTGAAAAGAGAAATTGACAGGTTTTTTTAGAGTTCTCCCTTTTTTGTTATGAAAAAATTTACAACTCCCTTACTAATAACTTTTATTTTTATTTTTTCTGGTTGTGCCGCGATTTCATCTTTGAGCAACAGAGATCTTAGCCAAGAGGGCTATAGTTACCGCAATAAAACGTTGCATTTTTCATTAGTTTTGCCTGATGAATTTATCTATTATCAAACGCAGATGGTAGATGTTAGAGGTTTTGTTGATTTGGAAGTATTTGTTCCGACTGCTGATCGCAAATATCAACAGTCCGTACCTGGTTATGCTAAGCCGTTAGTGATTAGAGTGGGGAAATGGAATGATTGGCAGGATTTGCCGGATGAATCCGAAGACAAGAAGTCTTTCTGGCCGATTAAGGAGTCGGGAGATAGGATATATTTATTTAAATATTGGCAAGACATACCCAGTGATTGGCAGGGCAAGTGGACTAAAGAGCTGGAACAAAAAATTGAAACTTCTTTTAAGGTTATTTAAATTTATCAGGATGAAAAAAGGCGGCTAACTGTCTGTTTTTTACTCCCAGGTGAATAACCATTCGTGGTATTGGTCGCCAAGAAAGACACGTTTGGTTTCTTGGTAGATAGTATTTTTCCCCTTGGTATTAATTTCAATTAACTTAAAGCCACCCCAGCCAAATAAATACAGGTAATAAGATTTTTTTTAAAATCACTTAAGCGTGTGATAATTTTTTTATTTTTTCGTCTATTTCTATTAATTCCATTTTGCCAAAATTGAAATGGCTATTCTAACCTTTTGCGCCAAGCACAAAAGCATTTTTTAGAGAACTCAAATATTTAATATAAAATTTTGCCCTTTCATTGCCCGGCACATTTTTCTGCTTGTCAATTAGTTGTTTTAAATCTATTTTTTGGTAATCCATATTTTTATTTCCAATTATAAATCCATTCATGATAAGGGTCTCCATTATAAATGCATTTTGTCTCTTTATAATTTACTTCTGGTGATTTGCTATTTAAAGAAATAATTTTTTTCATAACACCGGCATGGAAATAACAAACTACCGGATGCAAATGGAAATCGCGCAACCGCATGGTTAAAGTTTTGTTTTTTTCATCAAGATTGGCCAACTCTAATCTACCGAAATTAAAATGTGTTTGCCATTCTTTGATGCCCTTTTCCGCCGCTTGTCTTAAGGTGCTTAAATATTTTATATAAAATCTTGCTAATGACGGAGTGAAGGTGATTAAATTCTCTCCCAATTCTTCTAAATCTTTGGTAGTCCAAAAGAAATATTTAGCCATTGCAACCATATAGATTGTCGGTATGCTGCAAGAAATCCAGTCATCATTTTTTATTTTTTCAGTATTTGGGGGATTATAACCATTTTTTTCTAATTCATCCAAAAGTCGGCGGTAACCATTGATGCCCTCTTTAACCTTAACGTAATTAATTAGATAATGGATATCAGCTCCTCTTTCTAAGCCCTTGATATCTTTGGCTTGTGTTATTACTTCTTTTAAATCGATTTTTTGAATGTTAATCATAAGGTTGATTTTATTTAATATTATTGATATTGTGAGATATATAAGCAAGTATCGTTATAATATTAACATAAAATTACCGATAAAAGAAGTCAAGTCTACCCGATAAGCCCATATTAATTGAATAA
>CAYUHZ010000068.1:0-2471 GCA_964444625.1 uncultured Gammaproteobacteria bacterium | reverse complement strand
CTGGGATTTGGTGGCTATTTGGGAGCTTTATAAAAAATGGCAGCTCTATTTTAATTTTAACAAAACATAGGCTATTTAAATTTTTTGCTATAATAAAAATATTAGAATTAAGCCTTAAAATGAGTTATTATGAAAGAAAATTTGCCACCACAAAAAGGAGTGAGCATTAAGATTGAGCGCAGTTCGGATTTAAAGGCAAAAGACAAAGAGGCCGAAGAAATCTATGAAAATATGGGCTTGCTTGATATTCGCCTTAATGGCGGCAATGTTCCGGAAGGGAACGGAGAAGATTCGCGCCAAGCCGAGCCCCTGGTTAAAGCGGTAGAAGATTCGCGATCAACCGAGGAACAGTCAGTTTTAATTCTTCAATTGGAAGATATTTATCATAAAAAAAAGGTAAGAATAATTGCAGAAGAAATAAATTCATTGCAGGTCGGTTATCTATTGAGATTATCCAAAGTTGACGCCGGACAACGATTGCAGGAAATAAAAACGGAAAACTACCAGCTGTCGGAAGAAAATTTTATTAATATCTTTGAGAAGTATTATCGGATTACTTTGTCGGAAGCGGACAGAAAAGTAGCAAGCCAAAAAATTAGCGAAGCTAATCAGGAAATGGCAACCGCTGTTGCTAAGATCAATCAAGAGATTGCAGGCAAGACCGTTGATATAACAGGAGGAGAGTCGCCGAGCGAGAAAAGCGCTGAGGAAAAAGAGTCGGATCAGCTAAAAATTGATCAACCCCAAGACGAAGAAGAGAGCGGACGGAAGCCTCGGATTAATATTCCCGAAGGCGCGCCGGAAGAGCAAGATAAGCAGGCAGCGGAAGAAGTTGAAACGGAAGAGATTATACGGGGAATGATTTCCGATGATGAAATTAAGTCGGGCAAAAAAGAGGAGGATCAAACGACAGCGCTCGGCACGTTTGAAGCTCCGTATGAGTTAGTTGAATTAGCTGTCGAAAAGACCGATAAAAAAAACATGGAAGCGCCAGATTCGCCTGAAGATGAATTTAAAATAGCTGAAAATAATTTTTATACTTCCAAAAAAAATTATTTTGACAAATATAAGGAGTGCTTGGCGAAAACAAATTCCAGAAAATTTTCCAAAAAGGTTTCCAGTCTTTTCAGCCAAGAGAAAGAAGATATATCCGAAATTAACGCTGCTAAAGAGCAATATGATATCGATAAGTTGGTTTACGCTAAGGCCCTGTTAACGAGATATAGATCGTCATTGGATAATAGCCACGGCGAAGAACAAGTAAATGAAAAATTAGCAGAGTATAAAGCTCAAGTTTTGTATCAGAAGCTTATTGTTTTTGAAACAATCGAAAGACAGAATTTAGAAATAAGCAACTTGCCAGAGAAAAAACATGGTTTTTTCAAGAAAGCCTGGCAGCAATATGCGGAATTTTCTTCAAAACATCGAGTTTTGTCCTTAGCGATTTCCGCTTCTTTGGTTACCGGCGCAGTGGCGATGTCTGGAGGCTTTGCCTCAACCGGAGCAATGGGAGCTGCCCTTTTTGGCGTTGGTCGAATATCGCGAGGTGGTTTGGGAGTATTTATAGGCATGAGAGCGGGCAGGCTGGCAGAAAAAAAATCCGAAAAAGTGATTGAAAAAAAGCAGTCGGAAGCTAATAATCGCTTGAAAAAGAAAGCTGCCGAGACCAATTTAGAGCTTAACGATATAAAATATTTAGAAGAAGAATACCAAAGATTGTGCCGTGAAGAAAAATCTTTTGAAAGAAAGAAGGTCGCGGCAAAAATTTTAGTTTCCATGGCTTGTGGTATATGGGCGGCTGCCGGATTAAACATGCTTGATTCGGCCTATGCCAACAACAAAGGCCAGTCCGTTTCTTCAAACAAGCTTAATATCCCGACTCAAGAGCAACCCACTGGAACAATGGGCGCGGTTGAAAGCCAGCAGCCAGACAGCGCTTATAAAGTTGATAAGAATTATAATTCGCCAGTTTCTGAAAAGTTGGCACAGTCCCCGGAAAAAATTTCAGCAAAAAGCAACCTAACCCAAAATGCCGTCCCCGATTCCAGTATTATCGGCAGAGGGCAGGGCGTAGAGCATGTCTTCAAACAACAACTATTGTCAGAGCCAGATAAATTCGGCTTCAAGGGAAGCCAAGCAGAGCTTCATGCTTGGGCAGACACACAAGCTCATCGCACCGCGCTTGAACACGGCTATGTGGACGCCACAACCGGCAAGGAAATCAGGGTGGGCGGGGGCGGAATCGGGAGAGCGGCTTATGTGCTGGAAGCGGACAGCCAAGGCAAGGTGACGGGGGTGAAAAAATTTATTGATGGCGATCTTAAGACAGGCAGAGATTTAAGCCACGAATATGAACACGTACAACAGGGCACAGACACCAACCAAAAAACAACAGAAAAGCCAGCGGCGCCCATAGCAGAGCCAGCTCAGGCAGAAGTTCCAGAGGCAGGGGAAATCCTTCCTGAAAATTA
>CAYUHZ010000067.1:0-2515 GCA_964444625.1 uncultured Gammaproteobacteria bacterium | reverse complement strand
ATGATTACTTTGAATAGCAGTATTGAAGAAATAAGCCGAGTAGGCGCGTCAACCGCCAAGAGGCTCCGCGATTTAGGCGTTCAAACCGTGGAAGATCTGCTTTTTTATTTCCCTTTTCGTTACGACGATTTTTCCCGGATTTCAAAGATAAGCGATTTGCAGGTCGGACAGAGCGCCAATGTGGTCGGCGAGGTTGAGATAATCCAGAACAAGCGCAGCCGCCGACGGCGCATGCAGATAACCGAAGCATTGGTTAATGATGGTAGCGATACTCTCAAAATAACCTGGTTTAACCAGCCTTTTATCGCAAAGAACTTGCGCGTTGGCGATCGAGTTTCTTTGGCGGGAAAAATCGAGGAATATGGCGGTTTAGTAATGGTTTCACCGGTGTATGAAAAAATTTCTCAAACCACTTTTGAAAAGAGGGCTAGTTCCGCGGTCCATACCCAGGGACTGGTGCCAAATTACCATTTAACCAAAAATATTTCGCAAAAGCAATTGCGGTTTCTGATCGCGTGGTCAATTCAAGCCGCCGGGCAGATTGTTGACTGGTTGCCAGAAGAAATCAAGCGCGAGCTTAAGCTGGTTAATCTGGGCCAAGCGATAAAAAAAATTCATTTTCCCGCCCGCCAGCAAGATATTGTGATCGCGAAACAAAGGCTGGCTTTTGACGAGCTCTTTTTGATCCAAATGCAA
The DNA here is from genome assembly GCA_964444625.1 of uncultured Gammaproteobacteria bacterium. Lineage (GTDB taxonomy): Bacteria > Patescibacteriota > Patescibacteriia > Patescibacteriales > GWC2-42-12 > CAYUHZ01. The sequence goes on along the minus strand of CAYUHZ010000067.1, from coordinate 1,819 downwards.
TCCCAGCTTATCAGGCAAGATTTGGCGACTCTGGAAGCGCCCTTGGTGGAATTTAAAACCAAAGAGGTTAAAGAATTCGTTGATTCGCTGCCTTTCAAATTGACTAATGCCCAAAGGAAAGCGGCATGGGAGGTTATTCAAGATATGAGCAGGCGAAAGCCCATGTCTCGCTTGGTTGAGGGCGATGTTGGCAGCGGCAAAACTGTCGTAGCGCTAATCGCCATGCTTAATGCGGCTTTTGCCGGGTGGCAGTCAGTATTGATGGCGCCAACTGAAATTTTAGCCAAGCAACATTTTCTGAACTTCAAAAAACTATTGGAGAAACATGGGGTTAATATCGGAATTATCACATCAAGCGAAAAAAATATTTCAAATTCGCAAACCGCAAACCGCAAACCGCAAGCCAAGCAAAAATTAAAAAACCAAAAGCTAAAAACCGAAGAAATAATAGCTAATTCCCAAATAATCATCGGAACGCACGCGTTGACACAGGATAATGTTAATTTCAATAACTTGGGGCTGGTCGTGATTGATGAACAGCATCGTTTTGGCGTTGCGCAAAGAAAGTCCTTATTAAATAAAAGCGGAGGAAAGCTTATTCCGCACTTATTATCAATGACAGCTACGCCCATACCCAGAAGCTTGGCGCTGGCTGTCTATGGCGATTTGGATTTGTCAATGATTGATGAACAGCCAAGGGGCAGAAAAAAAATTCATACTTTTATCGTGCCCGAAATAAAAAGGGAGAAGTCGTACGAATTTATTAAACGGCAAATAACTGCCGGACGCCAAGTGTTTGTGATTTGCCCCTTAATTGATTTTTCCGATCGTCAGGGCGTGAAATCTGCCAAGCAGGAGTACGAAAAACTAAACCAAGAAATTTTCCCAGATTTAAATATTGGCTTGCTCCATGGCAAAATGAAAAGCGCGGAAAAAGAGCGAATTATGTCCGAGTTTGTAGCCAAAAAAATAAAAATTTTAGTCTCAACTTCGGTAGTAGAGGTCGGAGTGGATGTTCCCAACGCCACTGTAATGATGATTGAAGGGGCGGATAGATTTGGCCTGGCGCAACTGCATCAATTCCGCGGCCGAGTAGGCAGGGGAATTGAACAATCGTATTGTTTTCTTTTTACTGAAAGCAATTTGCCCAGAACCATCGCCCGTTTGCAAGCTTTGGTTGACTGTCAAAGCGGCTTTCAACTGGCCAAAATGGATTTAAAATTTCGGGGTCCGGGGGAATTTTACGGCACGGCGCAAAAAGGCTTCCCGGAACTAAAAATCGCTTCTTTATTTGATTATCAGTTGATGAAATTAGCCAGGGGGCAGGCGATAAAAATTTTGTCCTCTGATCCTGGTTTAGACAAACACCCAAAATTGAAACAAAAAGTAAAAAATTGGGAAGAAAACACCCATTCACCGACTTTTCCCAATTAACCTGAAGGCATGTTTATTTTCAGCATATACACGGCAACTGTCGCTGATGACGCTTTAAAACGTTCACTAATCAAACTTAAGCCATTGCGGCACAACCAACTATTTTCAGGCTTTTTACCACACTATTTAGCGTAGAGCTATTTGCGCTTGACTTTATTTATTTTAAATTTTAAGATATAAGCAAGGAGGCGAGATATCATCTAGTTATTCGCAAATAAATAAAATCAGGGCGGTGGCTCCTGTTTATTTTTGTTTTGCCGCCAAAACTTATGATTACCAACAAACCACAAGGCAATTCAAATTGGTGGATGCCAGCGATAGAAATATTTCTCAGATTTTCCGCTTGGATTGTTATTCCGGTAATTATTTCAGCTTTCTTGGGGCG
>CAYUHZ010000066.1:0-2860 GCA_964444625.1 uncultured Gammaproteobacteria bacterium | reverse complement strand
TCAAATCGCTTCGCGATTTTCGCGGAAATTGAGTTGAGTTTTCGGACGGTCTGTGATTAAATCATAATTTGGCAAAATCAAACCATGTTTTATCCAGTGTTTTAAATCATCTGAAGTAGCTATGGCCAATCGTGCGCATTGCCCGTCATAGGCGGTGTAGGTTAGAAAATATTTTTCATCTATCTTGGTTATTCGCGGGTCCTCAACCCCTTGTTGTTCGTAATTTTTTTTCCGGAGTTATAACAGGAGAAGAGTGTTTGAGAAATTTTTTACCGTTTTGAAACTCGGCGTAACCAATGCTCGATCTGCCATTTTTGCCTACTGCCCGGTAAAAAAGATGAAATTCTCCCTTGTCAAAGATTACCGATGGATTATAAGTTTTTATTTCTTCCAAAAAATGCCTTATATCAGGCTTGATGGGGCTGTCGCCAATTGCTAAAATTAGCACAGATTTTTTAGGCATTTTTAACAACTAAAAGGCTAATTTTAGTGGATATTTTCAAATTTTGCTCCAAGTTTGGCGACAGTGCCTTGATAATGGGATTATTTTTTGAGCGTTTAAACATAATTAAAATCCTAGGTTTTAACTTTGGATCGCTTTGGAGTGATATCTGGTTTTTTTTGGGGGATATTTTAAGAGTTCTTTGATCAGGTTTTCCAGTTTAACGCTGGCGCAAGAGACGTAAGTATCAGCGGAACCGTAGTAGATGTAAAACTGTCCGTCAAAGATCGCCGTACCGGTTGGAAAAACTACATTGTTAACCATGCCTTGTTTTTCATAATCTTCAGTCGGAGAAATCAGCGGGTAGGGTAGTCGTGCGATTACTTTAGTTGGGTTTTTCAGGTTGAGCAGAGCGGCTCCGGCATGATAAATTTTACCCTCATTTGTTTCTTCGGCGGCATGATATATCAGGAGCCAGCCATGCCTGGTCTTTATTGGCGGACAACCACCGCCAACATGCCTTGATTCAAAACCGTATTGTCCCTGCAAAATTACGTATTTATTGAGTTTTTTTAAATTTTCCGACCAAAAAGCTTTGTTTTTTAACTCGTTAAAAGAATTGAAGTATATCACTTGTATATCGGGCAGAATCCGATGCATTAAAGCGTATTTACCCTTGATTTTTTCCGGGAACATGATGCCGTCCTTCTCCCACAAGAGAACGTCTTTGCCCGCATGTTGCTGATAAAAAGATTCAAAAAAATAATAATCATCTTTTAGTTTGGAACTTTCTAGTAATCTGCCAGCTTTGTTGTAGCTGATTTTTGGGCTGATGACACCGCCTCTTTCCAGATTAAATAAATCTTTGCCGTATAAGTAAGCGATTAAAGCGTTTTTGCCGTCATGGGCCACATAGGTCAAGTAGTATGTTTTATTGATTTTGCTAATCCTAGGATCTTCAACGCCTTTTTTTTCGTAGCCGTATTTTGGAGCCAAGAATGGCTTGACGTATCGTTCAACCAAGTTTAACGGGCCGTCTAACTTGGCGTATCCCAGGCAGGAGTTGTATTCGGCATCTACCGCGCGATAGATAATGTGAACAAATCTGCCTTCTTGAATGACGGCAGGGTTAAAAACGGATTTATTCTCAAAACCAAAATTAGTAGGGCTAAGAATAACCCCTTCTTTTTTTATTTTAATCATGATTTTATTATAGCAAAAAAATTAGGACATTGAAATAGCCAGTTTTTTCCAGCGCAAGATGATATAATAACAGTGTTTTGGCTTCAATACCATGAGGCAAGACTGTCAATTTTTTACGATTTAAAAAAATGATTTTTTTGTGCTATAATAGATAATAGTTTTATTTATAATTTTTATAAAAATAAACCGCGATATTTAGCGGTTATTTCGAAAATCATATGACAAAACAATTAGGATTAAAAGTTGCGATTAATGGCTTTGGCAGAATTGGTCGAGCTACTTTTAAGGCATTGCTGGATAAAAAGAACATTACCGTGGTGGCGATCAATGATTTAACCGATACCGCAACCTTAGCCCATTTGTTGAAATACGATTCTTGTTATGGCAAATATCCAAAAAACATTAGCTACACTAAAGATATTCTGGAAGTAAATAGCAAAAAATATCCAGTTTATGCGGAAAAAGAACCGACTAAGTTGCCATGGAAGGAATTGGAGGTAGACGTAGCGATTGAATCTACTGGCAGATTTGTGGATAAGGATGGCGCTGGGTTGCATTTGAAAGCCGGAGCGAAGAAAGTTGTCATATCAGCTCCCGCAAAAAGCGGCAATGTTAAAACTTTTGTTTTGGGAGTAAATGAGCATAAGCTCACAAAAAAAGAAAAAGTTATTTCCATGGCTTCTTGCACCACCAATTGTTTGGCGCCGCTCACTGAAGTAATCAGACAAAATTTCGGTATTAAGAAAGCGATTATGACCACCGTACATGCTTATACCGCTGACCAGAATTTGGTTGACGGACCGCACAAAGATTTGCGACGGGCAAGGGCTGCGGCCCAAAACATCGTTCCCACTACTACCGGAGCGGCTATAGCCGTGACCGAGGCCATACCACAGCTCAAAGGAAAATTTGACGGTTCGGCTATCCGCGTTCCCGTATCTGTCGGATCACTGTGCGATGTAATTTTTATTACTAATAAAAAAACTGATGAGAATGCCGTAAACAAGGCTATTAAGAAGGCATCCGCCAGCTCTCGTTTGCGGGGAATTCTAGTTTGCGGCAACGAAGAATTAGTTTCGTCTGATATTATTGGCAATCCGGCCAGTTCAATCGTTGATTTATCGCTGACAAAAGTTTTAGGCGGTGACTTGGTAAAAGTTACAGCTTGGTACGATAATGAATGGGGTTATTCTAATAGATTGGCTGATTTATGCG
>CAYUHZ010000065.1:2854-3103 GCA_964444625.1 uncultured Gammaproteobacteria bacterium | reverse complement strand
TTTACCCCATACGATTAAATTAATACCCAACAATCTTTTATGATACGTCGCGCTATAACTCTAACCCCACCGGACAATGGTCGGAACCCTTGATCTGGTCTAGAATAAAAGACTGCTTAACCAATTTGTCTAGTTTTTTTGACACACAAAAATAGTCAATCCGCCAACCGATATTTCTGGCGCGCGAATTGAAGCGGTAGCTCCACCAGGAATACTGGATTTTATCCGGATTTTTAAGGCGAAAAGTAT
>CAYUHZ010000065.1:0-2844 GCA_964444625.1 uncultured Gammaproteobacteria bacterium | reverse complement strand
ACAAAACCCGCTTGCAAAAATTTTGTCATCGACTCCCTTTCTTCATTGGTGAAGCCCGGGTTGCCGACATTGTCTCTAGGTCTAGCCAAATCAATTTCCTGGTGAGCGACGTTGAAGTCTCCGCAGATTACCACCGGCTTTCCCTTACCTGAACCAGTTGAAGGGCTTTCCAGTTTTTTTAAATATCTTAAAATTGCCTGGTTAAATTCCAGTTTATAGCCCAAGCGCGACAATTCATGGTTTGCATTCGGATAATAGGCATTCACCAGATAAAATTTTTCAAGCTCTAGCGTCTGCGCCCTCCCTTCGTTATCAAATTTTTCAATACCAATTCCTATTTTATGACTTTTCACTTTTAACTTTTCACTTTTAACTAATATCGCCGTTCCGCTATATCCAGGACGCTGGGCGGGGAACCAATATTCTTGATAATTTTTAAAATCAAACTCGGCTTTGGCAATATCTTTTTCCGCGATTTTTATTTCCTGCAGACAAACAATGTCCGGATTTTCGGCGCACAAAAAATCGGCTAAACCATTTTTGGCCGCCGCTCTGATGCCGTTGACATTCCAAGATAAAATTTTCATCAACTATTTCTATAAAAACTAATTATTCATCTCGCAAAAAACCGCCGCCGCGATCGCGGTTGTCCAAAGGCCATTTTTGTTGCCTTCGGCTGATTGGCAGATGTTGGTTGTTCGAAAGATGTTGCCGCTAGCTTTGTATATCTGCTTTCTTTCATCCCAGGCTTTCTCCGGATCAAACTCAATGCCCAAAGTGGTGGCCAACATAGTAGCGGCTAAATCCTCGGCGTAATCGCCGCATTTTTTGCCCACTTCTCCGAACGAATGGTGCTCAGACAAATAGCCGTAATGATCATCGGCTTTAGGTCTGGCTACGCCAATAGCGGCTGAAACCAACCGATTGGGTTCATTGGTTTCGCTCCTAGCCATAACGCAAAAAACCACCTGCCCCGATTGAAGCATTTTTGCTCCCTTTTCACGCGATAAGATCCTACAATGCGGTGGCATAATGCTGGAAACCATAACTAAGTTGCATCTTTCAATGCCGGCATTTCTCAGTGCCAATTCAAAGGAGGCTAATTTGTCCTTGTGAACTCCGACTCCCTTGGTAAAAAACATCTTGCTTGGTGTGAACATTTTCGTCGTCTTTATTAATAAAATCGGCTTTTGGCGCGATAAAAACAATTATACAACAAACTCATTTTTTTGCAATAATCAATTGCAATTTTTTAACATTAGCGCCGCTGATTTTCATTTTTTTTCTCTTTTTTTTGTCTTTTTGCCGATATTTTGCCTCAACAACGCCTTCTAGATTGTTTGATATTTCAATTTTTTTTCTTTTCATAAATATAAATGAATTGTAATAAAATAACGGAAATGTTATAATATGACTATAATAATAAATAATAACCTAACTTTTAGCAATCATGGCAAATCCTTCGCCTGAACAGAAAAATAAAACCGGTGGAATTTTGTTATTGGTATTTTTAAGTTTTTTTTGCTTATTGATTTTTGCGGTTTTTTTAAATATTAACAGCCAACCCAGTGTTAAGTTGGATCATAACAATAATCAGCCGAATATAAGCCAAAGTTCAACCAGCAGCCAAGAAGCGCGGTTAAAACAAACTATAATAGAAGGAGAAAACCAAAATTGGTTCGGTACTTCCTCGCCGATAGTAACTATTGTCCAATTCGCAGACTTTGCTTGTCTATATTGCCAGAGCAACTTCCCTATTTTAAGGGAAATTGGAGCTACCTATGGCGATCAAATAAAAATCATCTACCGCAATTATTTAGCCCGCGAAGAATCTCTAACCCTGGCCTTAGCGGCTAAATGCGCCGGCGAACAGGAAAAATTTTGGCCGATGCATGACAAGCTATTTCAAAACCAAGGAGTAAAAACTGCCGAAGAACTGATTGCCTTGGCTGGACAAACCGGAATCAAGCAAGAACAATTCGCCAATTGTTTGACCGCGAAAAAATATCTGCCACAGTTGCAAAAAGACGCCGATGACGCGGAAACACTGGGTATTATCGGAACGCCTACCTGGTTTTTTAACGGTAAAATGGTTCAAGGAGAAATACCGCGAGCCGATTTTATAAGATTAATTAACGAATTATTGAAAAAATAAGGCTTTGGGTTGTTAAAGATAAAATCTCAACCGCCTCAAAGCTTTCAATTGTCTAAATTTTCTATGTACCAAATACGAATTCACGGACGAGGCGGGCAAGGGGTGGTAACCGCAGCCGAATTAATAGCTATCGCCGCCTTTAAGGATGGCAAGCAAGCCCAAGCTTTCCCCTCTTTTGGAGTTGAACGCACTGGCGCTCCGGTAGAGGCCTACGTCAGAATTGATAATCATCCAATCAGAATCCATGAGCAAATCTATCATCCTGACTGCTTGATTGTTCAAGACGCCAGCCTCATCGGTTCGATAAATTTAACTGGCGGTTGCGATGACCGCGCGATAATTATCGTTAACACTGCGCAAGAAAAAAAAGGACTTAATCTCGGACTGCCGGAACAAAACATCTTCTGCGTCGACGCCACCAAGATCGCTTTGAAAATAATCGGCAAAAACATAGTAAACACCGTTATCTTAGGAGCTTTCGCCAAAGTATCAAAATTAATCACCATCAAGTCGCTGGAATCGGCAATCAAAGAAAAATTCGCCGAAAAACCTGAAATAATAGAAAAAAATACCAAAGCAATAAAAGAAGCATACAATAAATAAAAAATCCGATTTACGATAATCAATTATTGAAAAACATCAATTCCTTAATCAGTAGTTGAAAATTGTAGATTGATAATTGTAAATTA
>CAYUHZ010000064.1:0-3181 GCA_964444625.1 uncultured Gammaproteobacteria bacterium | reverse complement strand
ATTTCCCGCATTGAATCGGGCCGTTTGCAGTTCAAATTTGAAACCATGCAATTTGAAAAGTTAAGCGACAGCGTAGCGGATGAGCTCTATGGCAGCGCCGCCAAGAAAGGCTTGAAGCTGGAATACAGCAAGCCGAAAAAAGGCTTGCCTCCGGTAGTGATAGACCAGGAAAAGATTAGGCAGGTGCTCATCAATCTGGTTGATAATTCAATCAAGTACACTAAGCAAGGCACGGTGGCGGTAAGGGTGGAGCTGGTTGATTTTGCCGGTCCGGCCGCCCAAGCGCCGGAAAAAAACGGAAAGGCCGATGACGGCACGGCGAATATGGTCCGCTCTTTGGAAACGGTTCAAGCTTCCAGCGGGAAAGCCGTCAGGTTCACGGTGGCTGATACCGGCATGGGCATCAATCCGAACGATCTGCCCCATCTGTTCAATAAATTCACCCGAGGCACCGGCACGGTTCTGGTGCACACCGAAGGCACTGGCTTGGGGCTCTATGTGGCGCGCATGATGGTGGAGGCGCATCAAGGCAGGATTTGGGCCGAGTCGGAAGGAGAAGGTAGGGGAGCGAAATTTGTGGTGGAAATACCGATCAAGAAATAATTTCCAATTCCCAATTTCTAATTTTCAAACAATATTTCAATTATGCAATATGATTTAGAGGAGAGGACTAAATTATTTAGCAAAGATATTATTGAGTTAGTAATAAAGATAAACAAGAGTATCATAAATGAAAATATAATAAAACAGTTAATCAGATCAGCAACTAGTGTCGGAGCTAATTATTGTGAGGCCAACGGAGCATCATCAAAAAAAGATTTTAAAAATAAAATATATATTTGCCGCAAGGAAATTCAAGAAACGAAATATTGGCTAGAACTATTAGCCAAAACTAATCAAGAAGAAATTTATATTTTGAGAGAATTATGGAAAGAAGCCCACGAATTAACCTTGATTTTTAATAAAATTGCTTTCAGTTTAAAAAATTAGTAAATTAAATAATTGTTTAGAAATTGAAAATTAAAAATTGAAAATTTGTAAGATAAATATATGTCTAAGAAAATATTACTGATTGAAGACGACGAAGTGCTGTCGGAAATGTACCGTTTTCGCTTTGCCAAGGACGGCTACGAAACGATTTTGGCTTCGGACGGCGAGACAGGGGTGGGGCTGGCCGAACAGGGCGGCTTTGACCTGATTTTGTGCGATGTTTTTATGCCTAAAATGGACGGCTATCAGGTGCTGGAAAGATTGAAAAAAAACGAAAAAACAGCCAAATTGAAAATTTATGTATTATCCAATCTCGGCCAGGACGCGGAGATCCAAAAGGCGGTCGATCTGGGAGCCGACGGCTATCTGATCAAGTCGCACTATACGCCGAGCCAGCTGGTAATGAAAATTGAGGATATATTGAGCGGCAAAACAGTCGGCGACGTCAAGCCGGAACAGAGGAGGCGGGCCGCGGAAAAAAAGGCGGTTAACAACGGGCAGAACGGCCAAGCGGGCAAGGGCAGGATTTTGTTGATTGAAGACGAAGAAGCCTTGATCAATATGTACCGCTTTCGGCTGGAAAAAGAGGGGTATCGGGTGGAAGTGGCGGGAAACGGAGCTTGGGGCGTCAATAAAGTCGGCAAAGGCAAGTTTGATGTGATAATACTTGATATGGTGATGCCGGCGATGAACGGCTATGAAGCGCTGAAGAAAATCAGAAGCGACAGCGCGACCAAGGACATACCGGTCTTGCTCCTATCTAACAGCGCGCAGGAAAAAGACATTGAGAAAGCCAAGCAAGCCGGCGCCACCAACTATCTCCTAAAGTCCCAGACTACTCCGGCGAAATTACTGGCGGAAGTGGAGAAGATGATAGGGAGATAAGGGGGAAATTTTCAATTTTCAATTTTTAATTTTCAAACAATATTCAATGAATCAATTTTTTTATCTAATTTTTATCTAATTATGCAATACGACCTGGAAGAAAGAACTAAGTTGTTTAGCAAAGACATTATCGATTTATTGATGAGAATTAAAAAAAGTATAATAAATGAAAATATAATTAAACAATTAATAAGATCAGCCACTAGTGTCGGAGCAAATTATTGTGAAGCGAATGGCGCTAGTTCCAAAAAAGATTTTAAAAATAAAATTTATATATGCCGTAAAGAAATTCAAGAGACAAAGTATTGGTTAGAGCTCTTAGCCAAGACCAATCAGGAAGAGTTAGGCAGTTTAAGAGAATTATGGCAGGAAGCCCACGAATTAACGTTAATATTTAATAAAATTGGATCCAGTTTGAAAAATTAAAAATTAATAATTGTTTAGAAATTGAAAATTAGAAATTAATAAATTACAAAGTTATGATCAAAATTGACCAAGATTTGTGCATCGGCTGCGGCACCTGCGAAGCTATTTGCCCTGACAATTTTAAGATTGATGAACTAGGCAAGGCTAAAGTGGTTGGCGAGCAAGACGTTGATTGCGCCAAAGCGGCCGCGGAAAGCTGTCCCGCGCAGGCGATAACAGTAGAGTAAACGGAAAATATAAATAGCAACCTTCGGAAATCGGAGGTTGTTTTTTAATCCCCCCAACCCCCTTTAACAAGGGGGAGGCAGTCCCCCCAACCCCCTCAGTTAATTCGGGACAAGCTCTTTAACAAGGGGGAGCAACCCCGTTCAAGTATCCTTGAAAAATGGTGCCGGGGTTCTTCTTTTGAGTTGTTCCCCCTTGAAAAAGGGGGCTAGGGGGATTATAATCACCGTATGCGATACAAATACCTTCCATATAAACATGCATTAAAAGAGAAGGCGAGAAGTCTTAGGAACAACATGACGGTTACAGAAAAGAAATTATGGCATTATTATTTAAGAGGGCATAAATATATATTTCTTCGACAAAAACCAATTGATAATTTTATTGTTGATTTTTATTGTTCAAAATTAAGATTGGTAATTGAAATTGATGGCGAGACGCATATCGGTCAAGAAAATGAAAAACGCGATCAAGAAAGAACGAAAATATTGGAAAGTTATGGCTTGAAAGTTTTACGTTTTTGGAATAATGAAGTGAAGAGTGAAGTTCATGTTGTCAGCGAAAAAATTGATGAAGAAATTGAGAAAATTGTTAATCCCCCCAACAGACCGTCCGAAAACTCGCTTGCGAGTTTGAGGACGAAGTCGTTCCGAAG
>CAYUHZ010000063.1:0-3207 GCA_964444625.1 uncultured Gammaproteobacteria bacterium | reverse complement strand
TATTCCTATTCTATAATTTTCTGACAAATTTGCAAATAAAATATACTATTCCATCACATTTTGTAATTGTAGTTATTAATGAATTGCCCCGCAGCAAGCTGACGGGGAATATCTTCGATTAAAAAATAATTATATAGCAGGTTAACCCAGGCCGTATTCATTAATCACTATCATTTTTTTGCCTTCAAGTATATTATACAAAAAAACATCGGTAATATCACGCCGATATCTAAATTCTCGCGAATCAAAAACGGTATAATTTATCTCCTTTCCAAGCTCTTGCTCCAAATCTTTTATCAAGCAGACTAATTTTGGTTTATTCAATTTGCCAACAATCAACAAATCAACAGGAAAATTCGGATTATTGACAAAGATTCCAGTCAAAATCATTAATTTAATTCTGCCTATTTTTTGCAGTTTTTCCACAAAATCACGTTCATAAAGAATCTGAGCCCTAACGATCAGAGCCTTAATCTCTTCCAACAACACGAAATCGGTATTTACTTGATAATATTTCCGCTCCTGCTTGCTCTGACCCAGTTCAATATCTTGTTCATCGTTATTATCACGACTAATCATAGAAACCAGCAAGCCGAATTTTTCCAGATTTTCCAGTTCGCGCCTAACTGAATTTACCTGTAATTTCAAATCTCTTGCCAATTGCCTGATATAAAACTTGCTTTCTGGATGAAGCAAGAATAATTTCAAAATTTTTACCCGCGAGTTTGAACCAAAAAGTTTGCCAAGCATAATATTTCTAAATTTTTATCAAGACACACAAGACTTTCTTAATTGATTTAACTTAATTTTACTTTTATAGTATAATATAAATGCTAAATAGTCAAAACTATGCAATATAAAATAGCTCAATTAATATTAACGCCTGGGCATAGAGCGGCTACCACCAATGAGGTTTTTATCTCCCAGCCCGATGCCAACCGGGAAGTTCTGGGCGGGAAGCTTTTTATTTTGGCTGAAATCAATTCAAAAAATAACTACGACCGAAAGATACTTGATTTTCTGCTTGATAATATTTTTACCAGTTATTACAACAACGAAAAAATTATTTTGCGTGAAAAAATCACCAGCATCAAAGTCGAGCATATTTTTGAAACATCCTTGATGAGCGTTAATAATAGCTTAGTTAATTTTTTGGAAAATCAAGGTCTTAGCATAAATTTTGATTTTTACAATTTGACCGTGGGAGTAATTTGTCAAAATCAACTCCATTTATCAAACAGCGGTAAAAACAGACTCTTTCTGTTGCACAAAAAAAACCCGGACAATAACTACAAAATTACCGACATTCTAGGCGGAGCAAAAGATAAAAACCCAAAACCGATTCAGGGCTTAAATAACGGAAAATTGTTCAGTAATATTATTAGCGGCAAAATACCAGATGGCGGCTATGTTGTCATTACCAACGAAGCGGTTCCTGAATATATCTCTACCAAGCAACTTTTAGAAATAGTATCAACCCTACCGCCAGCCAGTGCCGTGGAGCAAATAAAAAACATCCTTGAACGAGTGAATGCCTACGCCTCATTCCTGGGCATAATCTTTAAAAATACTGTCGGCCAGGACTCCTATATTTCCGGCGCCATGCCTGAACCGCTAAGCGCCAAAGATTCAGTGCAACTGCTAAACAATACCGAAAATCAAACTGAAAAATTGTTGTCAACTTCAGGTACGATCGATTTAAAAAAATGGTTACGGATTTTTACGGCTTTTTTCAATAAGAATAATCGCTTTTCCAAAAAAGTTACGTTAGACAAAACTCTGTTGCTAAAAGAAAAAATATTTTCAAAAAAACGTACCGCCTGGTTTTCCCCATCGGTAATTGCCAATAAAATATACAATATATTATCTTATTTGGGCGCCCTGGCAACAGCACTGTTTAATTTTTTTGCTGATTGGAAAAAAATCAAAACTGCGCCTATTAGGCTGGCGCAATCAACCACGCTCGGTTTAAATAGCATCAGACAATCATCGGCTATTTTTTTCCTTAAAACAATCAACTGGTTCAAAAGTTTAAAAATGATTAATAAAATATTATTGACCGTTTCAATCATATTGTTGGCGCTGTTAGCGCAAAACATCTTTATTATTAATTTAAAAAGCAAGAATAACGAGCTGCAAGATTCGTATGATAATTTAGCGAAATTGATCGAACAGAAACAAAGCCAGGTGGAAGCGAATTTGCTCTATCACAATGATGAGGGGGCTAAAAAATTATTTACTGAAATTCAAGGATTGCTTGAACAGTTACCCCAAAAAACAGAAGGGCAAAAAGAACACTACAGCGAACTGCAGGGCAAATATAATCTGCAAATTGAAAAAATACAACGGGCTATTAGGGTAAGCCAAATGGATGAATTGACAAACTTGACCGATCTGGAAAGCCAAGCAAAACCGGACGGCCTGTACCTGCTAAATGATAAAATTTTCATCGCTGACCAGGCGAGAAAAACCTTATTTAGCTTGGAACCGAAAAACAAACTCACCACCATCGAAGGAAAATTTGCCAGCGAACAACCAGAAAAAATTAAACCATTTGCCGACAATAAATCGCTTTACTATCTCGGTCGAACGGTAGCTTGGCGCTTGGAAGAATCTAATAAACAATTGACCAAATTGAATATAACGATTAATAACCCTAGCGCCACCATCGGAGCGACGGCATATAGCGGCAGACTTTATGTTATTGATAAAACTGAACAACAGATATTGCGTTATAAACTCGGAACAAACGCTATAACGGGACGGCAAAAATGGCTAAAAAATTCCTCTGAATTTTCCAACGCAATCGATTTGGCGGTTGATGGCAATATTTATGTATTGTATAGCAATGGCAAATTGGGAAAATTTTTCAAAGGCGAGGAGCAAAGCTTCAGGCTTGATTTGATTGATCCGCCGTTGGAAAAACCGACCAAATTGCTGGTTCTGCCGGAAAAAGATTTTATTTACATCTTGGAATCGGAAAAAAACCGCCTGCTCGCCTTTGATAAAAACGGCAAATTTCTTAATCAATATCTCTGGGACGACTTGACTGAGGTTAAAGATTTTGCCATTGATGAAACCAATAAAAAAATCTTCCTGCTAAACCAAGCAACAATATACTCTTTTACGGCTGAAAATTTTTAATTGTTTTATGAATGACGTCCTCCCCGCACTCAAAAGCCGCCCTAACGGGACGGCTTTTTTCAT
>CAYUHZ010000062.1:0-3222 GCA_964444625.1 uncultured Gammaproteobacteria bacterium | reverse complement strand
AAAAAATACCAAAAGAATTCTATTTTTTATAATCAAAATTAATTTTTAACATCTTATTTACATAAGAGAGAAAATCTATGGGAAAAATAAAAAACACCAAACTATTTATCAAATTAGGCTTGATTATAGTTTTGTTTATTGGTGAAATTGTCGGTTTTTATTTCTTTTTTAACAATTATCTGGCTGGCTTGAGATTGCCTAGCGCCGACGTTACGAGTTTAATAATAATTTCCTTGAGTGGCTTGGCAATCGTTGGTCTAACGATCTTTATCGCTATGCTGATAGTAATTTCCAATATAACCAGGCCAATGAATAGGCTGGCGGATATTTCAAAATACTTGGCAGAAGGAGATTTGCAGTTTAAGATTGACGAAAAATTAGTAAAAGGCAACGATCATATTGGAAATCTAGGCAAAGCCTTTAATTACATGATCCAAAACCTAAAACCACTGATTGAAAATATAAAAACCACTTCTATTTCCACTTCATCGGCGGCAGCCCAGTTATCAGCCTCTTCGGAACAAGTAAACAGCTCAATGGAGCATGTTAATTTGGCTATTAAAAAAATAGCAACTGGCACGCAAATAGTTTCAAAGAATTCAACCGATGTCAAAATGGCTGCCGAAAAAGCGGAAATTAGCGTTAAAGAAGGCTACAACTCAACCAAAATCGTAACGGAAAAAATGAAAAGTATCAGCCAAGCCGCCAAGACCAGCGCGGAAAAAATGGATAATCTAGGCACAAAGTCCTCTGAAATCGGCAAAATCGTCGGCACTATTAATAATATGGCCGAACAAACCAATCTCTTAGCCCTAAATGCCGCCATTGAAGCGGCACGCGCCGGAGAAGCCGGCCGTGGATTTGCCGTCGTAGCCGACGAAGTCCGACGTCTGGCGGAAGAATCAGGCAAAGCCAGTAGTCAAATTACTGAACTGATTTCCAATATCCAAATGGAAATACATGAAGCAGTCGTATCAATGGAAGAAAACACCCAGCAGGTGGAAGAGGGCGACAGTTCAATCCAAAACGCCCTAAAATCATTTGATATCATCCCTGTTTTACTGGAAAACATAAACCGAATCTTAGGCGATATGTCCACCGTAGCTCACGAAAATGCCATGGCCAGCGATGAAGTTTCATCTTCCGTCGGCGAAACCACCGCTATCATGCAACAGGTTGCCAGTTCAGCTCAACAGCTAAACGCGAACGCAGAAACGCTCAGGCATTTTGTCAACAAGTTCAAGTTAAATTAAAATTGCCAATAAAAAAAGAACTAGTTTTACACAGGTTCTTTTTTATTTTTAAAGTTATTTTAAGTTTAACTTTTCGCTTATCTTGAGATAAGCTTGTTTTGCCACTTCGGTATAGCGAAAATGATCCATGGCGTGTTGGTGGGCATTTTTCCCCATCTCTTCGCGCAACTTATCGTTGGTTAATAATTCCTTAGTGTACTTTGCTAAATCATTAATACTGGCTCGATAGGCAAACGCCTTAGGTTGGTCAAATTTTATTTTATGATCCGAATCGAAACCCATGTGATCGTAAGCCCATTCTTCAATTAATTCAATCTTCTCCCCCACTTCCGCCAAATATCCGGTCTTGCCGTGGACTATAGTATCTACCGGTCCGCCAACATTAATTGATATTACCGGACGGCCGCAAGCTTCAGCTTCCATTTGGATCATGCCAAAACCCTCCAGACGGGAAGGCGCGGCATAAATATCGCAAGCAGAAAGCAAGTACGACATAAAATCATGGGAAAACATGCCGTTTAAATATACTATCTTTCCTCTGTCAATTCCCAATTGTTCAATTAATTCTTCTTCCTCTCTGCGGTGATCTTCGGCGCTGTCACTATCTGATGCCTTGCAAACATATTTCCATTCTTGAAAATCTTCGTCGACTTTAGCCAACGCCCGAATCATTTCTTGCGCGCCCTTACTGGTGACATCGCCGCCGATTGTTAGGATCATTTTTTCGTGCGGTTGAATGCCAAGCAACTCCCTCAACTTCATCACTTTATGATCGCTATGGTGGATCGGTTTGATTTCTTCCGGATCAAATCCGATTGGCAATACTTCAAAATTTTTAACATCCACTCCGTCACGTTGATAGGTGTCTTTCACCCACTGACTAGTGACAAAAGCCAGTGGCAGCTGTCCAAGTTCTCGGTGATAATTGGCAACCCAACCATTAGCGACAAACCAAGGCACAGGAGTAATCCCGCGTCTTTGTGGGCTAAAAATAATATCGGGCGCATAAGTCCAGCAACCGATGCCAATTGCTATATCCGGTTTAAATGCGTCTAATACCCACTGCTTCTGAAAACTTGGCCGATAATGGCAGGGTATAACCTCCGCTCCCATTTCCTTTAAACCGCGATACAATAAGTTTCCTTGAATGCTTAAACCGTCTGGTTCTGGCGGATAAGCATGTAATACGGCAATTTTCATAGACTTTATCTTATGATTTTAAATTTTAAATTTAATATTTAATTTTCTTGAACGACTCTGGATTGGTACAATAGCCCACATCTATGCCACGAGGGTTAAAACCATATATTTTTGTCATTATTTTTTTCTTTTGGGTAAAAGTTTTTGGCTTTAATTTCAATAATAAGTCGGAGTTTTTGCCTGGTTCCAATTTGCCGTATTTCTTCCGATCTGCTTTTTTATAATTAAAACCATAAGCAAGTTTTGCTACGATAATTTTATTGGTCAAAGCCTTTTTAACCGCTTTAATAACCGCTATGTGGCGCTCATGCCCGTACTCTCCATTTGCACCGTGGGTAAAAAGATAGTCAAATTTATCTTTGGAAAAATATTTTTTCAACAAACTCTCAACCAAAACAACGCTTTGTTTTATGCCGAACTTGCCCTCGTCTTCCAGATCTTTAATTACCCCCTTGGCGCCAAAATATTTTGCTGCCTTCAGGAACTTTGGCGCGCGATCGGGGTCGCTTGCCCTGCAAACTGAAAAAATAGTCCAATCAATTTCAGGATGCTCTAAAATAAATCCGCCCATCCAGATAGTTTCATCATCAGGATGAGCTACGACCACCAAGGCGCTTTCTTGCTTCTCTGATTTTTTTTTCATAAAACTAAATAAATTATAGCTAAGAAAAAAAAATTTTTCAAGTATCTCCGGCTAAATTTGTACTTTCTTATCGGTTTGTTATAATAATATTATCAATGAACTACCTCGGGGCAAGCCCACGAGGTA
>CAYUHZ010000061.1:0-3277 GCA_964444625.1 uncultured Gammaproteobacteria bacterium | reverse complement strand
GATTTGTGAGTTTTAACGCCCTGCGGTCTCTGCCGCAGGGTAATTTACAAAAAACTTTATCAGTCAAGTGATAGAAATTGGGCTGGAATATTGGTATATTGCTGTTATATATTTATGGCAGAATAAATCTTTGACTTAAATTCAAAAAAATTATAAAATATTAACATATATTAAACAAACCAATAATTTTGCTTAATTGGAAAATCTAAATTTATAAGGGAAAAGCAAATTGAGATTGGTAAATTATAAAAACTATGTCATTTGTTGATAAAATCAGGGGAATAGCCGAAAAAAATGCATCCGTTGCCGCTGGCGGCAACGTTCAAGTGGAAAATTTGCCTTCAAGTTTATCTAAATTAGACGTGGATATTGTTCAAACACCTACCAAAATTTTGATTTACGCCTGGGCGCCAGGAGTTTCATTGGAAGATATAGAAATATCAATTGGCGACGAAAATGACGTAGTTACCATTGAGGGCATGAAGGCCATGCCGGCGGATATGGAAAGCGGCGAGAAAAAGATTTTGCGCCAAGAATGCCAATGGGGAATGTTTTTTCGAGAAATCATCTTGCCTCAGGAGATTAATGTAGCTGAGGTTGAAGCAAAACTGGATAAGGGTATTTTAACTTTGAAGATGCCGCTTATCAGGCTAGCCGGTAAGGGCAAGAAAAGAATTGAAGTAAAAACAACATAAAACAAGATATATCAAGGAGGTTTTTCTGTTTGCTTCCTTGCTTTGTAGGCATAACTTATGTTACGCAAAGCATCAATAATTACGGTTGTATTTTTGCTGGTAGCTTTAATACAACTTTTCACTTCACTTCCGGCGGCTCAGGCCGCAGGAGCTACTTTGTTTTTGTCTCCGGCCAGTGGCACCTATACGGTAAACAAAGCCTTTTCAGTTAAAGTGATGGTTAACAGTGGGGGCGAAAAAGGCATTAATGCCGCAGAGGCAGCAATAAAATTTGATCCGACATTTTTAACGATTAGCAGTATTAGTGAAACCGGTACGATTTTTGAACTTTGGACTTCTAGGCCTTCATTTTCCAACGCCAACGGAACTCTGAATTTTGGCGGCGGCTTGCCATCGGCTTATACTGGTAGCGCCGGTACGATTTTTACTATTGTTTTTTCGCCAAAAAAAGAAGGAAAAACCAGTGTTACTTTTACTTCAGGCATAATTTTGGCAGCTGATGGCTTGGGTACAAATATTTTTTCCGGCTTCGGCAATGGCAATTATACGATTGAAACGACCGCCGCTCCGATTAAAAAAGAAGAACCAGTTAAAAAGCAAGAGCCAATAAAGCCCGCAGAAGAAAAGCCCAAAGGGGCTTTGCCGCCAGCCCCGGAAGTATCATCGGCAACCCATCCAGATGACAGCAAGTGGTATTCTAACAACAGCCCGGAATTTAGCTGGAAGTTGATAGCCGATATCACCGGCGTAAGCTTGGCTTTTGATCAAAACCCAAGCACTATTCCTGGTTCCGAGTCGGAGGGAGTAATTGAGTCAAAGAAGTATGAAGATGTAAAAGACGGGATTTATTATTTTCACATCAGATATAAAAATCAATACGGACAAAGCGCGGTAACTCATCGAAAAGTAATGATCGACGGTACGTCGCCAGAAAAAAAAGAAATTGTTTTTAACAACGAAGGAGATCCCACTAACCCAACTCCGCTGATTGATTTTGCAACTATTGATGTTACCTCAGGGATTGATTATTATGAACTGAATATCGACGGAGAAGCGAACAAGGTGATGCCCAGAAATTTCAGCTCCGATCCTTTTAGGTTAAAACTGCAAAAACCGGGCGATCACTCAATTTTTATCAGTACTTTTGACAAGGCCAAGAATGTCGCTTCGTCATCCAGGTCTTTTATTATAGATCCGTTGCGATCGCCTATTATTATCGATATGCCGAAAGTTCTGACCAATAAACAGACTTTGGTTATCCGAGGAACATCTTTTTACCCCCAAGTAAATGTAAATGTTTATCTTAGCAAAGACGGCAAAGAACCAGAGCTTTTTAAGGTGAAAACTGATAATGACGGCAATTGGTCTTATTTTCACCCCAAGAAGCTAGAAAAGGGAAGTTATGAGATTTGGGCCAAGATAATTGACAATCGAGGAGCTGAAAGTTTAGACAGTTCGTGCCAATATTTATCGGTCATTTCACCTTCTTTAATCGAGGTTTACGGTTGGTGGATTATCGCCTTGCTTTTGCTGATCAATACCGTTTTGGTATTATACATAATTTATCAAAGAAAAAAATACAAAGAGGAAGAAATGAGAATCAAGCGGGAAACAGCTGAAGCTAAAACCAAGATCAGTGAAGTATTTAATGCTTTGCGCGACGAGATTGACGAGCTGATTGAATTTGCCGATAAAAAACCAGGAGTCAGCGAATCAGAAAAAAGAATCAAAGAAAAACTGAAAGACGCGATTGATGTTTCAGATGAATTTATCGGCAAAGAGATTGACGATATAGACAAAGAAATAGGATAAAAGATAATAATAAAAACACCTCTAAAAAAATAAGAGGTGTTTTTTATTATAATAATTTCGCGGCTGGCTGATCGACAATGATGGTAAGATTTTTGTGTTTGCGCAGTAAAGAGGCCGGAACCGAAGACGATATTTTTTCTTTAATAGTTCGTTGTATCGCTTTGGCCTTATCTTTTCCCGAAGCAAGTAGGACTATTTTTTTCGCCTTCATGATAGTCGCCAACCCCATGGTGACAGCAGAAAACGGCGCTTGGTTTTTATCAGAGAAGTATTTGGCGTTTGCCAGTCTGGTTGACCGTGAAAGCTCCACTACCCTTGTTTTTGAATTAAAATTTGAGCCTGGTTCGTTAAACCCTATATGCCCATTGCGGCCGATTCCCAGTATAAGCAAATCAATCGGATTGTGATTGATAGATTTTTCATAGTCGGCGCATTCTTTCTCGAGGTTATTTGCTGCGCCGTTTGGCAGATGAATATTTTTTGGCTGCAAATCAACTAAACGAAAAAAGTTTTTCTCCATATAAGAGTGATAACTGCTACGGCAGTCAGGTTTTATCCCGATATATTCATCCAAATTAAAAGTTTTTGCCTGAGCAAAAGAGATAATTCCGCGTTGGTTGGCTTTCGCCAGTTGCAGGTATAAACCAAGAGGCGTGTGGCCGGTGGGCAGACCAAGAACTGAATTTTTTTTCTTGCGCAACTGATTGATGACCAAGGAAGCCGCAAACTTGGATAGGGTTTGATAATTTTTTGCGATTATAATTTTCATA
>CAYUHZ010000060.1:0-3492 GCA_964444625.1 uncultured Gammaproteobacteria bacterium | reverse complement strand
ATGACCAGTATGCCTGTACCAATACCTGCGTCTGGACCGGCGGGTGGTGCGGGGACGGGATCTGCGATCATGGCACAACAGAAGACTGCAGCACCTGCTTTGGCGACTGCGGAGTCTGTTTATTTGATTATGGGAGTAATGAGGCTACGACTGATTTTTGATTATGGGAGTGATGGTGAGGGTACTCCATAGCGGTTAAATTAGTATATTCAAATTATTTCGGCAAGTAATTCCGATTGGGTCAGCGCCGCGATTTTTATCTGATAGGCTTTTGCGCAAATCAAAAAATCAGCCAGTCAAAAACACACAAAACCTCCGTTATTAACGGAGGTTTTGTGGTAGAGCCAGAACGTTGGTTTATTTTACTTTTTCTATCGCCAACCTCGCTAGAAAATAGGACAGAGTTGATTCAGCTCCTTGGTTGAAATTGATTGAGTGCTTGCCGAGTCCATCATAGCAACCGCCCGTTGCCTCATCATAAACCATTTGATTTAAGTGATTTTTTCCAAGAAACCAATCAAAGGTGGTTTTGGCTTGATCGGCATAGATTTTTTTGCCAGTTGTTTCGTAAGCGGTAACCAAGCATTCAACGGCTGAGGCGGTATCTTCCGGCTGCTGGTCGAAATAAGCCCGCGTGCCATTGCGGAAATACCACCCATCCTGACCGATCGGGGAGAAATAATTATTTTCAAAGGCAACTTGCGACAAGAAGCCAAGCGATTTTTCCGCCACTTCCAAATATTCTTTGTTTTTTGTCAATTGGTAAGCCCTAAACAAAGATTCGGACAATTTAAAATTGGAATAAGTAAGAAAATCTTCAAACCAGAGCCAGTTTTTATCATTGGCTCCGTCGCCCTCTTCGGTTTGGTGTTTGTATTTTTTTATCAGTTTATCAGAAAGTTTTTTAATCAAAGCCAATTGTCGCTCATAATATTTTTTGTTTTCTTTGCTTTCCTTGGAGATTAATTGGAATTTTTCTGCCGTATGGCACAATCCCAAGATGGTGAAAGAAATAGCGCGAAGCGAATTTAGATGGGGTGTCCATTTGGTTGTTTTGTCAAACATTATTTTTGCCCGCTGGCGAAGATCTTCCGACAAGCTATTATTGGCGATAACGCTGCCCAAGCTCCAGACAGCTCGACCGAAGGAGTCTTCGCTTTCGTTAACATCGGTAATGCTTCGGTTGTAGTTTACCAGATTATAAAATTTTCCATTGGATTTTTGAGCGTATTTAACGAATTTGAAATATTTCAAAATCAAGTCCTTAATCTGCTTGGTTGGGCGATCTTTGCAGTAGTTCGCGAAGCCCAGCAAGGCTCGCGCGTTATCGTCCAGACAGTAGCCTGAAAGCGTATCCGGTTTGGTGTGAATGGCAAATTGGATTATGCCGAAGTCTCTGGTTAAATTTTTCAGATGATTCAGGGAAATGGCTGGCAATTTACCTTGTTCGCGCGGCATGATCTTGGCGAAAGTGTTGAAAGTTTTAAAATACGACAGAGCGACATTTTGCCAAGTCATGTGGCGGGAATAGAAGTAGGCGTTTTTTTTCATTTCTTCCCGTTTTTTTTTGTCAGCCAGCAGATTGAATAAGCCCTCTTCTATTTGCTTGGCATCGCAAAAATCAACCAGAATTCCCCGTTCGTGATTAATAACATCGCAGGCGTATTGGTTCTTGGTGGAGATAATCGGGCAAGCGCAGGAAAGGGCGTAGGATATCGTGCCGCTGACCGCCTGCTTGGGGTTTAAGGTGGGAGAGACATAGATATCGGTGGCTTTCAAAAACTCAATCAATTCTTCCAGCGCCAGATATTTATTGTAGAATTTGACATAATCTTTTAGCCCAAGTTTTAGGATAATGCGCTTTAATTTGTTGCGGTAATACTCGCCTTCTTGCCGGCGGACAACAGGATGAGTTGCTCCCAGGATAAGATAGAGAACGTTGGGGTATTGTTTAACTATTTCCGGCAGAGCTTCGATCGCGTATTCTATGCCTTTGTCCCGGTTGAGCATGCCGAAAGTAGAGAGAATGGTTTTTCCTGACAGGTTTAATTTCTTTTTAGCTCTGGTTTTTGATGGAAAAGCAATATGGTGGACACCGTGCGGGATGACGTTTATCTTTGATTTTTTCACGCCATAAACCTGTTCCAGCAAATTAGCCGCGTGGTGGGTCATCACCACTATGCTGGCAGATTTTTCGGTGATAGTCTTGGTAAGTTTTTTTACTTTTTCCGTAGGATCAGGCAGGACAGTGTGGAAAGTTGTAACTACCGGTTTTTTTAGCAATTCCAGAAAAGGCAGAAGATAACACCCCCAGTCGCCGCCGTAAATGCCGTATTCGTGCTGGATGTTCACTAGTTTGATGTGCGGGCTGCGGTTTATCTCGTTAGCGCGATTCAGGTAGTCCTCCATGTCTGTTTCGTTGATTTGCATCGTTACTTTTCGGGGGTAATTGTAGATGGTGGTACTGTCGTCGTTCATCGCTAAAATCCTCCCTTGGATATCGGGGCTGTATTCTTTGTCTATGGCGTTGGTGAGATCGCTAGTAAAGGTCGCGATACCGCACTCGCGAGGAGGGTAGGTGGCGACGTATAGGACGCACGGATTTTTTGCTTTTTTCATAATAGTCAGCGCAGATCTTGCTACCGAAAACTTTGGGGGATTGATCAAGTTGTGCGGCTGGCAGAAAATCAAACTTGCTTGATTAAGGCTTTATTTCAATGTTGGATTTAGATTTAAGCTTTGCCAAGTTTGTCTAGTATTTATTATATAACAAAAATTTTAAATAAGTCCAGAGGTTCGCAGGTTCTATGGTTATGATTTTGAATTATAAAAACTTACCTTGACAGAATCTGATAGCAAGTTTTTTGCCAGTTGTTAAGATTATGGCAAATTATAAAATTATCTTGAGTATGTCGTCAAATTTAGACGTGGCAGTGCAGACCGATGAATCGCCAGCGCCATAATATATCTTTAATTTGTCTTTAAACAATATTGCACCATTGCAAAATATTACCCTCGGCTTTGAATTGTTGATTAGATCGATTTTACCGCCTATTTCATAGCTGGTTTTTGGCCAAAATATCGGTTGATCGCTTCTAGAGATGATTTTTTGGATTTTCCATGTCAAGCAAAATAAATCCCAAGCGATAAGTAATAGTTTGGTCAATGCCGTGGTAGATAATTAGCCAGTCAAGGTCCGTTTTGATTGGTGCCTGGTCCATTTCCACATGAGCCGAATCAAAACGGCCTATTCTCGGTTGAATAAAGGGACTGTTTATTGCCTGCCATTTAATCCCGTTGATAGAATTTGCCAGTCAAAGATGGCGATCGCCAAAGAGCATCCAATATTTTCCTCTAATTTTTTCAGAAAAAATTCCACCAGCTTTGTGCCATTTCTTTTTGGCGATTTTATTTTGCTGAGCCAGATCCCAAGCAACACTACAGACCGTCCGAAAACTCGCTTGCGAGTTTGAGGACGAAGTCGTTCCGAAG
>CAYUHZ010000059.1:0-3720 GCA_964444625.1 uncultured Gammaproteobacteria bacterium | reverse complement strand
TTGCCAAGAACTCTTTTTTGCTTTATAATGAATTGCATTGTTTTAAATCTCATAATTAAAAATTTAGAGCCTGCAACCAGCTATATTTGTGTTTTGTTTAGTTTTGCGGCACAGGTGTAGATTTAATAATGAAACTATGTTTAATTGCATAAAAGTCAAAGGCGCTCGTGTTCATAATTTAAAGAATATTGACGTGGAAATACCGCGAGATAAATTCGTGGTCATAACAGGCTTGTCTGGTTCCGGCAAGTCGTCTTTGGCTTTTGATACCATTTATGCCGAAGGACAGAGAAGATATGTCGAATCATTATCCGCTTACGCCAGACAATTTATCGGTTTGATGGATAAACCGGACGTTGATTCAATAGAAGGCTTGTCTCCCGCTATTTCAATAGACCAAAAGTCGGCTTCGCACAATCCCCGCTCTACCGTCGGCACGGTAACGGAAATTTACGACTATCTGCGCTTGCTTTATGCGCGCATCGGCACACCGCACTGCCCTGAATGCGGTAAAAAAATCAAACAATATTCCATTGATGAAATCACCGACCGAGTAAAAAACAAATACGAAGGTCAAGAAATCATGATTTTAGCCCCGCTGATAAAAGATAAAAAAGGAGAACACAAAAACCTTCTAGAAAAAATCGCTAAAGCCGGCTACGGCAGAGTTCGTTTTGATGGCAACATCTACCCGCTGGAAGAAATAGAAGAGATGAAAATCGACAAGCAAAAAAAACACAGCCTGGAAATTTTGATTGATCGCCTTACGCCCGGAAAAGGCAAAGAAGATACTGCCAGGCTTACAGAAGGCATAGAAAAAGCCCTTGACCTGGCTAACGGCTTGGTTAATACAGCTTTGGCGAATAAGAATAAAATTTTGGAAAACGAAAAAGGAGAAGGCGAAATGACCTATTCGCAACGTTTTGCTTGCCCGAACTGCAATATTAGCCTACCCGAGCTTGAGCCTCGTAATTTTTCTTTTAATTCGCCGCATGGAGCTTGTCCTGATTGCTATGGTCTGGGGACTAAATTGGAAATAGACCCAAAGTTAATTATCAGCTCTAATTTAACCATTGCCCAGGGCGCTATCAAGCCTTGGTCGCACAATACCGCCAACGGACAAGGGTGGATGCTTAGAATTTTGGGCACCGTGGCTCAGGCTAATGGTTTTGATCTTAATACGCCGGTAAAAAGCCTTTCCAAAAAACAACTGGATATAGTCCTCTACGGCTCAGGAGATAAAAATTATAACGTGGACTACCAAAGCGATCGTTTTTCCGGAGAGCTAACAACTGAGTTTGAAGGGGTTATTCCAAATCTCGAACGACGTTATCAGCAAACTGAATCTGATTATATTCGTAAAGAAATAGAACAATACATGAGAGTGTTAGTCTGCCCTACCTGCTCCGGCAAGAGACTTAAGCCAGAAATGCTGGCGGTAAAAATCGCCGAACAATCAATCTACGACGTTTCCAGCAAAACCATTGAACAAATTAAGAAATATTTCAAATTATTAGAAGAAAACAAAGCCTTAACCCAAAAAGAAAAAAAAGTCTCCGCGCTAATAATCAAAGAAATCCGCGCTAGATTGGAATTTCTCTCCAACGTCGGCCTTGATTATTTAACGCTTGATCGCTCAGCTAACACCCTATCAGGGGGAGAAGCTCAACGCATCAGATTAGCCACGCAAATAGGCTCAGCTCTAATGGGCGTGCTTTATATCCTGGATGAACCGTCCATTGGATTGCATCAACGAGACAACGACAAGCTGATTGCTTCGCTGAAAAAATTGCGCGATCTAGGAAATACCGTCATCGTGGTTGAACATGATCAAACAACCATGGAGTCCGCCGACTGGCTGATAGATATCGGTCCTGGCGCCGGAGAACATGGCGGGCAGCTGGTTGCCGCCGGAACACCAGAACAAATAAAAAACCACCCAAAATCACTAACCGGAGAATATTTATCCGGGAAAAAATTCATTCTCAAACCAAAAAAACATCGCTCCGGAAATGGCAAATCAATCAAAATTATCGGCGCCAGCGAGCATAACTTGAAAAACATCGACGTGGAGCTGCCGCTCGGTAAATTTATCGCGATTACCGGCGTTTCCGGATCTGGCAAATCGACCTTGATGACCGATATCCTGGCTAATGCGCTGAATCAAAAATTTTATCGTGCCAAAAAACAACCCGGCAAGCACAAAAACCTTGAAGGATTGGAAAACTTAGACAAAGTAATAAATATCGATCAGTCGCCAATCGGACGTACGCCACGATCAAATCCGGCGACTTATACCGGAGCCTTTACTCCCATTCGCGATTTATTTGCCGAACTGCCTGAAGCAAAAATCCGCGGCTACAAAACCGGCAGATTTTCCTTTAATGTGGCTGGCGGTCGCTGTGAAGCTTGCAGTGGGGACGGTATGGTGAAAATCGAAATGCAATTTTTACCCGACGTCTATGTGGAGTGCGAAGTTTGCCATGGCAAACGCTATAATAACGAAGCTTTGGAAATTTTTTACAAAGGTAAAAACATCTCTGATGTGTTAAACATGACCGTAGAGGAAGCAAGTAAATTTTTTAAGAATATTCCTGCTATCTCGCAAAAATTAGAGACTTTAAATGAAGTGGGATTAGGCTATATTAAACTCGGCCAATCGGCTACCACCTTATCTGGCGGAGAAGCCCAGAGAGTTAAATTAGCTACGGAGCTATCGCGCCGCGCCACTGGAAAAACCTTGTATATCTTAGACGAACCTACAACTGGTTTGCATTTTGACGATATCAAGAGGTTGTTGGCGGTTTTGCAACAATTGGTTGATAAAGGCAATACTATCATGGCGATAGAGCACAATTTGGACGTGATTAAGTCAGTTGATTGGATAATTGATCTAGGGCCAGAGGGTGGCGAGCGGGGCGGAGAAATAGTTGCGGTTGGCACGCCCCAAGATCTTATCAAATGCAAAAAAAGCTATACCGGGCAATATTTAAGTAAAATTTTTAAAAATTAAATTTTATCTTTTGCGTTTTTTCCATAAAAATTTCCAAATAAGATACACTATCGCCATTACCAATATTATTACAACGAGAATCAGATAATTTTTATACCAAGCGGCCGGTTTTTGAGCCGGCAAAACCGCAACCCTTTCGTTTCCGCTTTTATCAATTGCCTTAACAATAATCTCCTCATCCAGATTTTGATTCTTTAAAAGACATGGGCTTTCCGCGACAACGCATTTTCTTTTTCCTTCGCAAACTTCGTAATGGTCAATCCCTGATCCCTTGTCTTGCGTTGCGAAAACCAAAAACCATTTGCCTTCAAAAATAACCGGATCAGCCGCAATTTGCGGCGTGAATTCTTCTGGCGGATTACGGTCTTCGGTTTTTGGAATTGAAATTTGAGGAACCAGAGCTTGTCTGGAAATTAAAAACTGAAAGTTAGAGATAACAAGCGGCGCTTCAGTTCCTTTTCCGTCATTTTTCAAAGCTTTTATACCGCTGAATTCAACTGCGCCAGCTCCTTCTTTTTTGGCTAAAAGGGTGGTTGAGAAAATTAATCCCTGCCTGCCGCTATAACCGCCGGGTGTGATGCCAGAAAAAGCAATTTGGCCTTCTGCCGCAGTTTTTGGTTTTTCTATCCAAAAATTGATTATTGAGTTAGCGTCATTTACTTTTTTGACCTCCAAAAGATCCTGCGGAAATATAATTTTTCCTTCAA
>CAYUHZ010000058.1:0-3874 GCA_964444625.1 uncultured Gammaproteobacteria bacterium | reverse complement strand
TCAGATTTTCCGCTTGGATTGTTATTCCGGTAATTATTTCAGCTTTCTTGGGGCGCTGGCTAGATAAGAAGTTTTCCACAGAACCTTGGCTTCTTCTGTTATCCGTCGGTTTTTTCTTCATAATTTCAATGGTTGGCCTGACAAGAGAAGCGTTAAAAGAATATAAAAAAATAGAAAATAAGAATTCAGTTCAAGAAAAAAGTTTAAAATAATAAGCTATAAAAAATGATATCCATAACCATCGCGGCTTTTGCTACCAGCGGCATAATCGTATTTATTGCCAGTAAAATTTTAACCAAGTAAAGTTTATGGCAGAACCAATAAGCCAATTATCCAATAGTAGCCAGGAGATCGGGCATGAGCATACTCTTTTTGCCGAATCAATTTATCATTTTGGCGGTTTTAGCATTACCAACTCATTGTTAAATTCTTGGCTGGTTGTTTTGCTTATCGTGGCGCTAAGCCTTTGGGTGAGTAAAAAAGTAAAAAAAATTCCAACAGGCATTCAAAATTTTTTAGAAATCGTTATAGACAGTTTTTTGGACATATTTGATTCGATTACGGGGTCAAGGGGCAAGTCCATAAAGTTTTTTCCGATTGTTTTTTCTTTTTTTGTTTTTATTTTATTAAATAATTGGCTGGGTTTGTTGCCGGGAATCGGTTCAATCGGCCAAGTAGTCAGCGAACACGGAGAAAAAATGTTCGTTCCTTTTTTTCGAGGCGGCACGGCAGACTTAAACACTACCTTGGCTTTAGCCACTATCGGCGTGGTAGCCAGCCATATTTTCGGCATTTTAGCAATCGGCGCTTGGAATCATTTTAATAAATTTATCAATATTAAAGCTTTGCTGGAAATTCCGAAAAAAGTTTTCAGAGAACCGTCCGTTTTGATTATAAATCCGATCAAATTTTTTATTGGAATTATTGAAGTAATCGGCGAACTAGCCAAGGCCGTCAGCCTTTCTTTCCGTCTTTTTGGCAATATTTTTGCCGGCGAGGTATTGTTAGCAATAATGTCGTCAATGGTCGCTTTTGTCCTGCCGATTCCCTTTATGTTTCTTGAAGTAATTGTCGGCCTGGTTCAAGCGGCAATTTTTGCCATGTTGATTCTGGCTTATTTATCGTTAAATACGGTTGCTGAAGAACATTGATCAGTATATATTTATAAAATATAAATAATTATAATGTAATATCATTACGTTTTGCCCGCCATTAAGATGTTTTGGAGGGCGGGTTCTAATGAGTTACGAAAATAAATTTATGGAGAATGCTATGTTAGCTAAGGCCTTAGCCATTGGCATTGGTTCACTTGGGCCAGCCATTGCCATAGGTCTTATTGGTTCAAAGGCCATGGAGTCAATCGGCCGCAATCCTGAAGCAAGCGGAAAGATTTTTTTGCCTATGCTGATTGTGGCGGCTTTCGCGGAAGCTGTCGCAATTTATGCTTTTGTTATCGCTTTGTTAATCAAATAGCCTGATAGTGATTTTGCGTACTGCCTCGTTTAGAGCGAGGCAGAGGTAAAATTATTATTTATAGAGCTTTGGCAATATTTTTGAAAAAGCATAGAGACAAGCGCCAAAGCATAGTTTTTAATATTTTATGGAAATTATTATTGAGACATTTAAAGTGGAATGGCGCCTATTAATCGCTCAAGCGGTTAATTTTGCAATAGTATTTTTTGTGTTGTACCGTTTTATTTTTAGGCCATTAGCTAAAGTGATGGCGGAAAGGACGGAAAAGATTACCAAGAGCCTGGATGATGCAAAGTTGATTGAAAAAAAACTTGCAGAAACCAAGAGCGAATATGACGTGATAATAGCTGAAGCGAAAAAAGAAGCTACAGAAATAATAAGTAACAGCAACAAAATTGGAGAGCAAAAAAGAACGGAAATTATCAACAAAGCCAAAGAAGAAATCGGCCAAATAATCAATCAAGAAAAAGCGAAAATTCAAGCTGAAAAAGCAATAGCCTTGAAGGAAATCAAGAAAGAAGTCGCTGATTTGGTTGCTTTGTCGGTAGGGAAAATATTGGAAGAAAAAATTGATATTAAAAAAGATCAGGAATTAATCAAAAAAATCTTGAAGTAATTTATGAAAATCGTTGCCAAAAAATACGCTCAGGCCCTGTACCAATCAATTGAAGGCAAAACCGAGGTACAGACAAGAGCCGCATTGGAGAATTTTGTTGAAATTTTATCAGCAAACAACGGCTTATTTTTAGCCGATAAAATTTGCATTGAATTTGTTAAAATTTTTGATAAGGCAAGCGGATTGCTTGAAGTTGAGGTTATTACAGCTAACGGTTTTAATCAAGAATCGTTAAAATTAATCAAGGGTTATTTGAAAAAGACCACAAGAGCAAGAGAGTTGGATGTAAGAAACACCATTGATAAAAAAATTATCGGCGGGATAGTCATCAAATATCAAGATAAAATAATCGACGCCAGTTTAAACAGTAGCGTGGAATCGTTAAGGCAGTCGATGGCAAAATAATTTTAAATATAATTTTACATAAATATGTCGCAAACCAAGGATTTTATCGTTGAACAGCTAAAAGAGCAAATAGCTGGTTTTAAAAATAAAACTAAAATTGAAACAGTAGGCCAAGTGTTGGAAGTCGGAGACGGCATCGCCAGAGTCTCAGGCTTATCTGACGTCATGATGTCAGAAATGGTGGAAATTTCTACCACTGAAGGCGCGGTTTACGGAGTAACTTTGAATTTGGAAGAAGATAGCGTAGGAATAGTAGTTTTGGGGGAAAGTAAAACAATCAAAGAAGGAGATGAAGCCAAATGTTTGAGGAGGATTTTGCAAGTTCCTGTGGGCGAGAATATTATCGGACGGGTGGTCAATCCTTTGGGCCAACCCCTTGACGGCAAGGGTGAAATTGGAGCGGAAAAATTTTATCCAGTGGAGAAAGTAGCTTCCGGAGTTATTACCAGGCAATCGGTTAATCAACCGGTACAAACAGGCATTAAAGCCATTGATTCCATGGTGCCGATCGGCCGCGGCCAAAGGGAGTTGATTATTGGCGATCGCCAGATTGGCAAAACTGCCATTGCAATTGACACGATCATTAATCAAAAAGGACAGAATATGAAATGTATTTATGTGGCAATCGGCCAGAAAGAATCAAAGGTAGCCAGTATCGTGGCAAAATTAGAAGCTTTTGGCGCGATGGATTACACCACGGTCGTCTTGGCGGGAGCATCTAGCCCCGCTTCACTGCTCTATATTGCGCCCTATGCCGGTTGCGCTATGGCCGAGTATTTTTTGGATAAAGGCGAGGATGTTTTGATTGTATATGATGATTTATCAAAGCACGCCGTAGCTTATCGGGAAATATCTTTGCTACTAAGGCGTCCGCCGGGACGAGAGGCCTACCCTGGCGATGTTTTTTATCTGCATTCCCGGTTGTTGGAAAGATCATGCAAATTGAGCAAGGAATATGGCGGCGGGTCAATTACCGCCTTGCCGATAATTGAAACTCAGGCCGGGGATATTTCCGCTTATATACCAACCAACGTAATTTCCATCACTGATGGTCAGATTTATCTTCAACCCGATTTATTCTATCAGGGCAATCGTCCTGCCGTTGATGCCGGCCTTTCAGTCTCTCGAGTTGGCAGCGCCGCTCAGATTAAAGCTATGAAAAAGGTGGCCGGCAAAATTAGATTGGAGGCGGCGCAATACCGCGAGCTGGCTGCCTTCGCCCAGTTCGGATCTGATTTGGACGCCGAAACAAAAGCCAAGCTTGAGCGGGGCAAAAGATTGATTGAGGTATTCAAACAAGACCAATACGTTCCGATGACGATCGCTCTGCAAGTGGTTATTTTCCATGCTTTGGTTAATGGTAAATTGGATAATGTGCCG
>CAYUHZ010000057.1:0-4201 GCA_964444625.1 uncultured Gammaproteobacteria bacterium | reverse complement strand
TTTAATAAGAAACTCGGTGAACCGAATTTATAAAAAATGCACAAATCACTCTCAGGGCATAATCAACGCTGAAAACACCAGAATCCCACGCTCCATCAGTTCGTCCTCCGTAAAATAATTCGCATATCAATCTGATTGATTCGGCAAAATCTTTTTTCAAATTATACCAATTTGATAGTAATATATTTTTTATAAACCTCTTTAGTAGCCGGTTCCATTTTATTTATCCAGTATCGATATTTCTTTTCGCCGAATTTGGTTTTTATAAACATGGGGGTAGCAACAAGAGCGGTTCCTTTTATTTGCGTATTTTTGTAGATTTATTATGAGTCTTAGTTATTGTTATAAGTCAAAAATATGATTTTGTAAATCTTAATAAAATGCTTTATAATAATAATACTATAATAATTTATAATAAAAAAATGGAAACCGCAAACAAAACATACACCATCAATATAGGCATGTTTACGATTGTTAAATTTTTGCTAATATTAGTTTTAATTTATTTTTTATACTTAATAAATAATATTTTAACGATATTTTTCGCAGCTTTAATTTTAGCCAGCGCTCTTGATCCTTGGGTTGATTGGATGCAAAAGAAAAAAATCCCCAGATCTTTGGGCATATTACTGCTTTATTTTATTTTGTTTGCGGTTATTGCCCTGATTATTTATTTGATAATTCCCCCTATTACCCAAGAAGTTAAGGATTTGTCAGTCAACTTTCCTTATTATTATGACAAGCTTGCATCCAAATTTACCGTTATTAAAGAATATACCATGCGATATGGTTTAGAAAATAACATCAAAGGAGCTTTGTTGGATATTGCCTCTACTTTACAGCAGTCTGCTGTCAGTATTTTTTCCACAGTTTCAGGAATTTTTGGCGGCATTTTTTCTTTTTTCTTGGTCTTGGTTCTAACTTTTTATATGACAGTTGAAGAAAATGCGATCAAGCGGCTGGTTTGGTCGGTTGTGCCGGCAAAGCACCAAGCTTATGCCATGCAGTTAATAAATCGCATTCAGAAAAAAATCGGCCTTTGGTTAAGGGGGCAACTAATCCTTTGCCTCGCAGTTTTCATCCTAACTTATATCGGTTTGTCGATTATGGGCGTTAAGTACGCTTTAGTCTTGGCGCTAATCGCCGGGCTGACAGAATTCGTGCCCTATCTCGGGCCAGTGTTAGGATCAGTACCGGCGATATTTTTGGCTTTTACGCAATCACCGATGTTGGCGTTATTTGTTGCGGTGCTTTTCTACATCATTCAATTGGTAGAAAATAATATTTTAGTCCCTAAAATAATGGAAAAAACAGTCGGTTTAAATCCGATTATCAGTATCGCCGTTTTGATGATCGGTTTTCAATTGGCAGGAGTATCGGGAGCTGTCCTTTCCATACCTGTTGCCACCGCTTGTAGTGTGTTTTTGATGGATATTTTTGGTAACAAGCCCTTTGGCGAAGATAACGTTAAACCGGAAAATGATATTGTTTAAAGTAATAAAAAAATCGCCCGTAAGACGATTTTTCATTGAAATTAAAAAGTATTTAATTTTCTGATAGTAATGCGCTAGTAAACTTTTTACTGCTGAATGTGCCTCGAGAGAGAATCGAACTCTCATGAGATTGCTCCCACACGATTTTGAGTCGTGCGCGTCTACCAGTTCCGCCATCGAGGCTCGATAAATAAATAAAAAACCAGTTGCCTGCTAGTTTTTTATTATAAAGTAATAATTTTTATTTGTCAAAAGTTTATTAACAAAGTATAATGAAATATATGGAAGTAAAAGGAACAGCTATCGCCGCTTTACCAGTTTTTATCCAGGAAAAATTTGGCCAAGAAAGATATCAGGCTTGGTTGTTTAGTTTGCCTGAAAAATCAAGGTTAATATATGAAAAATCAATTTTGATCTCCAAATGGTATTTATTGTCAGATGCGTATGGCATACCCACCAAGAAAATGTGCGAAATGTTTTATGAAGGACGTATCAGTGGAGCATGGGATGCTGGATGTTACGATGCCGACTATGGGCTTAAGGGCGTTTATTCTATTTTTGTTAAATGGGGAACCCCTAGTTTTATTATTAAACAGTCAAGTAAAATTTTTTCTGCTTATTTTAATCCCAGCAAACTGATAGTAGTAGACAGCAAAGAACAGTCTGCGGCGGTGAGAATAGAAGAATTTAGCGAGATGAACGAGTATATCGAGCAAAGAATAGGCGGTTATATGCAGAGAGTCTTAGAATTAAACGGTTGCCGTGAAGTTAAGGTGGAGATAATAAAATTATCAAAAAATAACAACACTGCTATAGAATATCGAGTGATTTGGCAGTAATTATCTAGATAATTTTTATGGGCAAGGTGATTTCTATTGTTAATCAAAAAGGAGGAGTTGGCAAGACGACTACCGCTTTGAATTTGGGCGCTTATTTAGCTCATTTTGGCAAGCATGTCTTGATGGTAGATATTGATCCGCAGGCGAACGCCACTTCCGGTATCGGCATTGATCATAAAAACCTTGAATACGGAGTGTATGAAGCGATTATTGGCCAGAAGCCGATTTACGAGGTAATTAAACACACTTTGCAACAAGGATTTAAAATCGCGCCTTCAACCATTTCCCTGGCCGGAGCTGGTATTGATTTGGTTAATATGGATGATCGGGAGTTCAGGTTGAACAAAATTTTATCCGAAGTTAAGAATGAGTATGATTATATAATCATTGATGGTCCGCCGTCTCTTGGCTTGCTAACAGTTAATAGCTTGGTGGCGTCAGACGAGGTTTTGATCCCAATTCAAAGTGAATATTTTGCCTTAGAAGGCTTGGGGCAGTTGCTGGAAACTATCAGTTTAGTGCAAAATAATCTTAAACCAGAATTGGGAATTATGGGAGCAGTTATCACTATGCATGATAAGAGAAATAGGTTATCCAACTCGGTCATGAACGAATTATATCAATATTTTCCCAATCGTATTTTCCGCACCATTATTCCGAGGAGCGTCAGATTGGCCGAAGCGCCAAGTTATGGTCGTTCAATTCTGCACTACGATCAAAAATCAAGGGGCGGCAGGGCTTATGAAAAATTGGCGAGAGAAGTAATAAATTTAGAAAAGTAATTTTCAATGATGACATTTAAGTAAATTTATTAAAAATTGAAAATCAAAAAATTAAAATTATAAATATATGCCTAATGGTTTAGGGAGGGGGCTTAACTCATTGATCCCGAATAAGATAATAAAAAATAACACTTCTTCAGATTCATCAAATGGCGTGTTGTCAACGCCAATAAGTGGAGGAAACGGCGTGGTTTACTTGCATCCCGATTTAATTAAGGCGAATCCCCAACAACCCCGACAGAGTTTCCACCATCAGCCGCTGGAGGAATTAGTTGAGTCAATTAAACAACACGGCATAATCCAACCGTTGATTGTAAATAAGCAGAATTCCGGCTATGAGTTGATTGCCGGCGAGAGAAGATTACGCGCAGCCAAGATACTAAATTTTGAGAAAGTGCCGGTAGTAATCAGAGAGGCGGAAGAACAGGAAAAACTAGAGCTGGCTTTGATTGAAAATATTCAGAGAGAGGATTTAAATGTGGTTGAACAAGCTACCGCTTATCGCAAGCTAGTGAATGAATTTAATTTAAGCCAAGAAGAGCTTGCCAAGAGAGTCGGCAAAGCCAGATCTTCCGTCGCCAATACTTTGCGCCTGCTTGCCTTGCCCGAGGAAATCAAACAGGCGATTATTGACGGTAAATTGAGCGAAGGCCATGCCAAACTTTTGGTAGGATTAGACAACGAGAAAAAACAGATCGCTTTGTATAAAAAAATTATTCAGCAGAATCTTTCGGTGAGCAGCACTTTGGAAGCCACAAGGAGGATGGGCGGAACAAGAGCGGCGCGCATCAAAGTTAATTATTCTTCAGATCAGGGAAAAGAAGAGTTGTTGCGTGAATTTTTCGGCACCAAGGTTGAGGTGAAACGCAAAGGCAAGGGGGGGCAGATAATAATTAATTTTTTTAGCGAAGAGGAGTTGGAAGGTATTGTAGGAAAAACCAAAAAATAGAGAGTAAAAAACTGAATTTTTATTTAAAACGATAATTTAATATTAGATTGTAGAAGAATACCCGCCCGCAGGGCGGAAATATTCTTTGAAAACTGAATAAAATTCGGGGTTATCCTCATCTCAAACCGAAATTTTTGT
>CAYUHZ010000056.1:0-4364 GCA_964444625.1 uncultured Gammaproteobacteria bacterium | reverse complement strand
TGGGTAAATTACGGTTTCTTTTGATTTGCTTTGACAATCTTTAAATTCCGTTTATTTTAATAATTCTATTGAATTAATAACAACATCTTCCGTCGGATGATAGGACGGATTGCCATCCTTGCCGTTATTTTTAATATTTTCAATTTTAGCCACTACATCAATGCCCGTTTTAACTTTTCCAAAATTAGTATGTTTGCCATCAAGCCAATCCGTTGATTCGGCGGTGACAATAAAAAATTGGGAACCGTTGGTATTTGGTCCTGAATTGGCCATTGCCAAGCTACCTCGAACTAGCTTATGGCTGTTAAACTCGTCGCCAAAACGATACCCCGGACCTCCTCTGCCATCGTCCGACCAATCATTGTCTTTGCTGTTCGGGTCTCCTCCTTGAATCATAAAACCTTTAATCACCCGGTGAAATTTGGTGCCATCATAAAAACCAAGTTTTGCCAGATTTAAAAAATTATTTACAGTAAAAGGAGAATCGCTAGCATAAAAACTTACTGTGATATCCCCTTGGTTAGTTTTGATGATAGCCTGGCTGTACTGTGAAACTAAATCGCTAAAATTATTGGAATCGATTTTTACAGATTGCATGATTGGGGACTCTCCGACTTTTAAATTTTCATTGGCCATACTTTGTTTATCTGCCGATTGATCATTTGAACAACCGGTAAAAATTAATAATAAAAACGGTAAAATAATAAATTTTTTCATAAAATTATTTTTTTTTATAAAATTATTTAACATAAAAATCCTTCTTTAGCTCTTCATCGTCTTCTGCTCTTTTTTCCTCAATCTTTTCCTTGGCACGTTGGCGCAAATCGGGCAAATTCAACTTGTCTAATTCATGGCTTCTCGCTTCTAAACATTTTCTGGAATTTAAATTCGGATCTTCAATTACTTCTGATAAAAGCACATCAAGAATCGCTCCGATCTTTGGACCTGGATCTATATCCAACAACTTAATTAAGTCATCACCGTTAATTTTTAACATTTTTACCGATACCGGATCGTGGCGTACTTTTTCCATCATATATTCCAAGTGCCTCAATTTATAAGGCTTGGCTTTAGGAACGCCGGAACCCAAGCGATCGGCGATACGCAAATCGATTAAATCGCGCAAATTTTCTTCACCGACTTTGGCAATCAGGCGTCGAACTGAAGCGGCGGTTACCTCTCCCACATTATAATAAAACATATGGTTAGCGACCAAATTAACCACTTTATCAATATCCAGATTGGAAAATTTCAAACGAGCCATGATTTTCCTGACTATTTTCGCTCCGGCATGTTCATGATTATAGAAAGTGGCATCTTGCTCTGAACCGCCCTTGCCAATATTCTTGGTTTGAGGTTTGGCGACATCATGAAGCAGGGCGGCCAGACGAACGCGCCAATCTTGGTTTGGACAAAATTTCAAAGACAAAACCGAATGCTGAAAAACTGAATAAACATGATGTCGATTCTGCTCTACGCCGACTCCCCTTTCTAATTCAGGCAGAATATACTGCAATAATTTTAATTCGTGGAGCTTCAATATCCCTTCATAAGGCCGGTCTGAACTTAAAATCTTGACCAATTCATCGCGGATTCTTTCTGCGGAAACAAACTTGATGCTACCTGCCAATTTTCCTATTCCTCTTTCAGTTTTAGGCTCAATTTCAAAACCCAATTGACTCATGAAACGTATTGCTCGCATCATGCGTAGCGCGTCTTCTTTGAATCTTTCTGCCGGCTCCCCCACCGCGCGGATAATTTTCTTGTTTATATCCTTATGACCGCCAAAAAAATCAATCAAAATATAAGATTTGTTTTCAATAATAATCGCTTTTGAATTTTGAATTATACTTTCAGCCTTCAACTTGGAACAATTTTTCCCTCCTAAAGCCATAGCGTTAATAGTAAAATCTCTCCTTTCCAAATCTTTGTCCAACGCGTCTTCAAATCTAACTTCGTCTGGATGTCGGCGGTCGCTATAGCCCTGTTCCGAGCGGTAAGTGGTTATCTCTACCACTTCTTCGGTTTCTCCTTGTTCATTCTTGACAGGCAGTAAAACCGTACCAAAAATATTCTCGTATTTTCCCTCGGTAAAAACCGCCAAAACTTGCTCTGGCCTGGCATTAGTTGTTATATCCCAATCCTTGGGCGCGCGCCCAAGAAGTAAGTCGCGCACGCAACCACCCGCCACAAATGCTTCATAATCACTTGCTTCTAATTTTTCTATTATATTGTTTATATAATTCGGTATGGCCATAATATTAAAAAGACTAACTGATGTTAGTCCTTAAAATATACAATATTAGCGTATTTTAGTCAATTTATCTGGTTATAATAACGCTCTTGGCTTGAATGCCGTAAAGCGAGTTGATTTTCTTGGCTAATTCCCTGATTTCTTTCGCCTCTCCTTCAACTGACAATGTTATTAAACCAAAGCAATCACTTGAGCATTTCGGCGTGATATTCAGGCCCATGCGCCCCAGAATGTTAGCGCTGTTATCGGATAATAATTTATTCAAAGCACAAGAATTTTTTTGACGATCGTTAACTAAAATCGTAATACTTCCAAGATGTTTATTTTTTGCCATATAGTTAAAATTAAAATTAAAAATTAACCATCCCGGCCAAACCGCCACATTCTTTCTTTTTATACCTAGTATGCAATACTTTATGCTCCAACGCGGGCTGATCCTTGAGCCATTTAAGCGCTTTGTTGACTTCAGTAATTTCATGGGCCTTTCTGATATCTTTTGACTTATCAAGTTTATAGAGGGCCTCCAGCCTTTTTTGCCTGATTGCTTGGGTGGTTGGAATGGGCTGGCCTCCGCCGCCGATACATCCGCCGGGACAGGCCATCACTTCAATGTAGTCGTATTGATTAATATTTTTTAACACTGTTTTTATATTGCCGATCCCGTTAACAACGGCCACCCGTAATTTTTTCTCGGCAATCACCACTTCTGATTCTTTTATATCCAATAACCCCCGCACTTCCTTAAAATCCAAGCGATTATGGCAAAGCTCGGCTTCCTTATCGCCGCAAATTAAATATTGCGCAGTGCGCAAAGCAGATTCCATAACGCCGCCGCTAGCGCCATAGACGGCCGCGGCGCCGCTGTATTCTCCCAATGGGCTGTCGGTAGCAGAATCTTTAAGTTTTGAGAACTCTATGCGTTTTCTTTTCAGCATCCAGGCGAATTCCCTGGCAGTCAACACATAATCAACCGGGGATATGGAATTGATTTTCAATTCCGGCCTGGTTGCTTCAAATTTTTTAGCGGTACAGGGCATAATTGAAACAACCGCGATATTTTTCGGATCAATCTTTCGCAGTTTAGCCCAATAAGCCTTAATCACCCCGCCGCAATGGATTTGCGGGGAACGCGAAGTGGTTAGGTTGGGAATCAATTCCGGATGATAAAACTCAACATATTTGACCCATGCTGGACAGCAGGAAGTAATCATCGGCATTTTTCCGCCCTGTTTCACGCGCTTAACCAATTCTTCCGCTTCAATGATGGTTGTGATATCGGCTCCAAAATTTACATCAAAAACATAATTAAATCCCAATTCTCGCAGGCTGGCGACTACTTGGCCAGTGGCGATCTTGCCATAAGGCAGATTGAATTCTTCCCTGATGCTTACTCTGATTGAAGGAGCGAACTGGGCAACCATGATTTTTTTCTTGTTGGACAAAAGTTTATCAACCGCCTCCCAATTAGTTTGCTCTTGAGCTGAAGCAACGGGGCAATGAACCGCGCACTGGCCGCAATAGATGCAATCTATTTTCCGATTCTTTACCGGCGCCACTTCTTGGCTTACGCCCTTACCTTTCAGTTCAAGATAATTAATGCCTTGCATCTGGCAAGCATCAATGCAATTGCGGCAATCGATGCATTGGCTGCCGTCAATCTCAACCGCGTTGGCAAACTTATAAATTTTTCGCTTGCTCTTGCGATCGGCAAATCGTTTAATTTCAGTTTTGTAGCGGTCGGCTATATTAAGCAACTGACAATTAAACCGCCAAATACAAGTAGGACATTTCTCGATATGTTCAGCAAAAATCAATTCAATGTTGGCATTGCGGGATTTTTTTACCCGCTCGGTATTGGTCTTTATTTCCAAACCTTCTTCGGCTTTCAACTGACAAGCTGGGGCTAAGTTTCTTCTGCTTTTGACCTCTACCACGCAAACTCGGCAGTTAGCTTTGACCGAAAAATCGGGATGATGGCAAAGCGAAGGAACGTAGATATCGTTTTCTAAAGCGACTTCAAGAATTGATTTTCCGGCCTGGCAATTTATTTCCTGACCGTTAATTTTTATTTTAATTTTTGGCATAAGTCTTTGGCTAATAGTTATCGAGA
>CAYUHZ010000055.1:0-4904 GCA_964444625.1 uncultured Gammaproteobacteria bacterium | reverse complement strand
TCAAATCGCTTCGCGATTTTCGCGGAAATTGAGTTGAGTTTTCGGACGGTCTGTAGAACCAAAAAAAATTGACTTTTATCAATTTTACTGTTATTTTATAGACTATTGTCACAATTCGGCAATTTTTTCATTTTTCTTGATAATTCTAAAATTGAAAATTTCATAAGCGCCCATAGTTCAATGGATAGAACACCAGCCTTCTAAGCTGGTTATAGGGGTTCGATTCCCTTTGGGCGTACCAATAAGAAAAAGTCAAACTCTTGCCAAGCTATTACAAAAACATTATAATAACTACAGATTAAACATCTATAAACTAACAATAAATTTTTATGTCAAATTTTTTCAAAAAATTAATAGGCGCCAAGAAAGAAGAAGTGGAAGGGGTGGAGGAGGTAGTTGAGTACGAGGACGGAGAAAAAACCGGCACCAACACTCAAAACGAAGATAGCGAAGGAAAATGGCTTGAAGGCGATTATGATGAGGGGCAATTATCAGTTGACGTTTATCAGTCCCCTAGCCAGTTGATTGTCAAATCAACCATCGCCGGGGTTAAGCCGGAAGATATAGATATTTCCATTAATAATGATATGCTGACCATCAGGGGTAAAAGAGAAATGAAGGAAAAAATTAAAGAAGAAGATTATCTATACCGCGAATGCTATTGGGGTGGTTTTTCCCGCTCCATCATCCTGCCGGTTGAAATAGAGGTTGATAAAATCGAGGCCTCATTAGAAAACGGCGTTCTGACCATTGTCCTTCCCAAGGCAAAAGTCGCCAAGCAAATTTCAATCAAAGTCAAAGAAAAATAAAACTATGGAAATAGAACTAACCTTAGAACGCTTGGTTGATGGCTGGGCAATTCTAAAAGCTGGCGCTGGAGAAGAAATCAGCTGGCCGAAGAATTTCCTGCCGATGGAAGCCAAAGAGGGTATGAAGTTTATTTTCACGGCGACTGAAGCAAGCCAATTCGCCGAACAAAAGAATCGCCAAGCCAAGGAAATTCTAAACGAAATTTTAAACCCGGCAGATAACCAATAGTTTTTGGCGTAAAATTTATGGATTTTTTATTTTGGAAAAAAAATAAGGTTCCAAAATGGTTGCTGATATTGGCAACTGTTTTTTTTACTGTTTTAATCGTGACGCTTGCGGTTTTTTTGGCTATTACTTTAATATATCAAGACAAAATTTACCCCGGACTTCAGGTCGGCGCAATAAACCTAAGTGGCAAAAACAATGAACAAGCAATCTCAATCTTAGCTGAAAAAATAGACAACATCAACAAAAGCGGAATAGACTTCTACTACCAAAATAAAAAAGCCACCATCTATCCTTCCGTTCCGGCATTGGAGGTTGATGCCAGTTATCGCATTATTGATTTTGATTTGGATAAAATTATTGAAGACAGTTGGAAGTTTGGCAGAAACGGCAATCTGCTGTTTAACGCCTTAACCCGTCTTAAGGGCTTGTTGGTAAAACACTATTTACAAATGCCGATTAAGCTCAACGAAATAGAAATAGAAAAAAACCTACGAGTAGAATTTTCTTCTTTTAACAATCCGGCAGAAGATGCTCGTCTGGCTTATAGCCTTGACGAAGAAACTGGTCAAATTAAATTTACCTTGGTAGCTGAAAAAGACGGCTTGATATTGGACTGGCGGCAAGCCATAAACCAACTACAAGACAAATTAAAAAGAATAGATAACAGTTCAATTGCGCTAAAACAAAAACTCGACTACCCGAAAATTAAAAAAACCGATTGCCTGAACATTGAACTCCAAGCTAAAAAAATCTTAGCCCTTGCCCCGGTAAAACTTTCTTATTTATCCGAATCAATCACTAATTTAGGAGAACTATCTGCCAGTAGTGCCGACAAATCGCTTGAAAATATGGTAACCGAAACCAGTAAAAACTGGTTAATTAAAACTGATCGGCTGGCCGACTGGCTAATGCTCAAAATCAGTGCTGATACTGATGGAAAAAAGATAATAGTTGTTGGTCTTGACCAAGAAAAAATTAAAACTTTTCTTGAACAAGACATCGCTCCTATTATTAATCAACCGCCGGTTGATCCAAAATTTGAAATTAACAACGGTAAAGTAACGGAATTTAAAAACGGTCGTGATGGCTGGGAAATAGACTTAAAAACAAGTGCCTCGGTCATAGAAGATCGGCTAATCACCGACCAACAAAACAATATTGAATTATCAATCGTTAAAATAGCCAGCGCAGTCAACCAGGAAGCTGTCAGCCAGATGGGCATTAATGAAGTAGTCGGCACCGGCACTTCCAATTTCGCAGGGTCGCCGATAAATCGACGCCACAACATTAGTGTCGGCTCAGAATCATTAAATGGCATACTAATAAAGCCGGGTGAAGAGTTCTCATTGCTTGCCGCTTTGGGAGAAATTGATAAACATACCGGCTATCTACCAGAGCTGGTAATCAAAAACAATAAGACCATGCCAGAATACGGCGGCGGCCTTTGCCAAATAGGCACCACCATGTTTCGCGCTGCGCTTAACTCT
The DNA here is from genome assembly GCA_964444625.1 of uncultured Gammaproteobacteria bacterium. Classification (GTDB taxonomy): domain Bacteria; phylum Patescibacteriota; class Patescibacteriia; order Patescibacteriales; family GWC2-42-12; genus CAYUHZ01. Next base: position 2,379 of record CAYUHZ010000055.1, on the reverse strand, counting down.
GGCTTGCCTATTACCATGCGGCGCAATCATTCTTATCGCGTGCAATATTACGAACCAGCTGGAACCGATGCCACCATATATGACCCTCAGCCTGATTTCCGTTTTTTAAATGATACCAGCAGTCATTTGCTGATACAAACTAAAATTTCAGGGAATAATCTTGTTTTTGATCTCTGGGGGACCAAGGACGGTAGAATCGTAGAAATGTTCAAGCCGGTAATCTACAACATCAAAGCGCCTGAACCGACCAAGCTAATTGAAACGCTTGATCTGCCGCCGGGAGAAAAAAAATGTACGGAAAAAGCGCACAATGGCGCAGACGCTTATTTTGATTATCGGGTAATCTATCCGGGAGGAGAAATCAAGGGCAAAAGGTTTACTTCTCATTATGTTCCTTGGCAAGAAGTTTGTTTGGTCGGCGTAGAAAAATTATCAACCGAAAAAAATAATCCTTTGGCCACTTCTTCGCCGACGGTTGCCACCTCGACCTCACAGTAAATAATGACGTCCTCCCCGCACTCAAAAGCCGCCCTAACGGGACGGCTTTTTTCATGCGGGGTTTCCTCTGCTCCATTCATCCCCGCCCTCCTGCGGCGGCTCCTGGACCAGCCGCCTTAGTCGGGCGGGGTTTCCTGTTAAGGTATAAATAAAAAAAGAACTTTGGAAAAATCAAAGTTCTTTTTTTATTAAAAAAGACCGACTGAAGCGGGCAAGGCAAGAAAATTTCCATTAGGAGAAAATCAGAAAAGACCAATTTAGTCCTAGTGAAAAATCCCCATGCTTGTCGTGCCTGACCCGCTTCAATCGACCATACTCAAAAAATATTAAATTTAAATAACTTGTAATTTAATCATAACTTTTTGTTATTGTCAAGGGAGCTGGGGCATAAACATAAGTGATTTTTAATTTTTTTGCTAATATTTAATCATTTTTAATTTATCATTCCTCATTCTTTCCGTATTTATTATGCTAAAAAAGATTATGATTACACTAAAACAGAAGAATGATTCTTCTGTTTAATTTTTTAATAAAATTTTAGAATAAACTCTCTTGTCGATTTTCTGTCGGACTAAAAATATTAATCACCCCATATTGGCCATCAAAGCCAGGCTGTATCACCAATTCTCCTTTTCTCGAGCGGATAATGCCGGTTACTATTTTGGCCGGAGCTATCTTTTTCAAATCTTCCTCTGATAAATTAAGCAGGATATTAAATTCGTTATTCCCCTGTTTAATCATTTCTTGGTATTGCTTTTGAACCTTGCTTGAGTTGCGCGATTTTACATTCAGCGCTTCGGCAATAATCTTGTCTAGGCTAACCACTTTATTAAAACCATAATTTTTATCCGGCTTTTGTCCACTAACTCTATCGGCCAATTCTTCAACTCTGTTTAAAACTCCGACCGTCAACGGTTTCCGGCAAACCTGGCAGATGCCTTTAGCGCTCTTGGCTTGGCTTGGCTCAAAAGAAACACCGCACAATCGATGCCCATCCAAATGATACATTCCTTCTTCGGGAAAAAACTCAATAGTTGAGATGATCTGGCGCAAATCTTTTTGTTTAATCACTTGGTAGATCTCGTTATAGCTTATTTCGGTTAAATCAAATATATTGCATTCTCGTCCGATATTCGGCAGTGAATGAGCGTCGGAATTTGACAACAATGCTAATTTGTCCAAAGCTGAAACTCGCCAATTCATTTCCGGGTCGCTGGAAAGACCGGTTTCGTATGCATAAATATCTTGAGTATAATCACCAAAACAATTTTCCAAAGAATCAAAACCGGACTTGGAGCCGAAAACCGAAAACCAAGGAGTCCAAATATGGGCTGGGTAGATAAGAAATTGGGGATGGATTGATAAACAAAGTTTTACTAGATCAGGCGCGCTCATGCCGAGAATCGGTCGTCCGTCAGACCGGATATTATAATGCTTGTCTAAAAATTTATTAAGTTCCACGGCCGCCTCCATATTCGGCGCTTGAACCACGAGATGTATGCGCCGGCATCTGTCTCCCTGTTTGTAAATCAAGGCGAATTCCGTTGACAATATAAATTTAATTTTATCATCCGGGGATGATTTTAATTTAAAAAGTCCTGTATGCGCTGCTAAAGACTCTAATTCATTCTTGATGCTGGTAAACCATGCTGGATAAGTGAAATCTCCGGTAGCGATGATATCAACTCCTTTTATTCGGCAAACCTGATCAATATTTGACAAAGTTAAATCTCGCGAACATGCGCGTGAATAGCGTGAATGGATATGTAGATCTAATATTTGCCTCATAAACTAATTTTAAAATAACATTTTAAAATATTTTTAGCAATGAATTACCTCGGGGCAAGCCCGCGAGGTATCTGGTGGGTTGATCCAAGTTTA
>CAYUHZ010000054.1:0-5112 GCA_964444625.1 uncultured Gammaproteobacteria bacterium | reverse complement strand
AAAATAAAGTTCGAGTCGATATTTTTTATAGGTTCTTTGGCAGTTTTTTAAAGCCGGGCTTTGCCCGCGGAAAAATAATTTGCTTTTAAAAGCGGGGGCGGGCGCTTTTAAAAGCCTTTTATAAAATAGTTTCAAACCTTTTTTTGAATTCCTTTCGAACTTTGGCCCCAGTAATGGATGCGTTTAGAACTTTTAATTAAAAAAAACATATTAAATATACTAAAATTAGCCAAATAATAATTTTCTATTGCTGTTTTTTCTGAAATTTGCTACAATTAAATTACAACTGAATAGAGGCACAGCCTTAATTATAAAATCTCAAAGGTTGGCAATAAAAAATTGTATTGAATCCATCATTGGATTCGCAAAAGATGTAGTTATCTATTTTTTGCGAATTTTGTGATGGATTTTTTTGTTAATACTATGATCGAAGAATTAAAAAACGATAGCGGAATGGACTTTGAAGCCAGACACAACCTTGTTGGCTTCTTTGACTTGCTTTTCAAGATCGACCGGCGGGTTAATCCTCAACTCTATAAAAACAATAACTTGGCACGACAGCCAAGATTTATAAAATTTTTATGCTCGACACATTTATCATTACAATCCCAGAGATTCGCTTTAAGATAACCGATTTCTCGAAATTTGATACGACCGAGGCGGCTATGTCGTCTAATCCAACTGGTTTCAAGAAAAAGCCGAACAAGATGACTGGCAAAAGCAAAGGCGAATACCTGCCAAAACTCACCCTCATAAAGCGTGGCTTGCAATGCAGTCTTAAAATTGAAGCGTCAGCTCGGGGACATGGATTCGAACCATGATAAACGGCTTCAAAGGCCGCTGTCTTACCATTGGACGATCCCCGAATAAAAAAGTCGCTCTTTAGCGCTTATTTTGTATAATAAAATAATATTTTCTTTTTGTCAACGAAAAGGATTTTTCCACTTGACTTTCGTTTTTTGTTCGTATATAATAAAAATAGGTTATAAAATAATAGTATGAGTAATTTATCAAAAAGGCAAAGACAAATACTGGATTTTATTACAGATTTTATAAAAAAGCATAACTATTCGCCAAGTTTTAGGGAAATCGGAGAATATTTTAAATTATCCAGTCCAGCTACAATCCACGCTCATATCCATACCCTTAAAAACAGGGGGGTGATTGAATTTTCTCCTAACATTCCACGTTCAATTGAGTTAAAAAATATTGAGAATATCTGGTCGAAGGCAATTGAATTGCCGCTAGTTGGTTTAATAACTGCGGGCGAGCCGATTGAAGCGATTGAAGAAAACGAAATGATCAGCATCCCATCGAGCTTGGTTAGGCAAAAAAAAGAGAGTTTTGTTTTGAAGGTTAATGGTCGATCAATGATTGAAGAAGGAATTTTAGACGGAGATTTTGTAATAATTGAAAAAAACACTGCACCCAGAAATGGTGATATCGTAGTCGCTTTGTTAAATAACAATTACGCCACATTAAAAAAATTTTTTCGCGAATCCGACAGAATCAGGCTTCAGCCGGCAAATTCATCAATGAAACCGATTTATTATAAGAATCCTGTGATACAAGGAATTGTCAGGGGGGTAATTAGAAAATTTTAAAGAAAAACTTTTTGATTAACTTATATCTTTGTTTATTATGAGGCATTTTATTTTTGTGTTTTTATACCTTAACAGGAAACCCCGCCCGACTAAGGCGGCTGGTCCAGGAGCCGCCGCAGGAGGGCGGGGATGAATGGAGCAGAGGAAACCCCGCATGAAAAAAGCCGTCCCGTTAGGGCGGCTTTTGAGTGCGGGGAGGACGTCATTCGTTTTTCGCATTTAGACATCTAAAAAGCTAACTTTGCTGTCTCTGGTTGAGATATATAATAGACTTGTTGCCAATTAGCAATAAATGTTAAAATGTATATATCTTATAATGAAATTAAGATAAAATAATTAAAAATCCTTAAAATTTATACCATAGAATTTTCATTTAAACCGACACTGCCATGATAACCAGATCAATTGTCATATTTTCACCTATGCCGAATAAGCGGTATTCTATGACATGAGAGGATGCGCCATGTCTCATGTCACAGATCGGACTGACAAGGGTTTTAGATTTTAAACTAAAAAGCGTAATCGATTAGTTCCGCTTTTTTTTATTTTTTGATTGCTACCATGATATTGTCTTTCGTTCCGAGATGTATTTCAACCTTATCTCCCTCATTAATCTTTCCTTCAATTATTTGCATCGCCAGTTCATCCAAGATAGTATTTTGAATAACCCTTTTGAGGGGTCGGGCGCCGAAGGTGGGGTCAAAGCCTTTTTCAGAAATAAGCTTTTTTACTTTGGATAAAATTTTAATGGTAATGTTTTTATTTTTCAACCTAGTTTCAACTTTAACCAATTCCATATCAACTATTTCAGCCAGAATATTTTTGGTTAGCGTTTTGAAGATGACGATTTCGTCAATACGGTTTAAAAATTCCAATTTGAAATTATCCTTTAAAATTCGATCAATTTTTTCTTTCATTTCTTCCGCTCTAACTTTGACTTCGTCTTCGTCGTCGCAAGAAGAAAAGCCAATGGAATACTGTTTAATCACTTCATTGCCTAAATTGGAAGTCATAATGATGATGGTATTTTTAAAGTTTACCGTTCTGCCCTTGGAATCGGTCAGTCGTCCGTCGTCTAGAATTTGTAGGAGAATATTAAATACTTCAGGATGTGCTTTTTCAATTTCATCAAATAATACTACGCTATAGGGGCGACGCCTAATTTTTTCCGTTAATTGACCTCCTTCTTCAAAGCCGATATAGCCGGGAGGCGATCCGATTATCTTGGCGACGCTATGCTTTTCCATAAATTCACTCATATCTAATCTGATTAATGACTGTTCGTCATTAAACATAAATTCCGCTAAAGTTTTTGCCATTTCGGTTTTTCCTACCCCGGTTGGTCCGACAAATAGAAAAGAGCCAATCGGTTTTTTTTCTTCATTTATGCCGGCGCGAGATCTCCTGATGGCGTTAGCAACGGATTTTATCGCTTCTTCTTGGCCAATCACTCGTTTTTTCAGTTCGATTTCCGCTTTGGATAATTTATTGATATCAGATTCGAGCATTTTGGCAACTGGTATACCCGTCCAACGAGCCACTACTTTTGCGATATCTTGATCATCAACCTCTTCTTTTAAAATTCTATTTCCGCCTTGCTGGATTTTGAACAAGGCAGTTTCTCGATCTTTAATTGTTTTTTCCAGTTCAGGAATTTTAGCATAGCGGATCTCTGCTACTTGAGTTAAATCATCGCCGCGTCGTTCGATAATTTCCGCCTTGGCTTTCAGTTGATCTATTGATTTTTTACACTCTCTAATCTCAGAAATCAAAGTTTTTTCTTTTTGCCAATGCAATTCAATCGCTCCGGCTTTTTCTTTTAAATTTGATAATTGTTTATTTATATTTCTCAATTTACCAGCACCTTGGCTGTCTTTGATCAAGCCAGCTTTGACTATTTCCAATCTTTTGATTTCTCTTTTTAGCTTATCTAAATCTTCAGGCATCGAGTCTATTTCTATGCGCAGGGCTGAAGTGGCTTCATCAATCAGATCAACCGCCTTATCAGGCAAAAAACGATCGCTGATATAGCGGAAAGATAGATGGGCGGCGGCAATCAGGGCATCATCGGTAATACGAACACCATGATGCAATTCATATTTTTCTTTGATTCCGCGCAAAATTGAAATAGTGTCATCAATACTTGGTTCAGCAACGTATATTGGTTGAAAACGCCTTTCTAGAGCCGAGTCTTTTTCGATATATTTTTGATATTCCTTTGTGGTTGTTGCGCCGATAGCTCGCAATTCTCCTCGAGCTAAAGCTGGTTTCAAAAGATTGGATGCGTCCATCGATCCTTCGCTAGCTCCGGCGCCTACTAGCGTGTGAAGTTCGTCAATAAAAAGAATAACACCGCTACTATGGGTTTTTATTTCCTTAACTACCGCTTTTAGCCGATCCTCAAATTCACCGCGAAATTTTGCCCCGGCCACCAAAGACCCTAAATCCAAACTGATCAATTCTTTGTTTTTTAAATTTTCCGGTACATCGCCACTGACTATTCTTTGGGCCAGTCCTTCGATAATCGCGGTTTTGCCGGTCCCGGCTTCACCGATCAATACCGGGTTATTTTTGGTGCGGCGACAGAGTACTTGCATAATACGTCTAATTTCATTGTCACGACCAATGACTGGGTCAAGTTTTTTATTTCTAGCAAATTCAGTTAGATTTTGGGTGTATTTTTCAATCGCTTGAAATTTTGCCTCAGGTTCCGGATCGGTAATTCTCTGAGAGCCACGCAAAGCGGATAAGATTTTAAATACCGAATCATATTCAACGCCCTCTTTAATCAAAAGTTCTTGTGACTTAGTCTTGATTCCGATAATGGCCAAGAGTAAATGCTCGGTTGAAATATATTCATCCCCCATCTTATCAGCTTCTTTTTTAGCTCTTTCTAAAACCAGTGCGACTTCAGCTGTGCCTTGAACCGTCCCAACGCTATAAGAAATATTTGTCTTTGGTAATTTTTCAAGCTCCATCCTGATGGTTTTTTCCAAACTGTCCAGATTAATGATTAATTTTTCTAAAACAGAAATAACCAAGCTTTCGTTTTGTTCCAATAATGACAACAAAACATGCAGTGCCTCAATATACTGTTGTCCGCTGTCTTGAGCGATTATTTGAGCATTGATTATCGCTTCTTGCGATTTGTGAGTAAATTTATCAAACATATTTGTATGTTAAATAATTATTAGCACTCTATTAAAGTGAGTGCTAATAATAACTATAGATTTTATCTTAATTTTTGTCAACCCTTTGTGATGAATTCTACCCTGAACTGCAAATAGATTAACAAAATACCCATATTGGCTTACGATAGAGAAATCTAACTAACCTAGCAAAGCAATATGGGTATTTACCAACAATTTACACTAGATGAAAGATTTTTACTAGCCGCTCTAATCAAAGCTGACTACGAATTGCCGAATATGGCAGAAGAGATGGGGAGATTTCTGTCAATCCCTAGAAATACTATACTATTATTTGGCAAAATATTTGGGATTTTTTT
>CAYUHZ010000053.1:0-5441 GCA_964444625.1 uncultured Gammaproteobacteria bacterium | reverse complement strand
ATGACAAAAAAGCCAAATTATTGAAATTTTATTTTTTGTGAAAATTATGTTATAATTTAAACAAAAAAATTTGTTAATATAATATGTTTAACAAGCTAAAAGCTGAGAATATAGTGGGCTTATCTGAAGACGAAGCGGCAAAAAAACTGGCAAAAGACGGCTATAATCAAATTTCTTCGGGTAATAAACGCAGTAATTTTTCAATCATCATCGCTGTCTTAAAAGAACCGATGTTTTTGTTATTGATGTCTTGCGGCACCATTTACTTGATTATGGGCGATAAGCAAGAGGCGTTAATTTTACTATCTTTTGTTTTTATAGTGATCGGCATTACTTTTTATCAAGAACATAAGGCCGAGCGAACCTTGGAAGCGCTACAGAACCTTTCTAGTCCCAGAGCGCTGGTGATCAGAGATGGAAAAGAAAGAAGAATTTCCGGCAGAGAGGTGGTAGAAGGAGATTTTATAGTTGTTTCCGAAGGGGATCGTGTGCCTGCCGATTCATTGATTGTTTCTTGTTTCAATCTTTCGGTTGATGAATCTTTGTTAACCGGAGAATCTTTGCCGGTTAGCAAGATCGCTTATGAAATAGGCTGGGGAGATCAAGAAGAGGTTGCTGTTCCGGGGGGCAACAATTCGGCCCGTATTTACGCTGGCACCATGGTTGTCGCGGGACACGCGGTAATCAAGACGTTGTGGACTGGTTCCAGAACTGAAATGGGTAAAGTCGGTCTTTCATTGAGTTCTATCAGCCCCAATCAAACCGCTTTACAGAAAGAAATCAGGGCAATAGTGGGATATGTTTCAATGATTGGTTTTTTTCTTTGTATTTTTATTGTTGTTTTTTATGGCGTATTACATTACGATTGGTTGCAAGGAATGCTCTCCGGCATTACCTTAGCCATGGCGATTTTGCCGGAAGAATTTCCTATGATCCTGACAATTTTCTTTGTCATGGGAGCCTGGCGGATGGCACAAAAGAAAGTTTTAACCAGGCAAATCTCGGCAATAGAAACGCTTGGTTCGGCAACAGTGCTTTGTGCCGATAAAACGGGAACCATTACTTTTAATAAGTTAAAAGCGACGAAAATATTCGCTGCTGACGAATATTACGAGATTGTTGATGACAATTCTCATATCCCTGAAAAATTTCATAATCTTTTAGAATTTAGCACTTTAGCTTGCAGAAAGAACCCTTTTGATCCGATTGAATTGGCTATGAGAGATTTAGGGGAAAAAACTTTAAAAAAAACAGCGCGCATGCATCAGGATTGGATAATGGTGCGTGAATATCCGATCACCAATGAATTGTTGGCTTTCTCCCAAGTTTGGAAAACTTCAGATGAGGGGGGTTATTTTATTGCGGCCACCGGGGCGCCCGAATCGATTATCAGTCTTTGTCCGATGAGTGAAACCAAAAAAGAATATCTTCTGCAGCAAGTGAGCCTGATGGCAGTCGAAGGCCTAAGAGTTATCGGAGTAGCCAAATCTCACGTTGATAAAGAGTTTTTCCCCGATAATTTAAAAGGTTTCAAGTTCGATTTTTTAGGATTGATTGGCTTGTCAGATCCTGTTAGGCCAAGCGTTGTCGATTCTATCACCGAATGTTACGAAGCGGGAATTAGGGTATTGATGATTACCGGAGATTATCCCGGTACAGCTATGAACATAGCAAAAAAAATCGGCTTGCAACCGGATAATATTTTTATTACCGGATTTGAATTGGGAGTGATCAACGAAGATGATTTAAGAAATAAAATTAAAGAAGTTAATATTTTTGCCAGAGTAGTGCCCGCTCAAAAACTACGGTTGGTTGAAGCTCTTAGGGCTAACGGCGAAGTTGTGGCAATGACCGGGGATGGAGTAAATGATGCCCCAGCGCTAAAGGCGGCTGATATCGGAGTGGCTATGGGTGAGAAAGGATCAGATGTAGCCAGAGAGGCGTCTGATATTGTCTTATTAAACGACGATTTTTCTTCTATTGTCGGCTCGGTTAAAATGGGCAGAAAAATTTACGACAATATCAAAAAAGCCATGACTTATGCGATTGCCGTGCACATACCGATCGCCGGCATTTCTTTGTTGCCGGTAATTTTCGAACAACCGTTGGTTTTGTTCCCAGTCCATATTGCTTTTTTGGAATTAATTATCAACCCAACATGCGCTATCGTCTTTGAAGCCGAGCCGGAAGAAACAGATGTTATGAAACGACCGCCCAGGAAAACAAATGAAAATCTTTTTGGCAAAAAGGAAATTTCTGTGAGTTTTGCTCAAGGAATAATGGTTTTTGGCTTAACGTTATCCTTGTTTTTTATGGCAATAAAACTAAATTACAGCCATGATGCCGTAAGAACAATGACTTTTGCTACTTTATTATTATGCAATCTATCTTTAATTTTTTCTAATCGTTCTTGGGCGAGAAGCTTTGATCGTTCTTTGAAATCCGCCAATAAAGCTTTTTATTGGGTTGCCTTTGCGACCATATCATTGTCATGCCTGATTTATTTCGTACCATTTATTAGGAGTATTTTTCATTTCGGTTTAATTGACCAACGAGGCTTGTTCCTTTGTTTTTCCGCTGGCTTATTATCAATCTTTATGCTTGAGACTTTTAAATTCATTAAGTATGTTGTGAAATAATTTTTAGTGTGTTGTTTTTACTATATTGGCAACGTGGCCAATCTGATATTACGTTTGGGTAATTCGCCCTGATCGAGTCGCTTGTCAGACGGCGCCAGAAGAAGACCGTGCGGTCGCAGGTCGACCCCTATGAGGTGGTTAATGGCATGCTCTATGTTCTATCGACCGGCTGCCGTTGGCACGACTTGTCTCATGATTACGGAGTATCCCACGTGACTTGCTATCGGTTATTCATCTCCTGGGTTAAAACCGGAAAGATGCAAAAGGTTTTTGAAGAGCTCAAGAAAAAAAACTCATAAAAGGACCTGCTTTATTGGCGGAACGTCTGTCTTGACGCCAACGTAGTCAAGTCAAAAAAAGGGGGCAAAAGACACCGTGGTTATTCGGGAAAACACAAGGTAATCGGGTTAAAGCGCAACATTATTATCGACAGCCGAGGTAATCCGCTGGCTATCATTTGTTGCCGGGTTAATTACCATGACCAAAAGTACGCTCTGGAAAATCGTAAACAATTATTGATCAGCAAGATTTTTTTAAAAATTTTTTAAATATTTAGCTTAAAAATCAAACAACAAGTATTTTTTTGCTAAAGTTGAGATATTATTCCTTTCTGATCTTTATGCGCAATTCCCGTAGTTGTTTCTCTTCAACTTCGCTTGGGCTGTCAGTCATCAAGTCCTTGCCTTTGCCGTCTTTGGGAAAAGCGTAAATATCCCTGATAGAATCCAAATCGCAGAGTATCATCAAGATTCTGTCTATGCCAGGGGCGCAACCGCCGTGAGGCGGGGCGCCATACTCAAAAGCGCTGATCATTGCCCCGAATTTTTGATCAACCTGCTCCCTGGTATAACCGGCGATAGCGAATGCCTGGTACATCGCTTCCGGTTGATAGTTTCGGATCGCGCCGCTACAAACCTCAAAACCATTTAACACCAAATCATACTGATAGGCTAAAATTTCTAAGGGCGGTTTTTCTTGCAAAGACTTTAGACCGCCTTGCGGCATAGAGAAAGGATTGTGCCCGAAGTCAATTCTGCCATCCTCTATTTCAGAATAATCGTACATCGGAAAATCGACTACCCAGCACCAAGCGGCTTGCTTATCGTTCTTCAGGCCAAGCCTGGCGGCGCTCTCGCTTCTGACCGCTCCCAACGATTGGCAAACGACTTTCCATTTGTCGGCGCCGAAAAAAATCGTATCGCCCGGCTTGGCTGCCACTTGCGTAACGATTGCCTGAGATAAATCTTCTCCTAAAAATTTTATAATCGGAGATTGCATTTCGCCTCCTTCTCTGACCACGATATAGGCCAAGCCTTTGGCTCCTTTGGTCTTGGCGATCTCTGTTAATTCATCAATCTCTTTACGGCTGAATTTTGCCGCCCCGTCAACTTTCAAGGCATGAACGACTCCCCCATCGGCAATTGCTTGAGAAAAAACAGAGAAACCGCAATCCTTGACCAATTCGGAAATTGGCGTAATTGGCAGATTAAACCTCAGATCAGGCTTATCCGAACCATATTTTTCCATAGCTTCACGCCAAGCCAAACGGAGGAAGCCGCCACGCTCAGGCAAGCAGACCAACTCCTTGGAGCTAAATTTCTTGGTTAAATCAACCATCAACGGTTCGATTACGGCAAAGACATCGTCTTGGTCAACAAAGCTCATTTCCAAATCAAGCTGGTAAAATTCGCCATAAGCGCGGTCCATTCTCGGATCCTCATCGCGGAAACAGGCGGCGATTTGAAAATATCTGTCAAGGCCTCCGACCATCAGCAACTGTTTGAATTGTTGCGGCGCTTGAGGCAGGGCATAAAACTTACCTGGGTATAGCCGCGATGGCACCAGAAAATCACGCGCTCCCTCAGGAGAAGAATTGGCTAAAATCGGAGTTTGCACCTCGACGAAATTTAACTGATAAAAATAGCTTCTGATAAACCTGATATACTCGTCTTTTATTTTTAACAGTTGCTGCAATTTTGGCCGGCGCAAATCAATAAAGCGATATTTTAATCTAATCGCCTCATTGGCTTCATGGGATTTTTCTTCATCTATTTCAAATGGAGGAGTCTTGGATTTTGACAGTATCTCTATGCCTGAACATTCAATCTCGATTTCTCCGGTAGCAAGCTTTGAGTTAACCATATCAGCCGGACGAGGCATTACTTTCCCTTTAACTTTGACCACCCATTCATTTCTTAGCTTGTCTGCTTCCTGCCAAGCGGCTTGGTCTATTTCCGGATCAAATGTCAGTTGAGTTAAACCGTAGCGATCGCGCAAATCAATAAAAATAATCCCTCCGTGATCGCGCCGGCGATGAATCCAGCCGGCCAACTCAACTTCTTGGCCGATATTTTCTTTGTTTAATTCTCCGCAAGTATTAGTTCTCATCATATTTTTATATTTAATAAATAAAAAAACCTCGCCTTTAAAACACGGCAAATGCCATGCCTAAGGGCGAAGGATTCTTCGCGGTGCCACCTTAGTTTTCCTCTCAACTAATTCAGAGCGAGTTGCTCGAACTGTAAGAAGACTCAATTAACTCGTAACGTGAGCCAACGGCGAGTTCTACTTGCCAAAAGGCTTTCTTCTCGCACCTCCCCCGATGTTGGTCGGAATTGAACGGTTTTAGTGATTTTTCAAAGTGTTTTTATTATAGCAAATTTCAAAAAATAATCAAGAATGACGTCCTCCCCGCACTCAAAAGCCGCCCTAACGGGACGGCTTTTTTCATGCGGGGTTTCCTCTGTTCCACTACTCATCCCCGCCCTCCTGCGGCGGCTCCTGGACCCGCCGCCTTAGTCG
>CAYUHZ010000052.1:0-5782 GCA_964444625.1 uncultured Gammaproteobacteria bacterium | reverse complement strand
AAAATCCAGTTTCTCGTGAGTTCGAGCCAATGATTTCCTTTTCGCTCAAAATCCGATAATTTTTCCTCAATATCTTTCTTTTCCGCCATAAGTTTGTTTTTCTTTTCTTGAAATTCCGCCAGTTCAAAACTGCCTTCAAGATAGCCGTCCATAAGCCGGTCTATTTTTGTTTTTATGGCGGAAAGTTCGGTTTTAAGATTTTGAGCGAAAAGGTCTGATGTTTGGCGGTTCTCGTTTTCCCATATTTTCAGCTTGTTCAAATATCTTTCCCGCCAATCGTCTGGCAAAGAAGTCTTTTGACAATTCTCTTTTACTTGTTCGGTCAAATATTCTTCCCGCAAAAAGCGAGTTTGAGTGCAATTTTGCGTTTTGCTTTTGTGAGTACAGCGGTAATAGATAAACTTCAATCCGCTTTTCTTGATGTGCCGTTCCGCTGTTATGGCATATCCGCACTCGCCGCAAACCGCAAAATTGAGAAATTGAAAGTTTTTTGGTCCTCGCTTTTTGCGGGGTTTGCCGTTCAAAATCAACGCTTCTTGAATTTGGTCAAAAAGTTTCTTTGAAATCATTGGCTTATGCGATCCTTGATGCACTTCGCCGCGATAGCGAAAATATATGAATTATTTAAAATTTTAAATTTTGGTATTTAAAGTCCACATAATTGTGGACTTTAGTATAATTTACATGCCTGATTTAATAATTGAAAAGAAACTATTAGAGCAGGGTTTTCAGAATATTGCCGCTGTTGATGAAGCTGGCAGGGGTCCGTTGGCGGGGCCAGTTGTGGCTGCTTGTATTATTATTAGCCAAAAAAACAACTTAAACCATCCGTTATGGCATAAAGTAAGAGATTCAAAGCAATTAAGCGCTACAAAGAGGGAAGAGCTTTATTCATTGATTTTTGATGAAATAAAAACAATAGGCGTAGGAATAGTTGATAACGTTGTAATAGATAGGATAAATATTTTACAAGCAACTTTTCTTGCCATGAAGAAAGCCTTGGGGAACGTTAAATCAAGAATTGATATCGCGCTGATTGATGGAAAATTTAAAATTCCAAATTTTTCCACAAAACAGGAAGCTTTCATTAAGGGCGACCAACGGCTGGCTTCAATTTCCGCCGCATCCATAGTTGCTAAAGTAACAAGGGACAGATTAATGGCAGAGTACGACCTTTTGTACCCGCAATACGGTTTTGCTCGTCACAAGGGTTATGGCGCCGCTTTCCATTTGCAGGCGCTCGAGAACTATGGACCATCGCCGATCCATCGTCTCAGTTTTGAGCCGCTGGCAAAAAATCGTTAAAACTTCTTGTTTGTTTTAAATAAATAATTTATAATATTAAGTAAATGTGACAAAAAATATATATGAAAAAAAACATTGGAGGAAATTCATTGCTTGACGCTTATTTTATTTTGGACAAGGCTCATGCCGGTGATAAAATGAAGATAGCTGATTTTGGCTGCGGAGCCTCGGGGCATTTTGTTTTTCCATCAGCTTCAGTGGTTGGCAAAAACGGCAAGGTGTACGCGATTGATATTTTAAAAACCAATCTAGAGGCTGTTAGCCGCCGCGCAAGAAGAGAAAATTTTGAAAACATAGAAACGATTTGGAGCGATCTGGAAATTTTTAATGCTACCAAGGTTGAAAGCGGAAGTCTGGATATTGGCTTGGTGATTAACACGCTATTCCATTCGAAAAAAAGAATCGAGATGTTGCGCGAATGCATCAGAATGATTAAGCGTGGAGGGAGGTTGGTGGTGGCAGAGTGGTTAAGCGTAGCCGTGCCACTCGGTCCTCCGGCTGAACTGCGGGTTAGTAAAGATTCATTAATGAGAGTGGCGGGAAAGCTTGAATTACAGCTTGAAACAGAGTTTGAAGCAGGTCCATATCATTACGGACTAATATTTGTTAAATTATAAAATTTTATGGTTGATTTATTTTCTTTAAGCTTTTGGTTTAATACTAGACCGGGTCTGCTGGTACAGCCTTATTTGTCGATTTTATTCGGAGTTATTTTGGTTTTTATGTTGTTGGCTATTATTTTTAGAGTGGTTAAAAAAAATAACGGCAAAAATTTATATCATAAGTTTTGGCAAGGAGCCTACAGCTTCAGCGTGGCCAATGCGATTATCGGCGCGATCATCGGGTTTTTTACTTACGAAATGATCCCCCTGCTTTCTGCCAGATTTTGGCTCTTGATTTGGTTGTTGGTAATCTTAGCTTGGTTTTTTTTCTTAGGCAGAATTTTATATCTTATCCCAAAGAAAAAAATAGAGATAGCCAAGGAAAAAGAATTTAAAAAATATTTGCCTTAGTATAAACTGTTGACATAGATTAAATAAGTAAAATCAGGGGTATTAGCGACTCTTTTTTATGGATTATCGAAAAAAAATCGGCAATTACGGAGAGCGCTTGGCGGCTGATTATTTGCTTGGGCAAGGATATGAAATTGTCAGGCAAAATTGGCGTCGCGGTTATTATGAGATTGACATTGTCGCACGGAAAGAAGGTAAGATTGTTTTCATTGAAGTGAAAAGTAAACGCACATCGATCGTTGGTTTGGCCGAAGATAATCTTTCTTCATCCAAGTTAAAAAAAATTAAAAAAGCAGCTGAAAGATATTTATCTTTAAATAATAATTATACACAGGAAATAAGATTTGATGCGATAACAATAGACTTTGAACTTAATAAAAAAATGGCTAATATTAAACACTTTAAAAATATTATCTGATATTTTTTTTAAATTTTATATTAAAAACGGCTTTTTAGCCGTTTTTTTGTCCACTAAAAAAACTATATTACGCACAGCTTATGCCGATTGTGTACACTTGACTAACAGCTATGGTTGTTTTAAGGTGATTAAGTCTTTATCAGACAATTCAAGTGAACTTAGCATAGCGTTAGGGTCAGAGGGCTGGATTGGGCGTGCCTGAACTTCGCCCTTTGGCTCTAATGCATTTTTTATAGCTAATTAAGGAGAGGCGAGACGCATTTAGCAAGCTAAATCATTGTCGCCTTTTTTCAAAATAAATAATTTGATGCCGCTAACGGAGGAGCGGACAGAATGACTATGCTCAAAAAAATTTTGCTGTTCATGATTATTGGTTTTTTTGCGCTGTTGCCAAGCCTGGAAGAATCAAGGGCGCAGAACCAAGACATTGCCGCGCCAACGATTCTCAAGGCTGGCGTAAGCGAACCAGCCAATCCGGGCAAACTGATGATTTTGGGAGTAACTCCTGCGGGAACTGAAGTTTTGATTTATCTAAACGGCAACTATATCGGTTTAGCGAACACTAATGCCAGCGAGGGAATAACCGACGATTACAATTTCAGTTATCCGAATTATTTATCGGAGGGCACGTACAGCGTGATGGCAATTGCCAGAGATAAAATTTCTCTGGTTATGTCGGCGCCATCTGTTGAGGCGAGTTTCAAAATTTTGCCCCTACCCGCGCCAACTCTGATTGAGCCTAACGAGAAGCAGGCTATTGGCAAGGTTAAGCCGCTGATTAAGGGATTAACTTTAAGCAACAGCTACATCAAGGTTTTCATTGACGGGCAATATAACGGCAAAACAGAGATTTTGCAGCACGAATCAGGCACTGCTAATTTTGCTTATAAACCCTTTTTAAACCTAACGATTGGTTGGCACCAGGCGTATGTGATTGCCGAAGATTTATCAGGCAGAAAAAGCCCGGCCTCGGAGGTTTTGAATTTTTTGGTTGAGGCTCCAATGCCAGCGCCGACTTTGTTTGAGCCGGTAGTAAATAACAAAACCACCAAAGACAAGCCGTTTATAGTCGGCTTGGCGAAGAATGATTCGTTGATCAAGATTTATATCGACCAAGAGCTGACTGGCCAATTTCAAGTAAAAAACCATCAATCGGGCACTGCCAATTTCGCTTTCTTGCCGCCCAAAGCCTTGACAGCCGGCAAGCACTTGGTATATGCTACAGCTACGGATTCAAGAGGCAAGGAAAGCGCTTGGTCAAATTTCAAGCACATTGATTTGAGCGCGGTTGCCGAGCAGGCTCCAACATCCGATCAAGCTGTTAAAACCGATCCGGTCGCCAAACAGGAAGCAGAGGACGATAAGACCGCCCCGCCAATCGAAACAGATCGGTTGACAGTTGAAAAACAGACTTCAGGCGAGGCAAGCGAGTCTTCCTCAGAAACAGCGAAACCCAAAGCGAAATCCAAGATAAATTTAATAATTTTCATCGTATTCTTGGTCGGAGTAATTGGTTGGATATTTTGGGTCAATCGCGAGTTGATTAAAGAAAAACAAGCCAAACAGCCAAACAATGATCAGGCAGGCAAAAAATAGCAAACTATTTATTAAGTTGAAAAAATTGGGCGAGCGCCCAGGTAAGGCCCCTTCTTTAAAATCCTCGCCCAAAGCGGGGATTTTTTAAAAAAACCATTGACATATTTTTTAAAAAAACAAATCTATGGACCAACAAAACTTACAAAAATATATTTTTCCCAGCAGTATTTTGGGTTTAAGCCTGATCGTCGGTGTAATAATTTTTTCAGCGGTTTTTTACAACATCAAAGCCGTTGACAACGCGCTGTCTGTCACCGGCTCAGCCAAGTCCAAAATAACTTCCGATGTCGTGAAGTGGACCGGTAATTTTTCCCAAACCGTTCCGGCGGAAAGCTTAAAAGTCGGGCATCAAAGAATGAAATCAGACCAAGAAAAAGTGATAAAGTTTTTAAAAGACAATAAAATAGGGGAGAGCGATTTTACCATTTCGCCCGTAATGATGGAGAATTATTTTCAGTATAATCCAGGCGCCCCAAAAGAGTATGTCTTGAGGCAGAATCTGGAGGTTAAATCAGGTGAAGTGGAAAAACTGACCAGCTTGGCAAAAAACGTCCAGAGCTTAATTGATCAAGGCGTAGTATTTTCTACTTTGTCGGTTGAATATTATTATTCTCGGTTGGCTGAGGCGAGAATCAACCTGCTTTCCGAAGCGGTTAAGGACGCAAAAATCCGAGCGGACAAAATTGCTGAATCAACCGGTCGTTCTACCGGCAGCATTCGTTCAGCTAGCATGGGCGTGGTTCAGGTCTTGCCGGTCAATTCAGTTGAAGTTAGCGATTATGGGGCTTATGACACTTCAAGCATAGAAAAAGAGATTATGGTTACGGTAAAAGCAGTTTTTGTAATTGATTAATTTTTGCGCAAAACATAAAAAGACAGAGCCAGCGCTCTGTCTTTTTATACCTTAACAGGAAACCCCGCCCGACTAAGGCGGCGGGTCCAGGAGCCGCCGCAGGAGGGCGGGGATGAGTAGTGGAGCAGAGGAAATCCCGCATGAAAAAAGCCGTCCCGTTAGGGCGGCTTTTGAGTGTGGGGAGGACGTCATTTTGTTATAGATAGCCAAAATAAGTACATAATTAGAGCCTTTGAATAGATTTTGTCACTGTTGAGTCAACGCCATTCATATACAGTGAGCCTATAACGGGCTCATTTTTTAGTGCGGAGCGGACGAGGCTCGAACTCGCGACCTCCGCCGTGACAGGGCGGCGTTCTAACCAACTGAACTACCGCTCCGCTTAAACGTTTTA
The DNA here is from genome assembly GCA_964444625.1 of uncultured Gammaproteobacteria bacterium. GTDB lineage: Bacteria > Patescibacteriota > Patescibacteriia > Patescibacteriales > GWC2-42-12 > CAYUHZ01. Next base: position 203 of record CAYUHZ010000052.1, on the reverse strand, counting down.
AGATATGCCATAATAATTTTGCTTTTTTGTGGAACAAATTATTCTGGCAAAAATAAAATAGCTTGCGCCATTTTGACTTGATATTATCATAGAATAATGCTACAGTCAATACTTATGGAGTAAAATCTGGAGTAAAATTAAATTTTATATAAATAATTCACACTGCGGTCTCTGCCGCAGTCCACAACTTAAGGGGGTCGCAG
>CAYUHZ010000051.1:0-5978 GCA_964444625.1 uncultured Gammaproteobacteria bacterium | reverse complement strand
CTGAGAGTGATTTGTGCATTTTTTATAAATTCGGTTCACCGAGTTTCTTATTAAAAAAAGCCGGGTCAATTATCAGCGCCTATTACCAACCGAGCTCAATTGAAGTTATCAAATCAAGCGAAAACAGCGCAGTTCTCCATATCATAGAATTTGTAGAAATCGATACCTATATCGAAAACCGCATGGGAGACTGGATGAAAGAAGCGCTAAGAATCAGCGGCTGCGACAATGCCAAGGTTGAAATAACTAAATCCATGACCAGGAAAGATGCTGCTGTCACTGAATCTGAATACACAGCAACTTGGTAAATAGCCCAAAATATAAATAACGTCCTCCCCGCACTCAAAAGCCGCCCTAACGGGACGGCTTTTTTCATGCGGGGTTTCCTCTGCTCCATTCATCCCCGCCCTCCTGCGGCGGCTCCTGGACCCGCCGCCTTAGTCGGGCGGGGTTTCCTGTTAAGGTATAAAAACAAAAACTCGCTTGATAGCGAGTTTTTGTTTTATTTATTTTATTTTACATCATATCAGGACTCATGCCTCCCATACCCATTCCTCCTGGCATGCCGCCGCCATGTCCATGTTCGTCTTTCTTTTCTGGCAAATCGGTAATAACGGCTTCGGTAGTAAGAAACATAATAGCCGCGCTGGATGCATTTTCCAAGGCGCTTCTGACAACCTTGGTCGGATCTATAATGCCAGCTTCAATCATATTTTCAAACTTATCATTTGCGGCATTATATCCGATATTAGTCCTGCCTTCGCGATGCTCTCTGATGATATTGTAAAGAATCAAAGAACCGTCTTTGCCGGCATTAGCCGCGATCTGTTTTATAGGTTCTAATATGGCGGCATCAACAATTTTTTCTCCTACTGAATCGTCCTTCTTGTCGGTTAATTCCTGAAACGAGTTTCCCGCCAAAGCCAAAGCCAACCCACCGCCAGGAACCACACCCTCTTCAACCGCCGCGCGGGTAGCGTTTAGAGCGTCTTCAATGCGATCTTTCTTCTCTTTCATTTCAGTTTCTGTTGCCGCTCCGACCTTGATAACTGCCACGCCGCCAGCCAATTTGGCCAATCTTTCTTGCAACTTCTCTTTATCATAATCTGAATCGCTTATTTCCAATTCTCTTCTAATTTGTTCTACTCTAGCTTTTATATTCTTGGCATCGCCTTTTCCTTCAACGATAGTGGTGTTTTCCTTAGTCGAAACCACCTTTCTTGCTTGTCCTAAATCGCTTAAATCGGTATTATCAAGCTTTAAGCCGATTTCTTCAGAGATTACCTTGCCACCGGTCAAAATCGCGATATCTTCCAGCATGGCCTTGCGTCTGTCGCCAAAACCTGGCGCTTTGATGCCTAGGACATTAAAGGTGCCCCGCAATTTGTTAACCACGAATGTGGCCAAAGCTTCGCCCTCTATTTCGTCGGCAATAATTACCAAATCTTTCTTGCCTGACTGCACCATTTTTTCCAACATCGGCAATATTTCTTGGATAGAGGCGATTTTCTTATCAGTAATCAAGATATAAGGATCATCCATCTCGGCTTTCATTGATTCGGTATTGGTGATCATATAAGGAGAAACGTAACCTTTGTCAAATTGCATGCCTTCGACTACTTCCTTTTCCACACCGAAGGACTGGCCCTCTTCAACGGTAATCACTCCGTCTTTACCGACGGCTTCCATGGCTTCGGCGATAATGCCGCCGATCTCGTTGTCATTTGCGCTGATAGAAGCAACCTGGGCGATTTCTTCCTTGGTAGATATTTTCTTGCTCATCTTCTTTAAATTGACAACTATTTCTCCTACTTTTTTCTCCATGCTCCTTCTAACTTCAACCGGGCTGATGCCGGATGATACCAATTTCAAGCCTTCGTTAATCATTGCTTGAGCTAAAATCGTAGCGGTGGTAGTGCCGTCTCCTGCCACATCGTTGGTCTTGGAAGCAACCTCCTTAACCAATTCGGCTCCGATATTTTCAAATTTATCTTCCAATTCAACTTCTTTGGCTACCGTAACTCCGTCCTTGGTAATGGCGGGAGAGCCGTAGCTTTTGTCAATCACCACATTGCGCCCCTTGGGGCCAAGCGTAACCTTGACTACATTTGCCAGTTGATCAACGCCTCTTTTCAGCGCTGCTCTGGCTTTTTCATTGTAAATTATTTGTTTAGCCATAATATTTTTAAAATTTTAAATACTGGTATCTAAATTCTAAAAAATAAATATTTAGAATTAATAATTACTATTTAAAATTTTTTATTATTTATAATTTATTGCTTAAAATTTTATTGTTCTATTACTGCTAGAATATCGTTTTCTCCGATGAGCAGGAATTCCTCATCATCGATCTTGAATTCATCTGGAGAATATTTCTTAAAAACCACCTTGTCTCCAATTTTAACTGACATTTGAGCACGTTGTCCGTTTTCAAGCAGTTTTCCCGATCCGACTGCGATCACTTCGCCTTGTTCCGGCCTCTCCTTGTCGATGGTATCGGGCAAAACAATGCCGGATTTGGTTACTTCTTCCTTAGCCGCTGGTTTAACCACCACGTGGTCGTTTAATGGTTTTAATTTCATATTGTTCTTAGTCCAGCCATCGGTTGATTTAAGCCAAACAACCAGACGCTGAAAGTAATTTAATTAATTAAACTATATTAGCACTTAATACTTGAGAGTGCTAACAATATAATATTAAACGTTTATAAAAATTTTGTCAATATTTATTTTTTATTTATTATTTTTGCTACTTTTTAATCCGATCCATTACCGCCTCCATTGATTTGTTTGTGTTTTTTTATTTAAATTTTCCTTAATATTTTTAGCTTTATTATTTATTTTTTGAATTTAATCTGATTTATTATGTTTTTCAATCTCTTCCACTTCTTCGCCGCCCTGGTTCTTGCCAATTCTTTTTCTAACAGAGCGTTAATAGCGGCAAAACTAAGATGATCGGCTTGCCTTTGCTGTTTCATTGTTTCCATGGCTTTGCGATGAGCTTCTTCCGCCCGTTCCAAATCAATTTCTTCCGCCCTTTCGGCCGTATCGGCCAAAATCACCACTTTGTCTTTTAAAACTTCAATAAACCCGCCGGAAACTGACATAATTTCCAGATCATCGTCTTTTTTTCTTACTTCAATAACACCAGGAACTAAAGTGGCAACCAATGGTATGTGATTTGGCAAAACAGTAATCTGGCCGCTGGTAGTCATTACATTTATATGCAAAACCTCATCCTCTAATACTATTCTCTCGGGAGTGACGATTTCAAATTTTATTTGCTTTTTTTCAGACATTATTTTGAATTATTACCCACTTCTTCAATCCCGCCTTTCATATAAAAATCGCTTTCATTTTTATCGTCGTGTTTACCGTCCAAAATTTCTCTAAAACTTTTAATCGTATCGCAAATTTTTACATATCTTCCGGCTTGCCCGGTAAACGTTTCAGCCACAGAAAAAGGTTGGGATAGGAACCTTTGGATTTTTCTGGCTCTAGCAACTATCAATTTGTCTTGGTCTGACAATTCCTCCATGCCCAGAATAGCTATTATATCCTGCAAATCTTTATATCGCTGCAATATTTTTTGCGTGCCACGGGCGACTGCATAATGTTCTTCGCCCACAATTTTCGGATCTAAGATAATCGAAGTTGAATCTAGGGGATCAACGGCTGGATAAATTCCCAGTTCCGATAATGACCTGGATAAAACAACAGTTGAATCAAGGTGGCCAAAGGTCGTAGCCGGAGCGGGATCGGTCAAATCGTCGGCCGGCACGTAAACTGCCTGAATAGATGTAATGGAACCGTCGTTAGTGGAGGCAATCCGCTCTTGCAATTCCCCCATTTCAGTCGCTAAAGTAGGTTGATAGCCGACTGCGCTCGGCATCCGACCAAGCAAAGTTGAAACTTCTGATCCAGCTTGGGTAAAGCGAAAAATATTGTCAACAAAGAACAAAACATCTTGCTTTTGTTCATCGCGGAAATATTCCGCGATTGACAAACCGGCTAAGGCCACTCGGGCGCGAGCGCCTGGCGGTTCGTTCATCTGTCCGAATACCATTGCCAATTTATCCAAAACTTTGGCGTTTTTCATTTCGTGGTAGAGGTCATTACCCTCTCTGGTCCTTTCTCCGACACCAGCAAAAACTGAAACTCCACCGTGTGCTTTGGCGATATTATTGATTAATTCTTGGATTACTACGGTCTTCCCCACCCCAGCTCCTCCAAACAAACCAACCTTGCCGCCTTTCAAAATCGGACAAATCAAATCTATAACCTTAATGCCTGTTTCCAAAATTTCTGTCTTGGTTGACTGGCTGGTAAACTTCGGCACCGGACGATGAATAGAATATTTTTTCCCTGTTTTTACTTCAGCTTTGCCGTCAATTGTTTCTCCCAGCACATTGAAAATTCTGCCAAGCGTGGCTTGTCCGACAGGCACGCTGATTGGAGCGCCGGTATTTACCACCTGGTCTCCTCTTTTTACGCCATCAGTAGAGCTCATAGCAATCGTCCTGGCTATATTTGAGCCAAGATGCTGTTGGGTTTCTAGAATGATTTTTTTATCTCCCGATTCAACTTCTAGGGCAGAAAAAATATCTGGCAGTTGCTCTTCAAAATAAACATCAACCACCGCGCCAATAATTTGTTTAACCAAGCCTGAATTTTTTTTATCAATCATATAAATATTTATAATAATTAACTTAATTTAAGGCGCTAGCTCCAGCGCTGATCTCGGCCAATTCCGAGGTGATGCTGGCTTGTCTGGCTTTATTATAAAACAATGTCAATTCTTCTACTAAATCTCCGGCTGCTTCATTTGCTTGATGCATGGCGGCCATTCTAGCGCTATGTTCAGAGGCGTTTGACTCCAATACCGCCTGCAACAGCTGAACCTCTATCAGCCTGGGGATCATCTGATCCAGCACCTGTTGAGGGTTTGGTTCAAAAATATACTCATAGTTGAATTTTCCCTTGCTTGAATGCTTCTTTTCTTTGCGGTCGATAAATTCCTTATCAAGTTTCAGCCTGCTGTCTTGACCGACGATACCAAGATAATCATCACTGATCGAAATATCAATCGGCAAAAGCTGTTTCACTCTTGGAACTTGCTTAATCGCGCTGACATAATCAGTATAGGCGACCATGATCTTGTCGTACTTTTTGTTTATAAAATCATTTAAGACCATAGTCGCAATTGGCGATATCTCCTTGGTTTGGTTGGCTAAATCGGCTTTGGGAAATTCCGCCGCGATATTATAACCATAATAACGGTAAATTACCTCGCCCTTGCTACCAACCAAAACAATATCTGCCTCAACCGACATTTTACCATCACGATAATGGTGCTTCTGGATTGATTCATGCGCTTTATTTACCACGGCTGAATTAAATCCGCCGCACAAACCTCGGTTTGAAGCAATCAACACAATAGCTACTCGCTTTATTTCTTTTCTTTTTGAAAGCAAGGGGTGCAGGTTTCCTCCAGAATTATTAATTGCCCGAGAGACATTCAATACGGTCGCCCAGCTTAAATTGGCGTACGTTCTAGTTCGCAAAACCGCCTCAACCGCTTTGCGCATCTTTGCGGCCGAAACCATTTCCATGGCCTTGGTTATCTTGCGGGTGTTGCCGATAGATTTAATTCTTCTTTGTATATCTCTGGTTTTAGCCATAACAATTATAAGTTCCCGTAATAAGCGCAAAAATAAATTTCTAATTTTTATCAAAAAATAAACTTAAAAATCCTATTTTATAACATAATCAACAGTGCTTTTAAAATCTTCAACCAATTGCAACAATTGCTGGTTTAAATCTTCGTCTATATCCTCTTTCTCTGCAATTAACTGCAAAGTCTTTGAACTGGTATTATTCAAATAATCGCAATACTCGCTTTCAAATTGGCTGATTTTATCTACCGGCACATTATCCAATTTACCATTAACCAAAGCATGGAAAATAACCACTTGCAGA
>CAYUHZ010000050.1:0-6189 GCA_964444625.1 uncultured Gammaproteobacteria bacterium | reverse complement strand
GAGGAGCGAATTCCGTTCGAGCTATTTTTAAAATACACCTCCAGATTGGCAACTTTGAACCGAAGGAATCGCAAGGGTTTTTGAGCCCTTGCTACCTACTTTTGGTGGTTTCGGAGGATCGAATTATACGGTCTCGCAAGGCGAGAAGAGTACTGGCGTTTTGGTTCCATATGGACCAGTTTGAAATCATAGAAAACGAAACAATAATCTTGAAAGCGTAAAAATTACTATTTAGGGGCGAGATAATTGCTCCTTTTTTATGACAAAAATATGTTTATATTTTCTTTAATATTAAATCATTTATTCCTCATAGGCTTGACTTGAGGTTTCCTTGCAAGGAAGAGTTTGAGAAACCATTGGTTTCTCAAATAAAAAAATTTTCCTTGGGATACCTCGTGGGCTTGCCCCGAGGTAATTCATTAAAATAATTAAAATTACAAAATATTGTAGAAAAAAAGTTGACAATATTTTTTGTCTTGTTTTAAGATGGTGATAGGAGGGATAAAAATTGCACCTTTAAAAAAACAAAGAAAACAAGAGGATGAAAGTTGTAATACTTTCATCTGCTATAAATCCAATTAGATTTATATTATTCCGTGTTCGACAGCTTGAATTTACGGTCCTGTCATAAAATTACTTTTCTCAATTTTTAATCCAACTGTACCATTCTCATTTTCCTCTCTTGTTTTCTCTCGTTTCCTTTCGTTCTTTCTTATCATCTTTGGAGCAAAATTAATTTTACCCCTCTTCTTTTTTGAAACTATGGACTTGGCGATATTAAAAAAATTAAATTTAAATGATAAAGAGATCACTGTTTATCATAAGCTCTTGGAGCAAGGCGCCAGCTCAGTCCGCGCTTTGGCTGAAGCCGCTAATCTTAATCGCGGCACTGCCTATGATATTTTAAAAAGACTTCAAGAAATCGGCCTAGTTAGCTTCTACCATCAAGATACCAAGCAAAAATTCGCAGCAGAAGATCCAGAAAAAATTTTACAATTAGTTGATGAACAAAGCAAAGAACTAAAGCGCTTTGAAGAAAGAGTCAAAGAGATTATTCCCGAATTAAAATCATTGCAGGAAAAAGGCGGTAACAAGCCAGTGTCAAAATTTTATGAAGGCAGGAATGGGGTGAAACTTATTCTCGGAGACGTGTTGTCCGCCTTAAAAAATGACAAATCTAAAGAATACTATGTCTATTCAACTCTTGGAGTCAGGGAAGATGTTTATAGCGCTTTCCCGGATTTCAACAACAAAAGAGTCAAGAATAAAATTAAAGCCAAGGCAATTTCTTTGTCGCCCGGAGGCGGCACTTACGGCTTGGACGAGCGCAAGTGGTTGGCGACCGACAGTGGTCAGCAAGAGCAAATGACATACATCCTGATCTATGGCGGCAAGTGCGCTTTTATCGCCCGCGATTTATCAGGCAATCCGGTGGGCGTAATAATCGAGAATGAAATGATTTACCAGACACAGAGAGCAATCTTTTTACAATTGTGGAAATTAATATAATAATTAATTTATAATTTTCAATTTATCGATTATTGTTTAAAAATTGAAAATTGTGAATTGAAAATTAAACTCATGTGCGGTATCGTCGGCTATTTAGGAAAAAATCAAGCGTTGCCCATTCTCATTGATGGACTCAGGCGCTTGGAATACCGCGGTTATGATTCAGCCGGGGTGGCCGTCTTGTCTTCCGGCAAAGTAAAAATCTGCAAGGCCGTGGGAAAGATTGCGGAATTGGAGAAGAAATTTAATCCCCCCAACCCCCCTTTGTCAAGCGGGGCGAACCTAGGCATTGCGCATACCCGGTGGGCGACGCACGGCAAACCAACCGAAATAAACGCCCATCCCCATAATGATTGCCAGGGCAAGATTTGGCTGGTGCACAATGGCATCATTGAAAACTATCAGCAATTAAAAGAACAGTTAACCAAACGAGGCCACAAATTTAAATCGGAAACCGACACCGAAGTGATTGCTCATCTGCTTGAAGACCTTTACGATGTCAATATTACAAAGACTTTAATCAGGGCTTTAAAGCTAATCAAAGGCGCTTATGGCTTGGCTTTATTCCATGCCGATGAACCTGGAAAAATATTGGCTGCCCGTTGCGGCAGCCCGCTCTTGATCGGTTTAGCTGAAGGCGAAACAATTATTGCTTCCGACGCTTCAGCAATTATCAGATATACCAGGCAGGTTATCTATCTAAACGACGGAGAAATCGCGGAAATTAATGGCAGCGGTTTGAAGATTTTGGATTTGTCAAACCAGGAGATAAGCCGGGAAACAAAGCAAATAGATTGGGATATTGAAAAATGCGAAAAAAACGGCTTTCCTCATTTTATGCAGAAAGAAATATTTGAGCAGCCGGAAACGATAAATAACAGCATACGCGGCAGATGCCTCGCCAAGACAGGCAAAGCCAAGCTCGGCGGCTTGGAAAATGAAATAGACAGATTGAGGCAAATAAACAAGATTATTATAGCAGCCTGCGGTACGGCCCGTTATGCTGGCATGGTTGGGGAATATATGTTAGAGGAATACGCGGGGATTTCAACCGAAATTGATTACGCTTCAGAATTCCGTTATCGCAAACCGGTTTTAGATCAAACAACCGCCATTTTAGCTATTAGCCAATCAGGTGAAACTGCCGACACTCTGGCTGCAGTCCGTGAGGGTAAAGAAAAAAATATTTTGACCATAGGAATTGTCAACGCGGTCGGTTCCACAATTGCCCGTGATACAGATGCCGGAATTTATAACCATATCGGCCCTGAAATTGCCGTAGCTTCAACCAAGGCTTTCACTTCCCAGGTGGCTATTTTATCTCTGCTGACCGTTTTGTTGGGCAGACAGAGGCAGATGTCGCTAGTTATCGGGCAAAGAATTATCAAAGAACTGCACTTATTGTCAGATAAAATTAAAATCATACTAAAGCAAAATAATGAGATACGGAAAATCGCCCAAAAATATTTTAAGTGCAAGCATTTTGCTTTTTTGGGTAGGAAATATAATCATCCTGTAGCTTTGGAAGGCGCTCTTAAATTGAAAGAAATATCTTATATTCACGCCGAGGGATTTCCCGCTGGAGAAATGAAACACGGGGCGATCGCCCTGATCGACCAGGATTTCCCCAGTATTTTTATTTCACCCCGCGATAGTGTTTATGAAAAAAATTTAAACAATATCGAAGAAATAAAATCACGCAACGGCAAAGTTATCGCTATTGCTACGATGGGAGACAAAAAAATAAAACAGCTTGCCGACGAAATCATTTATATTCCGAAGACTCTGGAAATGCTAACGCCGATTTTATCTGTCATGCCTTTACAATTATTTGCTTACCATACGGCAGTTTTAAATAAACGCGATGTAGATAAGCCGAGGAATCTAGCTAAATCGGTGACAGTGGAATAAATTTTTTAATTTTTAAGTTTATTTTTTATACGGAAATTAACGAAAAACAAATCGGTTGTTCGGATTGTAAAGGCGTCAAGATTTATATCGAAGAAGATGGCAAAGAAGTCCCCGCGCCTATTTGTATCACATCAAGAGCGATCGTGTGAGGAGCGTTACGGTCTGATGAAAGACGTATTCGTAGATGAAAGAATGCGCAGACGCGGTATAGGTACGAAATTAGTAAAAAAATCATCAAACTCGCCAAAGAAAACGATTGTTATAAAACAATAAACACCAGCAGACATGGACGCGACTATATCTACGGACTTTATGAAAAGCTTGGCTTTAAAAACTGTGGCATAGAGCTTAGGATTGATTTTAACTGATTTTCTATGAATAAAAAAATAGTAACCATCGGCGGCGGTTCAGGACAATTTGTTCTTTTGTCCGGCTTGCGCGATCTGCCGAATATTGAGACAACAGCCGTAGTTTCCATGGTTGACAGTGGTGGTTCTACCGGTCGCTTGCGAGATGAACTCGGCGTTTTGCCTCCGGGAGATATTTTGAAATGCATTTTGGCGCTTTCGCCCGATCGAGAAATGGCTAGAAAAATATTGCTTAAACGATTTTCCGTGAGTAATCGCTTGAACGGACACAACGCCGGCAATATGTTACTTTCAATTTTATCGCAATACGCCGGGAGTTTTCCGGCTGGAGTCGAGGCTTTGGCAGAGGTATTGGATGTCCAAGGGAAGATTTTACCGGTTACCACCAACAAAGCGACTTTGGTGGCCGAGTTATCTAACGGTGATTTTCTTTATGGCGAAGCGGCCATTGATGTTCCCAAGAAGGGCCGGCGCGCCAAGATAAAAAAAGCCTTCCTGGTTCCGCACCACAGCGACTCAATCGACGTCTACCAGCCGGTTTTGTCGGCCATCAAGCAAGCCGACTACATTATTATTGGTCCGGGGGATCTCTATACCAGTATCGTTCCTAATTTTTTGATAGACGGCGTCAAAAAGTCAATAATGTCATCGCGAGCAAAAATAATCTATATCGTCAACAACATGACGAAATTTGGCGAAACAGACAATTTTGTTTGGCGTGATTTTGCAAATAAAATCGAGCAACATATCGGTAGAAAAATAAATACCATAATCATCAATTCAAAAAAGCCTGAACTAACGATTTTGGCTCGATACAAAAAGCAAAAAGCTAAATTTATCGAATACAAGAAAAAAAACGGCGACCGCAGGGTGGTAGCAAGAGATTTATTGGATATTGCCGGCGGTATTATAAGGCATGATTCCAAAAAGTTAGCTAAAATAATTAACAAAATAATTTTTAAAAAATAATATGAAGAAACAAGCGATAATTTTTGATTTGGACTATACCCTGCTTGATACCAAAAGATTTTTCAACGGGTTGGCCAGAGCGCTGGGGTTATCACGAAAAAAATTTAAACAAGATTACGAAAGATTTTTTTCTGTTAAAAAAATTAATTATTCCTTGGAAAAACATTTGCCATTAATCCTGGCTGATAAAAAATCAGCACAAGCGGTTGAGGTAAGAAATAGATTAAAAAATTTTTGGTTAGAGGTAAATCAATATTTGTATCCTGAAGCCGAGAATTTATTGCGAGATTTAAAAGCCAAAGGCTATCGGCTTTATTTATTAACTTACGGAGAGCCAAAATGGCAACAGCAGAAAGTTGAGCGATTAAAAAAAAATATTTTAATGAAATTGTTTTCACCGATCAAGCCAAGATAACCTGCTTGGCAAGGTTTAAAAAATATAAAAATTTATCCATAGTCAATGACAATGCTCGTGAAACCATGGCTATCAGCCGAGAATTACCGGAAACCCGGTTGTTTCTGGTCAATAGCCGATATGCAAAAAATATTAAACATGATATGCCGATAATGACATTAAAAAAATTAGAAAGAATTTTATGAAAAAAGTAGTGATACTTGCCGCCGGTAAGGGTAAGCGCATGGGAGCTGACATACCCAAGGTGTTGGTAAAGATAAAAGGCAGGCCGATGATCGAGCATTTGATCAGGGCGATCAAACAGTCGGGGGTAGACAAGAAACCGATTATTATCGTGTCTCCAGATAACAAACAAATTATCCAAAGAGCTTTGAGTAAATATAAATTAAAATTCGCTTTGCAGGACAAGCAGCTTGGCACCGGGCATGCCCTGGCGTGCGCCAAGGGCGTTATTGGAAAAAATGTTGATAATATAATTTGCTTCAATGGAGATCATCCATTTATTAAAGCAGCGACCATTAAGCGAATCGCCTATAGCCATAACGGACCGATTACCATGATGACCACTGGCGTCAAAGATTTCAAGGGCTGGCGTAAAAATTTTTATCATTGGGGCAGAGTTTTGCGCAACTACGGACACATCAAAGCGATAGTTGAATTTAAAGACGCTGACAGTAAAATAAAACGAGTTCGCGAGGTCAACCCAGCCATGTATTGTTTTGACGCCAAGTGGCTTTGGAAGAATATCGCCAAACTTAAGAATAATAATTCCCAGCAGGAGTATTATCTGACCGACCTGGTCAAACAGGCTTTTGGCCAGGGGTTGCGCGTAGAGCCGTTCCCGATTGATCCGGAAGAAGCAATAGGTATTAACACCAAGGAAGAATTGAAAATTGCAGAGAAGGTGATTTGAATTATAAATCATACTATAAACCATAAAATAACGCTCTTTAATGAGCGTTATTTTTAATCACTAATTCCTCGTGGGCTTGCCCCGAGGTTACCTTGTAGGAAGGG
>CAYUHZ010000049.1:0-6449 GCA_964444625.1 uncultured Gammaproteobacteria bacterium | reverse complement strand
TTTAATTTAATTATAAGTTTATTATAGCATAAAAATATAAAAATTACACAAACAACAAATCCCAGATTATAATCTGGGATTTGTCTATTTATTGAGCAAACCTATTTCTTTTTGTTTCTATTGAGATCAACCTCAACCACCATGCGATCAACTCCGTTTTCACCGGAAAATTCCACATCCACTGATTGTTTAATCAAATGATGGCCGACTACTATGCCTTTTTTGCCGTCCACATTGACTTTTACTCCGATCGGCGGCATTTTCTTGGCTAACTCTTGGTAGCCCTCTTGTTCATAGGACAAACAACACATCAAACGTCCGCAAACACCGGAAATCCTTTCCGAACCACGATGGGCAACTTGCTGCAACTCTGACATATCGGAGGTAATTGATGAAAGCTCTGATAAAAAAGAGCCGCAACATAAAGGTCTGCCACAGTGGCCATAATCACCAATTAACCTAGCTTCGTCTCTAATGCCGATTTGTTGCAAACGAATCATCTTGTTGAAATGCCTGGTCAATTCTTTGGCTAATTCACGAAAATCAACCCTGCCATCGGAAATAAAAGCGAAAGTTATGCGCGAATTATCATAAGAAAAAGCCGCATCAACCAATTTCATCGGTAACTGATATTTATTTATCATTTTACGGCAAAATTCCAAAGCCTCTTGTTTCTGGCCCTCGGTGGGCAGATTTTCTTTATCAATATCATTAGCTTTGCGTAAAACTTGATTGATCTGAATATCTTGTCTTTCATTTGTTTCTTGATTAAAAAATTCGGCCTTAAGCGCCGCTTGATCCATTTCTTTAACTATTATTACTGTGCCAAGCTCTTGCCCCAGCTCAGTCTTCACTATTACCAAATCTCCAGAAACAAGCTCCAGCTCGCCAGGATCAAAAAAAGACGCTTTGTGCCACGAAGTAAATTGGACTTGAGCTAAACGCATAATTTAAAATTCTATAATGAATATCTAATAAATTTTTCCACTTTCGCGCTGCCCAAAATATCCCTTACTTTCTTTTTGTCGTCTTTGATATATTCTTGATCAACCAAACAAACCTCTTCGCAGTGCTTGCTTAACTTACCGACCATAATTTTATCAATCATATTTTCCGGCTTGCCTTCCTTGATTAGTTGTTCGCGGTAAATTTCTTTTTCTTTGTTTATTTCTTCTTCGGGTATTTCTGAAGAATCAATGTATTTGGGATTAGCGGCAGCAATCTGCATAGCAAGCTCTTTGGCCAAGGCTGACTGATCTGTCTGGTCAATCGCAACCAACGCTCCGATCCTTCCTCCGGCATGCGAATAAGCAGCTGCCGTTCCTGTTGTGGTTATTGCCGCCGATCTTTTAACCGCCAATTTTTCTCCAATTACTCCGCTCAGGCTCTCAACCGCCTCGCCAACAGTCATGCCTCCCAATTTTGCTGAAAGCAACTCTTCCAGGCTTGCCGGTTTCTGTTGTTTTACGACTTCTAACACCTGGCTGGCAAATTGTTGAAATTTTTCATTGCGCGCCACAAAATCAGTCTCCGAGTTAACTTCAACCATATAAACTTCGTTGCTTTGGCTGTTGGCGGTCAACAGAATCAGTCCTTCGTTAGTTTCTCTTTCTCCTCGTTTCGCGGCCTTGGCAATGCCTTTTTTCCTTAAAATTTCTACGGCTTTTTCCACGTCATTGCCTGATTCTTCCAGAGCTTTTTTACAGTCAACAATACCGGCGCCGGTTTTGTCCCGTAATTGTTTGATAAGTTCCATGTCTATATAATTTTTAATTTTATAATTTTTAGTTTTTATATCTCAACTTCAAAATTAGAAATTATTTAAAAATTACAAAATTTAAAAATTTAAAAATTAATTAGTTTTTATATTTTGATTTTGATGTTGGCGTTTTTTCTCCGCTTCTGCTTTGCCCTCAATAATCGCCTCTTTAACTGACCCGATTAAAAGTTTTATCGTCTTGGAAGCATCGTCATTGGCTGGAATAATATAATCAATTTTATCTGGATTAACATTGGTGTCGCAAATAGCCACCAAGATAATGTTTTTCTTTACTGCTTCAGCTAAAGCGGTTTCTTCGTGCTTGATATCCCAAACAAATAAAATATCGGGAGCTTTATTCAAACTAACCAACCCCCCGACTTTTAACCTCAATTTGTCAATCTCTCGATCAAACTCCAGTCTTTCTTTCTTGGTATATTTGTCCAGTTTTCCTGCTTGCTTTTTTTCCAATAAATCGCGATATCTTTTAATTGAGTTGCGGATGATTGGGAAGTTTGTTAATGTCCCTCCTAACCAACGTTCCGCTACAAAAGGCATGCCTGTTTCTTCGGCCATAGATTGCAACTGTTTTTTGGCTTGAGTCTTGGTGCCGACAAATAAAATATTTTTGCCTTCGCTGACCGATTTTTTGATAAATTCCAAGGCTTTTTCCAATGATTCCCTGGCTTTGATCAAATCAATTATATGAACGCCTTTTCTGGCTCCAAAAATAAAAGGCTCCATTTGGGGGTGCCATTTTGATTTGCGATGCCCGAAGTGCATTCCTGCCTTAAGCATCTCCTCGATAGTGGGAATTTTTACCATATAGTTTTCTTTTTTGCCCGTTTAAAAACAGGCCCTCTACCGCTTTGACTTCGCCTGGGCGGAGCAAGAAAAATTTATGCGGTATGAGTGATTTGTTAATAATAAAAGTAGCTCAAAGCTACTTTTGTAGAATATAATAAAAAGGAAAAAATGTCAACAAAAGAGGCTTGGGAAGAGGTTATAGCCCGCCTTAGCCTTGATAATGCTCCAAAATTTGCTATAATTTTATCATCAAAATAAATCCCGCCGAAGAAATACGCGGCGCTCAACTCCTCCAAGGCAGTTATGTTGGACGTCGAAAAGACACGAGAATCGGATTGTTATAGTTTGATTGTTTTATGTCATTATTTAAATTGACCAGTAATTATAGCTCTGCCGGCGACCAGCCACAAGCGATACGGAAGCTTTTAGCAGGGCTTGAAAATGGTTGGCGCGACCAAACACTGCTCGGCGTTACCGGCTCGGGTAAAACTTTTACCATGGCCAAAATCATTGAAACGGCCAAGCGCCCGACTTTGATAATTTCCCACAACAAAACTTTGGCCGCCCAGCTCTATGGAGAATTCAGGCAATTCTTTCCTGACAGCGCCGTGCATTATTTCGTCTCTTACTATGACTACTATCAACCGGAGGCTTATATTCCGCAAACCGACACCTACATCGAAAAAGAAACGGCCATCAACGAAGAAATTGACCGCTTGCGCCACGCCGCCACTCAATCACTGTTAAACCGACGCGACATTATTATAGTGGCTAGCGTTTCCTGTATTTACGGGCTTGGAGAACCCGAGGACTACCGTGCGCTCAGCCAAAAATTCCACGTCGGGCAGATTGTTAAGCGAAATGACCTGCTGAGAAAACTGGTAAAAATCCAATACCAGAGAAACGATACCGCCTTCTCGCGCGGCCAGTTTAGCGTCAAAGGCGACAACGTACTGATCCATTTGTCCACCGGTGAAGCGATAATAAAAATCGCTTTCTATGGAGATACGATAGAACAAATCGTGATTTACAACGTCAAACCGACCGGCAAACCGGTAAGCGCTTTGGCGTTATCAGCCAAGGAATCAGCCGAATCATTGTCAGAAGCCACCATCTTGCCCGCCAAACACTTTATGGCTCCGGAAAACCGATTGTCAGATGCCCTGGCGACGATCCGCCAAGAACTGAAAGCCCAGCTGGATAATTTAAAAAAACAAAATAAGGAAATGGAGGCTTACCGCCTAGAAAAAAGGACCAATTATGATCTGGAAATGATTGAACAGGTCGGCTACTGCAACGGCATTGAAAATTATTCGCGCCACCTGTCCGGCCGGTCTCCCGGGTTACCGCCGGCCACCCTGATGGATTTCTTTCCCGAGGATAAGCTTATCTTCATTGACGAATCCCACGTTACTCTGCCGCAAATAAGAGGCATGTACGCCGGCGACCAATCGCGCAAACAAACCTTGATTGATTTCGGTTTCCGCTTGCCATCGGCGCGAGACAATCGGCCGTTAAATTTTGGCGAGTTTAACGAAAAAGTCGGACAAATCATCTATGTCAGCGCCACGCCCGGCGAATTTGAAATAAAAAATTCCAAACAAGTGGCCGAACAAATCATCCGACCGACCGGCCTGCTTGATCCAAAAGTGGAAGTGCGCCCAACCACCGACCAAGTGGCTGACTTGATCAAAGAAATCAGGATTACCACGGCCAAGGGCCAACGTGTTTTGGCAACCACTTTGACCAAGAGGTTAGCCGAAGAGCTGGCCGAATACATCGCAGAACAAGGCATCAAGGTCCAATATCTGCATAGCGAAATAGAGACTTTGGAGCGAGTGGATATCTTGCGCGATCTGCGTGCCGGCAAATACGATGTACTGGTCGGAATAAATCTCTTGCGCGAAGGGCTGGATCTGCCGGAAGTTTCCTTGGTGGCGATACTTGACGCCGACATGGCAGGTTTTCTGCGAAATGAAACTTCCCTGATGCAAACCATGGGTCGCGCCGCTCGCCATGTAGAAGGAAGAGTGATTATGTACGGCGACAAAATTACGCCTGCCATGCGCTATGCCATCAGTGAAACGAACGAACGGCGCAAACTACAAGAAACGTACAACAAGAAAAATAGCATCACCCCGAAATCAATCAAAATAAAATTTCACGAAAGTATTATTTAAATATTTTTTACTGATTAAAAAATTGCTCTGTTTTTTTCATGGCATATTTGACGCTTTCTTCAACTGTTTAGCCCCGAATATAATTGGGAATAAATATTTGTCAAGACCATATTTTAGTGAAAAAATCGTTTTGTTTTTAGCTTCCGGTGATAACCGACGGCAAACCGGTGCGCTTCGTCGCGAACTCGCTTGATCAGATGCAGCGCCGGCGAAGCCAGCGGCAATTCTAGGGGTTTTTTTTCTCCGGGAAAAAATAATTTGTCCAGAGCTCCGGCTGAACGAAGGTCATCCCCCTTAGTGATGCCGATAACCGCGATATCTAATTTATTATTTTCCAAAGCTTTAGTAACGGCATTTACTTGCGCTTTGCCGCCATCGACGATTATCAAATCCGGCAATTCCCAAAATTTTTTTGTTTTTATATTGGAAATTGGTAATTGGCCATTAATCATTGAATGTAATAATCTTCTCTCCAGCACCTCCTTCAACATTCCAACATCGTTGGCCTCGCCCTCGCCTATTTTAATTTTAAATTTACGATACTCTTTTTTGTCCGGCTCTCCGCCGGTAAAAACCACCATGGAACCGACAGCATCCCGCCCAAAAATATTGGAAATATCATAGCCTTCTATCCGCTCCGGCGCTTTGGGTAAATTAAAAATCTTTGCCAGTTCCACTATATCATTGGCGTATTTTTCCCCTACGCTTAAAATCCGCGAACTTGCCAGCACGTGGTTAATGTTTCTTAATTGCCTGTCTAAGTATTCAATCTCTTGTTCTATTTTAACTTTTTCAATTTCACCTAAATTTTTACTTTTTAATTTTTTGCCTAAATTGAAAATTGAAAATTGAAAATTGAAAATTATTTTTCTCTTCTTGCCTTCCAAAAATAATATAATCTGCTTAATTGTTTTCATATATTCATTACGGTTAACACGTTCTTCGCACATCCCGGGGCATTTGCCGATCGGATAATACAAACAGGCTCGATTGGGCAAAGTGCGGCAAGTGCGGTACGGCCAAATCTTTCTGATAATCTTCAGAGTTTCACGAACAGCCTCTGCCGAAGTAAACGGCCCGAAATATTTGCCGGTTTTATCAATCTGCCTGGTGGCGAACACCCTGGGCCACTCTTCCTCGGTGGATATTTTAATATAGTTATGTCGCTTGTCATCCCTGAGCAACACATTGTGATAAGGTTGGTATTTTTTAACCATATTAGCCTCAAGCAGCAGGGCATCAACCTCGGTATCGGTTTCTATCCAGTTAATCCTTTCAACCGCTTTTAACATTTCAATTTTAGCCGGCGATAAATCAACGTTCTCGCGCCAATAGGAAAATACTCGGTTTTTTAGATTTGCGGCTTTACCGATGTAAACTACTTCTCCCTTGGTGTTATAAAACTGATAACTGCCGGGAGAAGCGGGAAGATTTAGTTTTTTGATATCATTTAGATCCATAATAAATCCTCTCTTTAAATTCCAATATAGGGCTTGTCGAAGGAGAATTCGGGATGATCGCCCTTTTTTTATTAAAAAAATTTGATGGTGATTCTGTCTCCCCCTTGTCAAAGCGCCTGTCCTGAGAATGGCGAAGGAGGGCTGGGGGGGACTGCCTCCCCCTTGTTAAAGGGGGTTGGGGGGACTGCCTCAGACCGTCCGAAAACTCAACTCAATTTCCGCGAAAATCGCGAAGCGATTTGA
>CAYUHZ010000048.1:0-6753 GCA_964444625.1 uncultured Gammaproteobacteria bacterium | reverse complement strand
ATCGCTTCGCGATTTTCGCGGAAATTGAGTTGAGTTTTCGGACGGTCTGTACGGCAAGGGCTTGGTTGATCGCATTCTTCAAATTAGGTAGTGTGTTTTTTTTAAACTTTATCGGCATTTTTATATCTAATATCTTAACCTCGCCACTTATTACCACCTCAACATCACGCGCCTTTACCGTAAAGATGGTTTTCTTTAGTTCCCTCTGGGCAAGCTTCATTTGTCTTATTTTTTGAAATAATAATTGATTATCCATAAATATTATTTTAGCTTTACAGCGAACAACTGATTATCAAAAGTTGAAATAAATAATAAATTTTTCCTATTATTAAAAGCGACTTTATTGGTAATTCTTTCCGCAAATTGCATAAAAACCTCTGGCTGGCCGTGGGTATTGCCCCTATGATTCAACGGCATTTTATAAATCCGCCCGTCATTAGCGCCGAAATATAGCGAACCTTTCATGATGCTGGGGGATGATAGGTATTTTACCATAAACGGTAAATTTAGTGAATACCCTGCCATTTTTCAGGCTTATAACGTAAAGGTTCTTATCGCTGGAAGTTACGAAGCATTTGTCTCTGTGTATCACGGGGGTAGAATAAATCAGATTGTCAGTTTCAACGCTCCATGATTGTTTGCCGGTTTTGATATCAACCGCATAGACATTACCATCGTGCGAGCTGACAATTACGACCTGATGTTTCACTGAAAATACCGGCGCCGATTTCATCGGGCCGCGCGCCCTGAATCTCCAGTGCAACTTTCCCCTTTTTGCTCCAAACAAAAGCAATTCACTGTCATTAGTCCCTATCGCTACCAACCCTAGCTCGTCGCAATAGGCCGGCGTGCCGTGAAGATACTCCTTGACAAAAAAATCCCACTTCTTTCTGCCGGTTTTCAAGTCAAGGGCCGCGATGCTTCCGCCCCTGCCGGGCAAAGAATGCTCCAGTCCGATAAACAACGCGCCGATATTTTTGCCGATCACCGGGGATGATCCGATCCAGTCCGCCTCAGAAAAAGACCAAACTAATTTTCCGCTTTTTTTATCCAGGCAATAAACATTGCCATCATAAGAGCCGAAAAAAACATTTTTTCCGTGTATCACCGGCGAGGAAAATATGCCCTTTTGCTGTTTGTGCTTGCCGGTCTTGAATGACCAGGCCACTTTGCCGGCTATTTGATCAATGGCCCAAAAAATTCCGCTGTCGCTTCCGATATAGACCATATCATTATCCGCTGCCGGAGATGATTTCGGAACGACAAAATAATAATTCGGGATAGGAAAACGACAGCGCCAAACGATTTTTTGCCCGCCGGACAAGCCTGAATTTCGTTTTTCTATTTTTTTGCTTTTTATTTTTAAACCGAATTCTTGCAGTTTAAAAATAAATTCTAATTTGATATTTTCTTCTTGCAAAAAACGATACGTTTCCTCGTTTTCAAAATCAACAATTACAAAAACTGATTTTGCATAATGCAACTTACTTTCATTTTTTACCGCCACCAGCACTTGTTTTAGCGATAAGCCTGAATTTATCAAATCGTCTACTATGACAATGGGGCGCTTGTCAATCTTGCCTTCAATCAACTGACACAATCCGGTTTTTTTTCTTTCCTTGCGCACGAAAAAACCATTGATTGGTTTCCCGAGTTGCTGGCCTTTCAATAAAATGGCGGAAATTATCGGAATAGCCCCAGCTTCAAGACCGCCAACCTGAAACGGCCAAGTGTCTGAATATTTTTTCCAGAAACAATTCGCGATAATTCCCAGAGCCTTTGAATCCATCACGGTCGCTCTCAAATCAACCAACCAAGACGATCTTGTTGTATTCCTTTCTCCATTAGTGGAAACAATCGGATGATCGGCGCCGAAAACTATTGATTTTTTCTTAATGATTTTTTTTAATTCTTTTTTGTCTGTCATTATGGTATTAAGATCTGCTCAAATCCGCGTTTTTATTATGCTTTGATAACAAGCGAAATTTGATCTCTGGATATTTTTTCGCGATCCGACTGGCATAATCTGCCGATCTTAACATATCTGCCTCGGTAAAGCCATTGCTTGAGTTAACGTAAGGAACGTTGAAAAACCTGAGTTTTCCAGCTTTTATGCCATATCGATTTTTTTGTTTGGCTAATAGCGAATTCTCGATAAAATGCAGTTGTTTGATCTGCATCATTTTCGGGCCCAAAGAAACGGCAAAATCAAGAGCTTTTTTGAAATGCGCGAAATTATCGCCAGGCAATCCAAAGATCAGATCTATCTGCCTGAGCTTGATATTATATTTTTTCAACCAGCCCTTGACTTTGCTGAAAATTTTAAAATTAAAATCGGCAGGACGGTTCATCAAATACTGGACTTTTGGATTTATTGACTGTAGGCCTATTTGGACCCGGTCTACATTTATTTCAGCCATGGCTTTAACTATTTTTTCCGTAAAAATTTCCGGTCGGGTCATAATTCCCAAATCAGGCGTATTGCCGTATGGGAATCTTTTCTTATAAGCTCTAACAAAGCTGAAAAATTTATCCGGTGATACTATGAAATTATCGTCTAATACAACGATATCAACCACTCCCACGTCCCACAAGTAGGCTAACTCGTCTAAAACTCGAGCTATGGGGAAGTATCTGATTTTCGGGAATTTTGTTCCGCGATAACAATAATGACAGGCGAACGGACAGCCCCTATTGGTAGACAAAAAAACATATTTAAATCTTTTATTTTTTATAAAATCGTTAAAAAATCCGGTTAAATAAGGCGAAGGCAATTCTTTTAAATCATTCAACATCTTTTCGTCGGGGCTCGCTATTATTTCATTGTTTTCCCTGAATGTAATACCCTTAACTCTTGTCTTCTTTTTAAACCGGAAAAAATTCAAAAAAATTTTTTCCGGTTCGCCTCTGAAAATAAAATCAACTTGATCGTGTTTTTTCAATATTTTGACAGATTTTTCTTGATTTATGTGATAGCTATGAATGCCTATTTTCGTATGAGGCGACAAAGGCTTGATTATAGCGCTAAACTCCAGCGATAAAAGCTCGTAATAAAGCGTGGTCTTAATGATATTATCCAAAAAAAAGAACGCGTAATCGGGGTTGTTTTTAAGTATGTCGTCGACTCTTTTTCTGACTTTGGATTGATAATTATTTTTTTTCTTGAAAAAATGTAATTCATCCGCCTCGATGCCTAATAATTCAATTTTGTTCGCTGGATGCTTATTTTTTATCAGATATGCGGCGATATAACCGAGGTCAAGCGGGGTGTAATCGAACCTGGCGTGATAAAAATAAATTAAGGCGATTTTTTTGTTCCGCATTATTTTAATAAATTATCTCGGGGCAAGCCCGCGAGGAATTAGCGATTAATTCATTAAGATTGTTTCTCATCCCCAAGCAACCGCCGATACACTTCACCAAGTAATGCCGGCAGTTAGAACATTGGGCAAAAGAAGGGACGGTTTTTATTTTTTCTATCACGGGCGCGCACTTGGCTTTAAACATGTTTATCTTGTCATAATCTTTTGGATGAAAACATATGCTCAAATTTACGCAAGCCAAAAAGCTGCCATCGGGGTTTATGGCAATGCCCGTTGCGGCAGGCATGCATCTATGATGCATATGCGCGGTTTTTTTTAGAAACCTTGTTTCAGCCGGAGCAAATAAACATAGCGGAATGGCTCTCGACAATTTAATCATCTTGTTGCTATCGGCAATCATTTTACAAAATTTATATATTTTCTTCCCCAATTTCCTGTCAAGACCATGGGGAATTATAGGCGCGGCGTTGATATGATCAGCGTACTTTATCCCCCATTCCAAGTATTGAGACAACATCTTGTCAGTTGTTTTTATGTCTAAATTGAAACGTAAGCCGATAATAACTCCTTTTGAACGATAATAAATCAAATTTTCAATAATTTTCTTATGAGATTTTTCGCGCAACAAATTATTGCCATTAACCAAAACGTTTCCTGGCAAATTTTTTACTCTAATTATACAATTGGTAAGCAAGCTCACATTAAACCCCGAATCACTAGATAATTTTATCGCTCTATCAATATGACGCCACAAAGTCGGTTCGCCGCCGATGAATTGTATCTTCTTAATATTATTAATCAGCAAAGAGTCTAGAATTTTTGCAAATCTGTTCCAGCTCATTTCTCCATACATGTTTCTATATTTAGCGGAATAACAATAAGAACAATCGAGGTTGCAGCGATAAGTCGGGATTAGATGAACATGCTGAAGGTCTTTCATGGGAATAAAAATGGCAAGGAAACAATCATTATTAACAACATCTCCTTGAATGAATAATTCATATCTTTGGTTTAACAATTAATCATACCAAAAATAATATAGAAACAATAACGGCACTGGTAGGAGATTAGGTTGGTGGAAATATTGATTCTTGGCTAACCGTAGATTAAAATTAAGGCATTATAATTCGATTTGGAAAAATCAATCACTCATAAATAAACTAATTTACGGCCATGCTCAAAAAAATTTCTGTCCCAAGTGTCAGTTACCAGCGGTTATTAAATTTGGTTTTAAGTCCCTTACAATTTTTACTAAACTCGGTTGGCGCAAGCGGAATTTTCAGCGCTATCGCTGTTCCGGCTGCGGTTATATCTGGCACCTGGCCGATCTCTTCGGTATGTTCGAACGTGAAGTGATTGCACAAGCGATCTGCATGTACCTGTATTCACTCTCACTGAACAACGTCTCGGATATTTTCCGCAGCTGGTTCGAAATCGATGTCTTTGCCAAAGATACTCTGATTGAGCATATCGAAAGTTATGCCGACGAAGTGCCCGGTCAATTCGCCATTAGTGCCTGGCTCAAACCGGTTCGTTCCGGCTACTATGCTCTCGATGGCACCTGGCTCAAATACCGTGGCAAGGATATCGTCCTGTTGATTTTGTTTGACGTCAAGACGTTGGATATTGCCAACTGGAGGATATTTAAGGAAGAAAATCGGGCTACCTATGACTTGCTGTTACTCGAGGTCAATCCGGAAATACCAGTCCAGTTGTGCATATTTCACAAATACTCCCGAGCCGGACAATTAATCCCGTTTGTCAGGATCAAGAATGAAGCCGACCGAGAAATCAAAAGACTGGTTGAGCAAGTGCCCTTTACCCCCACCAAAGACGAGGCATTAGCGAATTTAGCTAAATTGCAAAGGTACGTTCAAGAACATCAAGGACACAAGAAGCTGAAAGAATTGCTTGGTGTGCTGAAGCGTAACTTTGATCTGTTGCTAGCCCGCTTCGATCATCCAGAAATGAGTCCTTGCAACAATGTGCTGGAAGGGTTTAATTATATCGTCAAGCGACGGACCAAGTTGATGAAAGGCTTCAAAAAACCGATCAATATCAACAAATGGCTTAAACTAATTCTGACTGATTGGCGCTTTCATGTCTTGAGGGAATCACAATTCAAGGCCAGAAAGAACAAAACACCCCTAGAGTTAGCTGGCTGTAAATTGCCAAAGATCCATAACTGGCTCAAGTATCTTTACGAAAATTTTCCCAAATAACAGCCTAATCTCTATAATGTACCTATCTACTGGACAACTATATTTGGTGGATATGGTAGAATGAAAGCATATGAAAAGACTATCACCAAAACAGAAAGCGTTCATCGCTTTAGCCGCTCTTAAGGGCGAAAAGATTTCCAAGCTGTCCAGCGATTATCATGTCCATCCTAACCAGATCGGCAAATGGAAAAAATTAGCCGAAGAAGAATTAGAAATTTTGTTCGCTGACAAGCGTAAAAAAGAAAATTATTCGCAGGAAAGGATCATTGACGAACTGTACAAAACCATCGGCCGGCGGGAAGTTGAAATCTCGTGGCTGAAAAAAAATTCAAGCTTGAGCTACCGCGAGAAATTGGCTTTGGTGAATAAAGCGCACACTGATAATATTTCCGTCTTGCGGCCAGGCCGATCTATTGGACATTTCCCGCTCCAGCGCGTACTACCAGCCGATTGTTGACCAGGAAGGCATCGCTATTATGAACGCCATCGATGAAATATTCACCAAATATACGTTCTACGGCCACAGAAAAATCAGGGAAGACTTGCGCGATTATGATATAAATATCGGCAGAAAAAGGACAATCAGTCTGATGAAAAATATGGGGCTGACAGCCATTTATCCAAAGAAAAAACGGCATTTGAGCGACCCGGACAATGATGCGAGAAAGTTCCCGTATCTCTTGTCCGGACTGCCCATCATACGCCCCAATCAAGTCTGGGGCACTGATATCACCTATATCAGATTATTAAAAGGTTTCGCTTATCTGGTCGCTATCATAGATTGGTATAGCCGATACGTCATCAGTTGGGAACTGTCGGAAACCTTGGAGATAGAATTCTGCATAAACAATCCGAGAAGGGCGCTCGAAGTAGATACGCCAGACATTCATAACTCTGATCAAGGCCGCCATTTTACCAGCCCGAAATATACCGGCATATTGGATGACAAAGAAACGATCAGGATCAGCATGGGCGGACGAGGACGGTGCATGGATAATATTTTTACAGAACGCTTATGGCGGTCGGTTAAATACGAAAATGTCTATTTGAATGAATATCGGGATTCCAGCGAAGCGAACCGGGGACTATGTGAGCACTTCCGATTCTACAACGAGAAAAGAAAGCATCAATCTCTGGACTGCCGAACGCCCGCCCAAATATATTTTGCCAAATAAGTTTTAAATAACTAACAAAACATCCACCTAATA
>CAYUHZ010000047.1:0-6770 GCA_964444625.1 uncultured Gammaproteobacteria bacterium | reverse complement strand
GGCTCCTGGACCCGCCGCCTTAGTCGGGCGGGGTTTCCTGTTAAGGTATAAAAAGCCGCTGTTAAAAAGCGGCTTTTAGACAAAAATCGGCATGTCAAAACGCAACGGTCACTCCCCCATACTCGGGGTGGATCTCCACCAATCTTGCGTCAACATCACGATGTTTTGCCTGCTGAGCCAGACGAACCGCCTCGGAAGTGGTTTCTTCGCCCAGCGATAACCTTGAACCGTCTGATCCGACAATTACGAATTTTTTCTTTTCTTTCTCCATATCATCCTCCTGTAATATTGTTGGATGTTAAATGATATTCAAAAAAAGAACAAACCAATTGCTTGACATCTTGGCGCAATTTTTTTTCGGTTTTTATTTTAACCAGTTGGTCAAAATCAACCAGTAATGCCAAACGGAATATTTTAAGGCAATCACAGCTGATTGTCAACCCGCCTCTTCCGCAATCGCCGCAAATCAAGCCTCCATTGGGAATATCAATGAAATTCTCTTTCGGCTCAATCCGCTTGCCACAGGCAAGACAAATAGAAAGCTCCGGCTGGCAACCGGAAAGGCAAATAAATTTATAAAGAAACAAATCGGTTAAAAAATCTATTTTATCTGTGTCTATTTTGTCTTGATTGGTTATCGTTAAAAAATTCTTTAATAAATAATATAATGCTTGATCCGGCGCTTCTAATTTGGTCGCTTGATTAAACGCTTTAACCGCTCGACTTGCGGCTTTTATTTTTAACAAATCGCTTTTAATATTATTATGGCACGACACACTGATAGCTGCGCCGATATAATCGCAAGTCCTGCCCTTGATCGCCATCACTTCAACCATATTAAAAGGCTCCAGGTGACCCGCTAATTTTGACTTCAATCTTTTGGTGCCGCGAGCAACTAATTCTTGCTTGCCTTTTTCTCGGCTGAACAAAGTGATCTTGCTATCGTATTCGCGAAAAGGCTGGCAAAACAAAGTAATCGCTTTTAATCCGTAGGTTTCATCCATAAGACTAGATTCTTAATTTGTCAAAATAGGCTTGCAGAATTAACATCGCGGCGACTTGATCTCTTCTGGTCTTGATTTTTCTTCCCCCCGACAAAGAATCGGCCTCTTTGCTAGTAAATCGCTCGTCAACCAGGTTTATCGGAATTTTAACCGTTTCTTTTAATTTATTATAAAAATTTTCAAATTGTTCGGACATTGGAAATTGGCGATTGGCGATTGACAACGGTTTGCCCAAAACAATCTCCGCTATTTCTTCGGCTTTGATAAAGGTTAAAATTTCTTTAATATTATTGACGGTTTTAAATGGAGTGGCTATCCTGGTTTCCGAATCGCCCAAGGACAAGCCGATTCTTTTTTCACCCCAATCAATGCCCAAATAACGGATAGTCATAGTTTTGTCATAATTTTATAACCGTTTTCCGTCACTGCTATAGTATGCTCAAAATGCGCGCTTAACGACCCGTCAGCGGTAACAATAGTAAAACCATCGCGGCAATTTTTTATGCGCCAATCGCCTTCATTGATCATGGGCTCAATAGCCAAGATCATGCCTGGCTTCAAAATAACATTTTCAAAACCCAAGCCGTTTATTTCATAATTCGGTATTTGCGGATCTTCATGAACCGCATTGCCTACGCCATGACCGACTAAATCTCGGACCACGCTAAAGCCCCGCGATTCAACATATTTTTCCACCGCCCTGCCGATATCGCGCAAAGTGTTTCCTGGTTTGACTTGAGCGATAGCCAGCGCTAATGATTTCTTGGTAACGGCCAATAAATTCTTGGCTTTTTTGTTCACTTTGCCGACTGCGACTGTTTGGGCGATATCGGTGTAATAACCGTGTTTTTCTTGACCAAAAGGATACTCCATGCCCAAATCAATTCCGATAATGTCGCCGGAATTAATAATTCTTGATGGTAGCGACGGAGCATGAACGACTTCGTAGTTGATTGAAGTGCAAAGCGCGGTCGGATAAGCGCGTGATGAATGCATTGATTTATAACCTTTAAAGGCCGGGCGTCCGCCGGATTTTTTAATCAGCAGACAGGCTAATTCCTCTAAATCGCCGGTTGTAGCGCCTGGCTTTACTTCTTTTATCAGCCGAGCCAAAACCCCGGCAAGTATTTTACCGCCCTGTCTGATAATTTCTATTTCCTTGGCTGTTTTGATGATAATCATATTAATTTATTCTTTTGCAGTATTTTGACTACGTCTTGCGCTACTTTTTTAATCGGATGATTGCCGTCTGTCTTATAAAATCTATTCCTAGTTTTCCAAAAGTCAAACAATGGAACCACCTCCTGGCGATACAAATTCAATCTTTGCTTGATTGTTGGCAACTTATCATCTTCCCTGGTTATAAGTTTCTTGCCACAAAGGTCGCATTGCCTGACGTTTTTCGGAGGATTATAAAGCAGATGATAAGAGGCTCCGCACTCGCATACTCGACGACCGCTAATTCTGCTTATCGCTACCCGGTCTGTTAGACTTATCTCCAACGCGATAACCTGATCTAACCAGTTTTTTCGCCTTAATAGCTTTACCAGTCTGCTCTGCTGTTTGGCTGAACGAGGGAAACCATCAAAGATAAAACCGGCAGATTTTTTTTCTTGGTTGACCTGATCAAAAACTAATTTTTCAACTATTTGATCGGACACCAACTTCCCCTGTTTCATTAATCTCTGGCTTTTTTTGCCGATAATAGTATCTGTCTCTAGCTCATGCCTCAACAGTTCGCCCGGAGAAATTACAATCAGGTTTAATTTTTCGGCTATCATATCGGCTTGGGTTCCCTTGCCTGAGGCCGGTGGTCCAAAAATTATAATAATTTTATCTCTTGGCATAGGTTTAATTATTAATTTTAAAATAAAAATTAAAATAAAGCAAACCGCGTTATAAAAATTAATAAAAAAATGCCGAGATAAATTCAACTGATTTGAAACAAGATCGTCAAATTTTTAACAACTTAAACTTGATAATTTTTTTATATGAGAGATAAAAAATACGGATAACAAAACAGCAGTGCTTGGAGGGGCAATCCAGTTGGGGAAATGGCTGCCGAAACTCTCCATAATCATAAACAGGCTAAGCATGCCGATTGAATACATAACTCCATTTTTCAAATAGATATACTTTGAGATGGTGTTAATATTTCTGATAGTTAAGTGACGAATAAAAAAGCGCTCAATCTCATACCGAGAACAATCAATGGTACAGACAAAGTAAAGACAAAAGCGCCGATTACGCCGTCAATCAAGAAGCTTAAGTCTAAAATTTCTAAATATATAATCTTACTCCAGTGGCTGGAATTTGATTCGATCATGTTCTTTTCTTTCTCTTGGTAATTTTTCTTGATGCCACCTGCTAAGAAAAAAACCGTCATGCCAAAAGACACCGCTAGAGCCAGCTTGGGTTCTATCAATAATGAAATATAGATAATTGAGGTATAAAAAATCGCAAAAAATGAATAAAACCAAATACCATGCCGATGAATAAAATGCTCGGTTAAAAAAGCGTATTTTTTTCTTCAAGAAAAAGCCAAGACAAAAAAGTCAAAAACAAATAAACACCGCCACTGAGTAGCAAATAGATTTTTGATTCGTTTAAAGATCTTTCTACCAATTGATTCTTGGCAAATAACACGGTCAAAACCTGATAAAAAGATAAGTCCGGGTTGGCAATTAAGACAATAATGACAGGCAATACGCCTCTAGCAACAAAGATGGCGAAAATCAAACCCCAAACTAAATAAAATTTCCTAAATTTATCAGGAACCGTTTTAAGAACGCTTCCGCTAACTACCACGCTATCTATGATAGTTATGATTTCAAATAGGCACAGTCCTATAACAACTGAAAATAATGAATCATAATTAATTCAAGCTAGGTTTAAAAATTGGTTTGGCAGGAGCCGAAGCGGTTGTTACTGGTGGTTTTAAATCGTTGGCGAATTTTGGTTTCTGGAGGTTGCCGCCAAACTGATTTCTCTCGATTGCCCCAATGTTTTCAGTCCTTTCTGCGTTAAAATTTTTATTTACTGCGTTAAAAATGCTGTTTTTGGCATTATTGCCAAACTTATTAGGAACACCAGATTGATCCAAGGATTTACTGATGATATGTTTTTTTACTTCGACTTTATTGCTTTCTTGTCTGATCCTTTCTATCGATTTCATTAAATATTCAGTTGCTCCTGAGTTTTTTAATTCATTTTTTATACTGTCGTAACTTCTTTTCCCTGAGCCGATTTGTTTTACCATTCCTTCTTTAATCGCTCTGCGCCAAAAATCGCGGCTTCTGCCACTGCCCAACCTTTCTCCTAATTTTTTGCTGATTTTCTCTACTTCGCGTTTCCCTAAATCAAATTTACCCGAATATTTAAGTTGCGCCATGTATTCAAAATTAAAATTATTAATAAATTTATTATATCATAAATAAAAATAAAAAAAGTTTTTTGGAAGTGGTCTATAATTGATAATACGCAAACCTATTTTGAGAGAAACGCCGCAGACGTTTCGCAAAATCCCAAACCGCTCGCTCGGGCGGGGTGGGCAGGAAAGGAGGTAAAAAGGAAGAAAATGCCCGCCCCGCCCTCGCTTCCGGCGAACATTGAAAATGGTTTGCGGAAATGAAATGAACTACTATCGGCTAAAACCGAAAGATTTAAAATGCTATAATGGCGCTAAAGCGCTACTCGGTTATCCTTATTTCACCGTGTCGGATCTGTAACCTTTCCTGACTTTCAATGTATTCCTGAACCATCTCGTCAGTAATATTACCAGAAGATATTACCAAATATCCCCTCGCCCAAAAAAGCCTACCCCAGAAGATTTTTTCAGGTCAGGGAATGATGCTAAAAATTTATATGAGCTTTTACCATTGATTTTCTGCATTAGATCGCTGATCGAAAGATATGGATATTTTGGAACAAACACGAGATGAGCTTTCAAATCGTATTTTGAATGGGATGTTGTTCTATATTGTTGCATATGCCACTATTCTGACATAAAACCATGGGGTTTTCAAACTGAAGTTGCCGCCTGAAGGCGGGGGATTTTCTCCCATTCCCCATAACTGACATTAAGAATTTTCGAAAACTTATGTACTACTCTTTGGATTCATATACCAATCTCTCGACAAAATCTTTTCCAAAGTATAACTTGGCTGATTCGCTGAGCCATTGCGGAAATGAACGCATATCAAGCGGCGATGCATCTCCAACTTTCAACCCGTTTATTACACCAAAGATTTCGGCCACTTTCCAAAACTCATTACCTTTCTTGGACTTTCCCTTTTCAAGCCGCACAACTCCTTTTTGTTCACCAATAACCTCTTTTTTTCCGCGAACTTCTTTGATAACAGGGACTTCCACGACAAAACCTCCGCGCTTGATAATTTCCTCGGTCGCTTTCTTGAATGCAGCTTCCCGCTTTGCGGCTTCCTCGCGCTCTTTCTTGCGTGCGGCGGTTACGTCTTCTTTGTCGTTTTTCTTCCTCGTTTCAAATGCCGCCCAGAATGCGCCCATGCGCCGCTCGTTTGTTTTGTGGCCGGTAACCCACTGCGGACCGACTAATCTGCGAATTACCTCATTACCAGCAATGATTTCATCGCGCTGCTCCAATAATTTTTGTGCTTGCTTGTCGCCCGCATCAACTGCGGCTCGCAACGTTTCCCCTGTCTCATAAAAACGCAAAAAATCAATCGCCTCTCTGTATTGAATCGATGTCGGCGCAACTTTCCACGGTACGATTTCCTTCGGGTCTTTGAGTTGTTTTTCTCCTTCACCGTCAATGACCGCATTTATAAGTCTACTTCGCACGCGGTCAAGCGCGCTCTGCTGTTTTTTGACGTTTTCCTCGCCAAGCGCAGCCATCAATTCTTCGGCAACCTTATCATTACCCAAAAGCTCGCCGAGGCGCTTGAAGGCGTTGCCATGTCTTGCGCCAAGAGATTGAATGTAACGGGTTGCTTCTTGGATGACCGCTTTTCTTTCTTGTTCAATTTTTACTTCAAACGCTTTCTTTTCTGCCTCTCGTTTGGCAAAGAACGCTTGCATATCTTTTTCCGCTATTGTCTGCAATCGTTCAATCACGCGCGGATTGGATTCAATCTCTGCAATCGTTCTCTCCAATTCTTCCGTTCGCTTTGCGTAATGCTCCAAAACTTTGTTCTTCACTTCCTCGCGACGAGTCGCTATTTCTTGCTGTCGTTCCGTAATCTGACCTTCCAACTTTTCGCGGAAAGAATTTCTAACTTCCGAAAGTTGTTCCAGTTGTGCCTTCGCGTCCACGGACGGATAGTCCAGTGCTTCAAGCTTTGCAATCACTCCGTCAATTTTTCTCAGGCGTTCCGCGTATGGCGCATCAATCATTCCTTCTTGCGTCAGCCTCTCATAATCAGTCGGCTTCAAATCGCCAACAGGGTTAAAATTCTCTACTCTTTGCAAGCGCGACTCGCTGATGACTTTGACATTCTGGAGATAATCAAGAGACTCTTGTCGTCTTTCGACCATCTCATCAATCTCTTTCTCCGACATCGAAGCAACCGTTGCGACGTTTTCCGAATCGCGCAAAAGGACATCCAAGTCCTCAACGCTCGGCATTACCGCTTCCTCGGCGACGCTCACTTCTGGTTTCTCCACTTGAATTTCAGCTACGGGAGAATGATAGCCTTCTTGTTGTTTTCGCATAATTTTTTGGACAATTTCCAGCTTTAATGAATTACCTCGGGGCAAGCCCACGAGGTATCTGGTGGGTTGATCCAAGTT
>CAYUHZ010000046.1:3026-6842 GCA_964444625.1 uncultured Gammaproteobacteria bacterium | reverse complement strand
AACCCTTCCTACAAGGTAACCTCGGGGCAAGCCCACGAGGAATTAGTGATTAAATCAATTCAGACGATTGACCGGGAATATCTGCCTGACGACAATGTTTTACTTTTTAGCGTAGAGAGCGGCATGGCTAATCAGTTTATTTTGGATTTGAAAAAGAATGTTACTCGAGGCATGTATAGTAAGGCCGAACGCGGCTGGATGCCTTGCCAGGCGCCAATCGGTTACCTTAATGACCGAGAAACAAAAACCATAATCAAGGATCCAGATCGGTTCGATTTAGTGAGAAAGATTTGGGATTTAATGCTTTCCGGCGCTTATTCTGTACCGCAAGTTTTATCCATTGTTAATGATGCTTGGGGCTTTCGGCAAGTGAAGAAAAAACGAATGGGAGGTTGCCCATTATCCAGAAGCGTACTTTATAAGATGATGACTAATTTGTTTTATGCCGGCATTTTTCAATTCGGTAAAAAGCAGTATAAAGGCAATCACGAAGCCATGATTACCTTGGAAGAGTACGACCGGGTGCAGGAAATTTTAGGCCGGGTCGGCAAGCCGCGTCCGAAAAGATACGAGTTTGCTTATACAGGACTATTGGTCTGCGGAGAATGCGGATGTATGATTACGGCTTATGAGAAGAGAAAATATGTTAAAAGCAAAAAGGAATTCGCGACCTATGTTTATTATGCTTGCACGAGAAAAAATAAGCATATCAAATGTAAACAAGCGCCGATAACTTTAGCGGATTTAGAAAAGCAGATCGACGATCGTCTTAGCCGAGTCACCATCCTTCCAGAATTTAGGGATTGGGCGTTGGAAATATTAAGACGGAATAATGACAAGGAAATCGAAGACCGGTCGAAAATTTATGAAACCCAGCAAAAAGCTTTGGTGGGCACACAACTTGAACTCAATAACCTGACCAAGATGCGTTATCGAGACCTGATTAATGATGAAACGTTTATAAAAGAGCGGGATGAACTGCAAAATAAGATTATGAGATTGAGAGAGAATGTCAGAGAAATCGAGAAACGGGCGGACGAATGGATCGAGCTAACCGAGAAAGCTTTTAACTTCGCTACCTATGCGAGAATTCATTTTAAAAATTGCGATTTGGCGACAAAACGGGAGATCCTGCGAGCGGCTGGAACCAAGTTAATTTTACGCGATAAAGTCCTTTATCTTTCGCATAAAAGATGGTTGCAGATTATTAAGGAAGAGTATAAAAAATTGGAAGACGATTATAATCGGCTAGAACCGGGAGAAAAATCGGAACATCAGCACAAAAGCGAGCCATTAGACTCGCTTCGTACATCTTGGTGCGCGTGGATGGACTTGAACCATCGACCTACGGCTTATAAGACCGTTGCTCTAACCGACTGAGCTACACGCGCCTATTGGCATCTTTTTGTAGGCCGAGATAATAATAAATTTTGCCAAAATAAACCAAAATAAAAAGGAAATGAATCCTTTTTTGTAATTTAGCATTATTTTGTTTTTATTTCAAGAGTAAAAATTTTTGTAAAAATTTTTAATACGGCGATTGTTAGTCCAAATTTTTAATTTTCAATCTTAATGAATTGCTCACTACAGACAGACTGCTGCCAACCATAGCGAGACCGGCAAAAATAGGATTGAGGGTAATGCCCCAAATCGGGTAAAACAAGCCGGCGGCCAAGGGTATGCCGATTAAGTTATAAATAAAAGCCCAAAATAAATTCTGTTTAATTGTTCTCATGGTGGCTTGGGATAACTTTACCGCCTGAGCTAATTTCTTCAAATCACCGCCAATAATCGTCACTCCAGCAGACTCAATGGCAATATCGCTACCCGTCGCCATGGCGATGCCCACATCGGCTTGTGTCAAGGCTGGAGCATCGTTAATGCCATCGCCGACCATTGCCACCACCAAACCTGCTTGTTGCAATTCTTTAATTTTTTGCGCCTTGTCTCCTGGCAAAACCTCAGAGATAACTTCCGTAATACCTGCTTGTTCGGCAATTTGACTGGCAGCCAGATGATTATCTCCGGTCAGCATAAAAATTTTTATATTATTCTTGCGTAACTTTGCGATGACTTTTTTCGCGTCAACTTTAATGGTATCACTGATAACAAAAATACCTGATAGTTTTCCGTCGATATCCAACAAAACAGTTGTCCTGCCTTGCTGTTGAATTTTTTTTAATTGCTCGCTGACCACCTCATCTTTATCTGGACGATGGATATAAATTCTCTTTCCGCTGACAACCGCCCTAACTCCAATTCCGTCAAGTGATTCAAAGTCGCTGGCGGGAAGAAAAGACAAGCCTCTTTTTTCCGCTTCTTTAATAATGGCTTCGGCCAGTGGATGTGCTGATAATTTTTCTACACTCGCCGCAAATATCAAAATATCTTCTATCTTATAAACTTCATCGCAAACAATTATCTCAACTACTTCCGGCTTGCCATTGGTTATGGTGCCTGTTTTATCTATTACCATGGCATCAACTTGGCTCAAGAACTGCAGGCTATCTGCGTTTTTTATCAAAATACCGTTTTGTGCCCCTTTGCCAACGCCCACCACTACAGCCGTCGGCGTAGCCAAGCCAAGGGCGCAAGGGCAAGCGATCACCAAGACGCCGACTAAGGATAAAATGGCAAAGGATAAAGCGCCAGAGAAGCCAAGTGAGTTAACGCCAAATATCAACCAAGCTGAAAAGGACAATGCCGCAATTAATAAAGCTATCGGCACAAAAAAAGCGGAAATTTGATCTACCAATTTTTGGATAGGCGCTTTTGAACCCTGGGCATCTTCAACCATTTTAACGATCTGTGATAACATAGTGTCGGCTCCGATCCGACTTGCTTCAAATCTGATATTACCCTGCTTATTGATAGTGCCGCCTACCACCAAATCACCTACTGTTTTGTCTATTGGCATTGGCTCGCCAGTAATCATTGATTCGTCAATTGATGTTTGCCCTGCTATAATCTTGCCATCAACAGGAATTTTAGCTCCTGGTTTAACGATGATTAAATCACCGACATTCACTTCTGCCAAGGGGACTTCTATTTCTTGATTTCCCCTAATAACCGTCGCGGTTTTCGCCTGTAAGCTCAAAAGTTTCTCTATCGCCTCTCCGGTTTTGTACTTCGCTTTGTTTTCCATATATTTCCCCCAAGTGACAAATCCGATTACTACAATAGTTACGTCAAAAAAAGTGTAATCCGGCAAATCCCAATATTCCCTTATCGCCGGAAGAAAAAAAATAATTGCGCTGTATAAATAGGCGGTCAAGGTTCCCAAGCCGATTAAGGTGTCCATGTTGGCTGCGCGATAAAAAATAAAACGGCTCACACCGCTGATAAACGGCTGGCCGATCCAAAACATAAAAATAGTCGCCACTATCATGGCGATGGCATTAAACAGATCCATGGGCAACGGTAAATTCGGAACCAGAACAAACACTTGAGCCGCGATATCCCACATCATAACAAAAAAAACTAACAAGGTCAGCGGTAAGACGAATTGCGCTCTATTTTTTTGTTTTTCTAGGTCCCTATTTTTTTTCTTCCCTTCTCCGCTGGTACTTTTTTCTTTTTTAATTTTCCCAAATTCAACTAACGGCGACAAACTGTAACCAAGCGGTTTGACTTGATTATTGATAATTTCATCCGACAGCTTATCTTGATCAAAAACTATAATAGCTTTCTCGGTTGCAAAATTAACAGTAACGTCACTTACTCCATTCAACTTAGAAATCTTTTTACTAATAACGCTAGCGCAACTTGCGCAATGCATGCCTTTTATTTGATAAACCTGCTTAAACATAAAATTTA
>CAYUHZ010000046.1:0-2926 GCA_964444625.1 uncultured Gammaproteobacteria bacterium | reverse complement strand
ATACCAACTATTTCTCCAATTAATTAATCCCTGCAAACTACCGGCTAAGAAATTCTCTACCGCGTCAGCATTATCTAATACTTGAGCCCGGCTTGATTTCAGGCGAACTTCTTTAGTCATCGAAATGCCTTCCTCGTGGTGGGCGATCAGGGCATTGATAAAGCGCAAATCAAATTTTTCATCATATTTTCCTAGATTTGCCGCATTTTGATCAACGGCCTTTCTTCTGTCTCCATACCAATCTTTTTTCCATTGATATAGTTCATCAATCAACTCCGGCTCATTTTTTTTAATTTTATCCGCCAACTGCCTGATCTCTGTCCGTTGACTCTCGCTCGCTGCCTGCTCAGCAAGCAAAATCGCCACTCGGTGGTGCGCTATCATTGCGTTAAGATAGCGCAAATCAAGCCAGCGATCGGCTCTCCCCAGTTCCATGGGATTCTTGTCATACATTGACAACGCGTATTGCGGAGTTAAGAAATAACCGACAGCAATACCAACCGTGCCGGCGACAATAAACAGAGAACTTGCTAGATAAATTGATATTTTTTGCATATTATTTTGATATTATATGATATTAATGGCAATTTGCCGAAGATCCTGATTTTGCGCAACCGCAACCGCCGACCGAGCCAGATGACTTACTGCAACCACCAGCAACTTCGCCACTGCAGCCGCTGCAACCACCAGCTGATAAAACTTCTGGCTGGCTATCTGTTTCATTTGTTATTGGGATGCTTCCCTCGTCATCAACAACATTAAAGACTCCTGTATACATCCCCATTGTACAAGAAAATTTCAATTTGCCTTCCTCGGTAGGCGTGAATTCAATGGTATTTTCGCCCGCTTGCAGATTTTTTCTGATATTAAGCTTCGGTACAACCAAGCTGGCGGCGCAAGAATATGGCGCTTGCGCGTCAATAATCCACCTAACAGGCAAATCTTTTTTTATGGTAAATGCGTTCGGTTCGTACCCGCGGTTGGTTTCAGCCATTCTAACGATTTGCACGCCATTTTCCACTGACACGTTAGGATCGCTGGCAACGGTCTCTCTTTTTTGATCATAAGCAAAATTCCAGCCGGCCAAGCCAAGTCCGTTATTAATATTAAAAAGGGCAAATACTATTACAACTAAACCGGCAAATTTAAAAAATCTTCTGGCTAGCGTCCCCTTAACCGCCGAAACAAGTCCGCCGATACCCAATAGGCCGGGCATTGTTCCTATGGCAAAAAGTCCCATTACCGCCGCGCCAGCGAAAAAATTTCCGGTGCCGATGGCGTACACTTGCATCGCCTGCGTGAAACCACACGGCAGAAAAAAAGACAATGCGCCTAAAACAAATGAGTTAATATGGCTGTATTCACGATCTTTTTTGCCTAGACCAAAAATCTTTGCCAGACCCTTAGGCAATGTAAGTTGTAGGTTATTCACCCAAGGAAATATTTCAATAAGCTGGAAGCCCAAGACAAGCATAACTAACCCGATAAAAATAGTTAAAATTCCCAAAGTAGCGCTGGAAAGCTGCAAGACTAACCCGGCTAAACCCAACAATCCGCCTAAAAAAATATAACCGACAATTCTGCCGAAATTAAAAAATAAATGCGGGCGAAATTTTTCAAGCGGCGTAGCTTGCGAATGAGCTCGGTTGTGTTTGGCGGAAAGCCCGATTATCAAACCGCCGACTAAGGCCATGCAAGTAGAAAATCCAGCGGTTAAACCGATTAACAAAATCATAGACAAGGTCAATTTTTCAGAAGCTGCGCCAAGGTTAAAATTAAATAAACCAAAACTCTGGCTGATAAAATAAATGCCAGCTAAAAATAAAAAAGCAACACCCAAATCCTGATAATCCTCTTTTTTTGCGCTAAAAAATCCAATTTTTTCTTTCTCCCCCAAGCTATAGCCAGCCTTTTTTACAGCCTCTCTTATCAAAGTTAAATCTAAGCTTTCTCCTTGGTGCGTTATTTCAAGCTCCCCTTTCCGATAATCGGCTCTCGCTTCAGCCACTCCCTTGATTTCCTTTAAATTATCCTCAACTAATATTTCGCACGACTTGCAGTGCATGCCTCGAAGGTTTAATTTTAATTTATTCATATTACTTATTTAAAAACTTACTAACTTTTAGTATTTCTTCAACCATTTGGTTCTTCTTTTCTTTATTTCCGGTTTCCATGGCATTAATAAAACAAGTGCGCAAATGATTTTCCATTAACGTTTGATGTGCTGATTTAAGCAGCCCAATTACTGCTAAATTCTGCTGCATGATATTAATGCAATACTCTCCCTTTTCCACCATAGAGATAACCTTAGCTAAATGGCTCTGAGCTTTCTTGAAATTAAGTAAAACTCTTTGCTTGTCGTGTTTTTGTTCCATAAAATTTAAAATGAATATTTATGCCTATACCTATGGTATAGGTTATTAATATTTCTGTCAATCCCCTGTACAGTTAACACCATAGGGTGACGCTTGGCATAGTTAAGGGTAACGCCTGTTAACTATTAATTTATGGACACTATGCCAAGTCCAATTAAATAAGATCGTTCGCAAAGATTCCGTTGATATAGCCAAACAGGCAAGCGCCACAAACCGGTTAAGGAAGTTTGCTCTGTTTTCGGCATTTCCAGGAAGCGTTACTATAAACGGAAGTTCAGGGATTACGGTAAAAGGGGTAACGCCTGCCTGCCGGTCAAAAATCAGCCTAATTTAAAACTAACCCGGGAAGCAAGGAAATTCATTGAGGAACAAAAGCGGATTGCCAATTACAGGCCGTTAAAAATGAAAATGCTGGTTCAGGCACATTTTGGACTGAGCGTTTCAACTGCTATTATTTATCGCTTTTTTTTATACCTGTTAGCATGAGAATTAGGCAATTTAATCACTAATTCCTCGTGGGCTTGCCCCGAGGTTACCTTGTAGGAAGGGTT
>CAYUHZ010000045.1:0-7166 GCA_964444625.1 uncultured Gammaproteobacteria bacterium | reverse complement strand
ATTAAAATAGAGCTGCCATTTTTTATAAAGCTCCCAAATAGCCACCAAATCCCAGCTGTTATATTCGGCAATCTCCTGGTATTTTTTTTCTTTAAACAAACGGCCGACATCGTCGCCGGTTATTCCCAGCGCTTTGGGGG
This sequence comes from uncultured Gammaproteobacteria bacterium, assembly GCA_964444625.1. Classification (GTDB taxonomy): domain Bacteria; phylum Patescibacteriota; class Patescibacteriia; order Patescibacteriales; family GWC2-42-12; genus CAYUHZ01. The sequence continues at coordinate 7,026 of CAYUHZ010000045.1, read as the reverse complement.
AATCTATGCCAAAAGCTCGGCAATAAAGATGAAGGTTGCCGCGACGGCGGACAGCGCCATAAAAAGTAAGCTGATCAAGCAAATCAATGTGCTTTGCGGCATAAGGCTGGCTTGATAAATATCGGCTGGCCGCTAGGTCTTTCGCCGGCTTGATGCCATGGATAGCTGAGCGCAGATGAAGAAATGGCGCGTCAAAAGACCGACCGTTAAAACTAATAAACTCTTGATAGCTATTAACCCCTTGCCAAAAATTTTTTAGCATTTGCTCTTCATTGGTAGCTTTAAAAATAAAATTTTCTTCGCGATGCTCTTCTTCTTTTTTTTCCGGGGCTTGGTAATAAACAACGCCTTTGTTTTTTTCCGTATCAAAAACTCCAAGCGCTACTATCTCTCCGGTAAGCGGTGAAAAGCCAAGGCCTTCTTCCAGATCTTTCAGCATAAAATTATATTTGCCTTCGTCTTCGCCAGCTTCACGCCTGATCCAGCGAGTTAGGCTATGCTTGGTAGTTTCATCCAAGCTTTTGAATTCTTCTCCGATAGTTTCGATGTCAAAAATTAATGCCATAAACTTAAAATCAATAAACCAATAGCGCAAAGGCCAATAGCTTAAATCTGCTCTTTAATGCTTTGTAAAATTTATCTATTTTCTCTTTATACTCGCCTTTGATTGCCTCTTTAGCGGTCAAAGAAAGCTCCCCCATGATCCGAGATTCTTCGCCTAGCAAAGCTTTCATGTTAGCAAAACTCCGCTGATCACCAGACGATCCCATGGTACAAAAAAATAATATTTTTTTACCGATAAATTTTTGAGTAGCCAGGAAAGTTCTAATCGGTGGCGCAATATTCCAAGCCCAAACTGGACCGCCTATCGCTATCATATCAAACTCATCTAAATTCGCTTGAATTGGCTCTAATTCGGTGGTTTTTTGGGCAAACGCCTTTCTGCCGGAATAAACCCATCCGATAGCGCCCCTTTTCTCATTTTTATCAACTAATTTTTCTGTTTGAGCGGCAAATTTCTCTGCTAAGCATTTAGCCGCCTTTTCTGTGCTGGCTAACTTTGACCAAGAATAATAAACAATTAAAGTTTTCATAACTTTATTTGATTAATTATATCAAAATTTTATCCTAAAATTAGCCGGAAGTCAAAACCCCCGAGCTTTTTGCGCTACGGGGGTTTTATATAAATCCAATTTTTTTACTCTGCGCAACCGGCCGCAGAACCGGCCGCCGCCGTGCCCTCGCCAAATCCAGCGGAAGGAGAAGCGTTTGACAAACTCTTCTGGCATTCTGCGGGAGTATTGCTAAAACCAGAACAAATAGATTTAAGCAGACTGGAAGAATCTCTGGCAGAACCTGATTGTACGCCGTTTATCACCAGGGTTGGAGATCCTTGGACACCGTATTTCTTGTTATCATCTTTATGAATATCAAACGGAGGGAATTTGCCGCCCCAAGAGGCCTGATCTTTGAATTTCTCTGTTACTTTGTGTTGTTTATCGGCATCCGTTACGCATGAATTGAGCTTAGCTGAATTCACGCCAGCGGTTTTCAAACAGCCAGCGCTATCTCCAGCCTTGAGAAAACACTTCAAATAGCCTAACAACTTCGCTGGTTCATTTTTCTGAATGCAATATTGAGCCAGTTGTTCTTGTAATTCCTTTTCTCCGTGCATGGCATAATCGCAAAATTTAAGAGAAAAATCAATTTTATTACCCAAGGTCTCTATCGCCGGTATGATGCCCTTCTCAATTTGGATGCCATAAGGGCAATGGCTCATAACAAATAACTCGACTTTCGGTTTGTCGGTTTTTGGAATTTCAGCATTGCGCGTGGCTTCAGCCGCCCGTTCCTGATTGCCAGATTGGACGGTTTGTTTTTCAACCTCCGCAACATCCATTACTTGGGGAAAAAACTTTGTTCCATCTTTGCTGATATAAGAATCTATTTGCTGTCCGTTAGATAACTTTACAGAAACTTTATACAAACCGTTTTCTTCGGTAATTTGCTCAACAACCGCTGTTGTTCCGGGAGATAATAAGTTTTTGTTGATAAATTCTTCCGTTTTTGCTTTAGCCGCCTCCGGGGTTAAACCCTGGTTTTCCAAAAAATAATAAACCCCATAAAACAAAACTCCCGCTGCCGCCAAGGCGCCGACTGTTATCAAAACAGCCTTTTGATGGTGCTTATAATGCTTGATAATCTTGTTCATAAATTAAAATTATTAGTAATTTATATGAATTTAATAATAATAGAAGAATAGCAAATTCAAGCATTGAAGTCAAAAAATAAAAATCTATATCGCCCAATCAATTATCTTGTCGATATTGTCGTTGGTTATGCCTAACCCCAACTCTCTCATTACTTTAAAGGCGTCATCCGGCCGCCCTAGATAATAAGCTTTCCTGTCTATGGGATAGATATAATAAGCCTTGCCGCTGTCTTCCACGTCCAGCAATATTTTACCGGCAACTGCTTTGGGAAAAGTCGTATAGGAAGCAATATATTTGTGCGTAACGCCTAGGCTTAATTTTCTCATCAAATTAAAAGCGTCAAGCGGTCGACCTAAATAATATCGCCTATTATCAACCGGATAAATGTACCAGGCTTCACCGTTTCGCTCCACCTGCAACAAGATTCTTCCGCTAAATTTCGCCGTCATCGCCCGCGCTTGACTGACTGCTGTTGCAGTATCAAAAGTTAATCTGGCTTGCCAAGCTTCTTTGATGATATTCTTCCCACTGCCATCGGCTGACAAAATGCTGGTGGAGCTGGCAAAATCTAATAAAGTTTTACCGCGCTTCTGGGGAATAAAAGTAATATTAAAAATTACTCCGGCGGTTTCTTTAAAAGCCTTTGGCAATCCGCCGCCGAAGGTGATGGTCCCTTCTGTATTTGAAAAAACAGGCTTGACCGTCCAGAGTTCGAAAATAGATTTATCCGTGGATATGGCTTTTACCTTTACAGCCTTAGGATCAAATTTTAAAACAGCTTCTGCCGCATTAATGCCTTTTTCTTGGCCGCTGTTGATTGCCAATCTAGCGGTAAAATCTTTGCTGGAAGAAAAAACTCCACTGCCGGATGAAAGGAACATAAAAGATTCGGCGGCGGAAGCTGGCAATGGATTCAAAATAATAAAAAATATAAAAACAAAAAAAAGCTTTCTCATAAACAACTTTTAAAGATAATTTTAATTCCGATTTTATAATTTTTAATATTAAACTAAAACTTATCCGATGTTAATCCCCAGCCTATCCTTGATTTTTTTAATAGTCTCAAAGGCGGTTGGCTGTAATCTTTCGGCGCTGCCTTTTAAAATTTGCCTGACTTCGTCATCGCTGATGCTAAAATATTTCTCTTGAAAAGCAAATAAAAAATTCCTAACTTCGTCTGCCAAACCTTTTTTAAAATCGCCATACCCCCTGCCGGCATGCTCTTTTTCTAGTTCTTTAATGGTTTTTTTGGAAACAGCCGAATAAATAGCCAGCAAATTGGAAATTGCTGGCTTCTCCTTGGAATCATATCTCACTTCTTTGCCAGAATCGGTCACCGCCCGCATAATTTTCCTGGCTGCCGCTTCTGGCTTATCCAGCAAAGCGATGAAATTTGCTTCACTTGAAGCGCTTTTGCTCATTTTTTTCGCAGGATTATCCAAGCCCATGATACGAGCGCCTTCTTTCCTGATAATAACCTCGGGAACCTTGAAGGTCAAGCCGAATTGCTGGTTAAAGCGGCGCGCCAAGGTTCTGGCTAGTTCAACATGCTGAGCTTGGTCATCGCCAACTGGCACTGCGTCGGTATTATAAAGCAAAATATCGGCTGCCATCAAAACCGGATAATCATATAGGCCGACATCAACCCTATTAAATAGATGCAATATTTTTTTGTACTCTTCAAATAATTCTTTTACAAAAAGCGTTATAATCTTCGGCAACTCAACATTGATTTCCGTGGTGTGTTTGATTTTTTTCATTTCTTGAGAAAAATCTTTCATCGTATTCGCAAAATAAAATTCCGGATTATCAAACTGAACGCCGGATTTATCCTTGAACTGAGTCATCTTGGTCAAATCGCTATTTCTGGCAATGGTGTTTAAGATCCAAGCCAATTCAGTATGTTCCTTGATGTCAGATTGTTGAAAAATTATAGATTTTTTCGGATCAATGCCTGATGCCAAATAAATTTTCGCGATCTCGATAATTCTTCGCTTCAACTCATCAGGGTTTTGCTTTACGGTTATCGCGTGATAATCAACCACGCAAAAAATACAATCGTATTCTTGCTGCATTTTTACCCATTGCGATATGGCGCCGATATAATTGCCAAGATGAAGGCTGCCGGAAGGCTGAACTCCGGAAAATATTATTTTTTTGCCTTGTTTGGTTATGTGCATCTATTATAATTTTTTTATTGGTTTATGTAAATGAGCCCTTTTAGCTCATAAAAAAGGCTGCCGAAGCTCTTCTGAATGGCTCATAATTGGGTTGCCATAGCCAGTTGTGGCTATGAATACTAAAAATTAGGCATTTTCGCGTTATTTAAGCGAATATATTAAAGTTGCCAAGCAAAGAAAAGGCGAAATCATGGCTAATGTCCGTGAAACCACCGAAATGCATGAAAAAACGGCTATTCGGAAATTCAGACGACTGCAGCTAAAAAGCGCATTTAAAATTGAAAAACGAGGCAGAAAATAAATCTATGCTCCGGATTCTGTTGCTGCTTTAAAAACCGTCTGGGAGGCATCCTCGGAAATCCGTGGCGAACTGCCGTATCCGGTTATTTCGGATTATGTTTCGTTATTAAAACGAGGCAATCTCTGGGCGCATGCTGAATCGGCTACAAACAAATTATTCGCCATGAGCGAAGCGACGATCAAAAGAAAGGTTGGCGGCTTCTACAAGGCCAGAGATTGGCGCAAAGGCAGATCAACTACCAAGCAGTCAGACCTAAAAGAAATTATCCCGATCTTCACCGGACCGTGGGAAGATCTTGATCCCGGCCACGGCCAAATAGATGCGGTCGTGCGTTGCGGCCATGCATCGCTCGGCGCATGGCCTATATGGTATAAATTTTTTTCTTTTGCCGAGAAGCAATCTGGGAATGAAGCTTAGAAAGGGCTGCCTTGAAACTTTCTTTATTTTTAATCTTTCCCTCCTCAAACGTTCCGGCTGGCAAATTCAAAGAAATAAGAGTTAATTTATTTTCTTTAACAAGCGCGAATCTTAAAGCCGAATCAGAAATTTCCAAACCGCCAATCGCCGGCCGAGGATTTAAAATATTTATAATTTTTTTCAACATTTGACTTTTGGCTTTTGTTGTTAATAGTCATTGCCAATAGTCAATGGTTTTATATTGCTGTTTCTCTTTCTGATTCTAATTTTACTTCACCGGTTGCGCAATCAACATAAAGAATCGCCCGCACCTGACGGCGTTTGGTAAAAGCCTGGCCCAAAGAAGTAATTTCATATTTTCCGGTCATTGCCGTGTCGCAAGCCGAAGAAGCGGTTATTTTCTCTTTGCAAATGGCAATCTGGGCCGAGCGATTGCCGACGGTTAAAGCGTAATAATCAGAAGCTGGGCTTTTACTCCGGATAATTCTTATTGTAGCATCCCGAATTCCGACCCGAGCCGCGGCTACAACTTTTGGCCTTTGGCTTTTGGCGGCTGCGGTTGAGAAGGCTGCGGTTGAGAAGGCTGTTCTTGAGCTGGCGGCTGAGCTTGTTGTTGATTCTGATTGGCTTGTGGATTTTTAATAAACTGGACGATCTGGCTATCTCCTTTTAATTTAGCTTTCCAAACAATATTCTTTTTATTTAAATAAACCTTATCTTCCGGGCCCCAGAAGGCCTGGTTGAATTTTGCCAAATTTAAAGGATTTTGTTGGTCGTCGGGATTTCTCTGGAGAAAATAAACATCGGTTAATGATAATTTTGGAAACCGATTCAATTTTCCGAAATAAACATCGCCAGTGTCCAAATAAACCGCCCAATAAGATTTTTCAAACCCAGCCCTTTGCCAATAGATGACAATGCCTAAAATTACCAATAAAATAGCAATAGTGGCAAATAAAACTTTATTTAACTTAGACATAGAGATTATTTAGTTATTAACATGAATCGACCTTTTCTTTAATTATTATAAATAATATCACAAAATAATCAAAACTCCTAAATATATGGTCTTGCGATGACCATAGATTTACTGTAAAATTAATTTAATGCAGAGAATTTTTCTTGTTGATAATATTTATCATGTACTGAGTCGGGGCGTGGATAAAAGAAAAATCTTTTTGGACGATAAAGATTATTTAAGGTTTATTCATAGCCTTTTTGAGTTTAATGATATTGAGCCTCCGAATAATCTAAATTATTTCTTCAAAAAGAATTATATGGTCATCGCAAGACCATATATTGACAAATTTGGAAATAAAAATTCGGGAGATAAAATTTGGCTATTTTGGGCGGATAACCTGGTGATTTTCGTATCCCTTTCTCAAACCATTAACTAAATAATCAAAACTTCCGGAATCGCCGCAACCAACAACAAGTTTCTCATTGTTTAGTTCTTTGATATAGAGATTAATTGGTTTTAATCGTAAGACCCGTACTTCGGGCTCGCATATGCAAACCAAGGGTTGGCCATTGAGCAAGATATGGCTACGTTATGGTTCGTCTACGCGGGTACCGTTACGGATTGCAAAGAACTATAGCTGTGGCGTAATATGCATCGCATTGCCAACTACCACCCTCATGCCAATAACAATGAGTGCAAGATTCGATGTAATTACCTGCAGGAGACCAATCATGTAAAGTAGTTGTGCAATGATGATTATAAGGAATAGTACGATAAGAAACAGCAGTGTCGCCAGAAGGGCAAGAAAAGGTGCCAGAAAGAACGTAAGGAGAGGGGCCGCCCGTTAATATGCCACCTCCTGCAACATGCAGTCGTGCCTGCGGATTCGTCGTCCCGATGCCGACGTTGGCGCCGTTGTTAAAAATGGCGCTATTTGCCACCCAGCTTGTCCCA
>CAYUHZ010000044.1:0-7193 GCA_964444625.1 uncultured Gammaproteobacteria bacterium | reverse complement strand
GAACTTACCCGACAAGGAATTTCGCTACCTTAGGACCGTTATAGTTACGGCCGGCGTTCATCCGCGCTTAGGATCAAAGCTTCACTCCGATTGCTCGGAATTAACCTCTCCCCTTAACGTTCGGACACTGGCCAGGCATCACCCCCTATACATCATCTTACGATTTAGCAGGGAGCTGTGTTTTTGTTAAACAGTCACTTGAGATCTTTAGCTGCGGCCCCGATTGCTCGGGGCAGGCCTTATTGCTAACTTACGGCCGCTTTTTTGCCGAGTTCCTAAACGAAGGTTCTCTCGTACACCTTAGTCTTCTCGACTCACCCACCTGTGTCGGTTTACGGTACGGTTGCTGCGATCTTAGCCCTAGAGGTTTTTCTGGGCAATCTGTCCGCCTGAATTGATTCGGCCGAGGCTTCATCTTTTGTCCGCCCAGCAAGACTGGCGATCCGGATTTGCCTGGATCGTCTCGCCAAACAGCCAACGCTCATACCATTAGAACGTTCAAACTTTGAGACTGCGTTACCCCATTGGAAAACCACAGTAGTGCTGGAATATTAACCAGCTCATCCATCGACTACGCCAGCATTACACAGGCCTCGCCTTAGGACCGACTAACCCTGGGTCGATTTGCGTTGCCCAGGAACCCTTGGATTTTCGGTGGGCAGGGTTTTCACCTGCCTTTTTGCTACTCATGCCAACATTCTCTCTTCCATAGGCTCCACCATGTCTCACGGCATGGCTTCAATGCTTATGGAATGCTCCTCTACCACTCTCCGCAAAAACGGAGAATTCGCATCTTCGGTAATATGCTTAGCCCCGATAAATTTTCGGCGCGCGGCAACTTGACTAGTGAGCTATTACGCTATCTTTAAAGGATGGCTGCTTCTAAGCCAACCTCCTAGTTGTCGCAGTCGCGACACCACCTTTTACACTTAGCATATATTTTGGGACCTTAGATTGCGATTGGGGCTGTTTCCCTTTTGACTGATGAACCTTAGCGCCCATAGTCTGACTCCCGAGCTGTAGGCCTAGGTATTCGGAGTTTGGTTGAAAACGGTATCTTGCGACCCGCTCTCATTCAGTGCTCTACCCCCTAGGTTAAACGCTCGAGGCTAGCCCAAAAGCTATTTCGAGGAGAACCAGCTATCGCCGAGTTCGATTGGAATTTCACCCCCAGCCACGGCTCATCCCCAAGTTTTGCACAGCTTGTGGGTTCGGTCCTCCTCTCGCATTTCTGCGAGATTCAACCTGGCCATGGCTAGATCACCCGGCTTCGGGTCTTGTGCATGCGACTTTCTTAAATTATTGTCGGGACACAAATTAACGCGTCCTGACAATAAAATAAGATGCGGGCTATTAACCCTCGCTTTCACTTCACATACGCTCCGATCAGAGCTTATGTAAGCCACATACAGCAAACTCGTTGGCTCATTCTTCAATAGGCACGCCGTCACCCGCCTTGCGGCAGGCTCCGACTCCTTGTAAGTATATGGTTTCAGGTACTATTTCACCTCCCTAACAGGGATGCTTTTCACCTTTCCCTCACGGTACTTGTTCACTATCGATCTTAAGAAGTATTTAGTCTTGGGTCATAGTCGACCCGGTTTCGTACGGAATTTCACGAGTTCCGTAGTACTTAAGATATGTCACAGTAGAATAATAACTCCTTTCGCTTACAGGGCTATCACCTTCTTTGGCGGAGCTTTCCAGCTCGCTTCAACTAGGAATGTTACTTTTGTTTTACCTCTACCTTACGTTTCTAGGTTGTAAACGCAACCATCTTACAACACTCCATAAACATGTGGACCTAGATCCTTCTGTTTGGCATTGCTGCCAAGCGCAGTTTACAAAGTTTAGACTAGTCCCCTTTCGCTCGCCACTACTCGGGGAATGCTATTAGTTAATCAGTATATTAGTTAACTGATTGGCTGGGTTGCCCCAACCCCCAATCAACTAACCACTAATTAACTAACATTTGTTTTTTTCTTTTCCTCCGGCTACTAAGATGTTTCAGTTCGCCGGGTAATCGTCTCACTGCCCTATGTGTTCAGGCAACGGACTCCCGCGCTTCACGCGGGAAGGTTTCCCCATTCGGAGATCCCCGGATCAAAGGTTGCTTGCCACCTAACCGAGGCTTATCGCAGGCTGCTACGTCCTTCATCGTCTTCTTAAGTCAAGGCATTCACCATATACCCTTAACGAGATTTTCCCACACTTTTATTTTCAAAAGTGTTTAAATCTATTTAAAACAATTTTTGTTTTTATTCTTATTAACTAATTGTTAAAGTCCAGATTATCAGTAACTGCTAATTAGCAACTAATTATAATTACTAATTTTCAATCGCCAATTTCCTGCTAATTAAAAAAGCCGCTGTTCAAGCGGTTCCACAACGAAAAACTAAAGGCGCAACCTAACCGCTTGTTAATTCTAGAGTAATTATATATCTACGCATAAATAAGTTATTCATTATTATGCTATCGTAATTTATATTATACATTATTATAAAACCCTGTCAAGTTATTGCCGGTTTCCTGTTTTTATTTTATTTTCGCTAATTTAAAACAAAAAAATAACTAATTTTTCTTAATATTTTTCTCCGGTTTACAAAATTTTAAATTTTTCTAGAATGTCCGGATGCTCCATGTAAGATTGGGCAATTTCTTTTTCTATTATCCCCTTCTCAAATAACTCTTTAATACTATGGTCCATAGTAACCATGCCCTCTTTGGCGCTGGTTTCAATCACGGTTTTTATCTGAGCGATTTTATTTTCCCTAATCAGGTTTGATACGGCAGGTGTGTTCAGCAGGACTTCTCGCGCAGCTATTCTGCCGTTGCCGATGCGAAGGATCAGGCGCTGGGAAACGATAGCGGCTAGAGTCATTGATAGTTGAATCCTTACTTGATTTTGTTGATGAGGGGGAAAAATGTCAATAATGCGATCAATCGTCTGGGCGGCGCTATAAGTATGAAGTGTCGCTAAAACTAAGTGTCCGGTTTCCGCCAGGGTAATGGTAGCGGCTATGGTTTCCAGGTCGCGCATTTCACCAACCATAATAACATTCGGATCCTGCCGCAAGACATGCTTCAAGCCATCACCAAAAGTATGCATATCGCTGGCCAATTGCCGCTGGATAATAACGCTATTATCGGGCTTAAAAAGATATTCAACCGGATCTTCTAGGGTAATAATGCTACAGCGGCGAAATTGATTGATGTAGTTTATCATAGCGGCCAATGTGGTAGATTTACCGCAACCGGTCGGACCAGTTACCAATACCAAACCTTGGTTTAGTTTCAATAACTCATAAACCACTTGTGGCATGCCGATTTCTTCCAACGTCGGCACTTTCTCGCTGATTACCCTGGCGACCAAGCCAATATTGCCTTTTTCAAAATGCAAATTTACCCTAAACCTTGCTTTGTCTTCTGATTCATAACCGAAGTCAAACTCTTTGCGTCCTTTAAAAATCTGCTTTTGCTCTTCGTTGATTGCCGCAAAAACCATCTCTTCTATTTCTTTGCTGCTCAAAACAGTCGATCCTTTCTGATTAACCAGCTCCCCATCTACTCGAAAAACTGGAGACAAACCAGCAACTAAATGGACGTCAGAAGCTCCTTGATCCACCGCCTTTTTAAAAATATCATCTAACTTGATCATAAAATTGCCCAAGTTATTTATAAAATTACCATTTTTTCTTTTCTAAGCCCTTAATTGCAGCTTCAACTTGGGCTTCCTGCTTGGACGAGCCACTCCCTTTGGCAACGATTTCTTCGTTGATATACAAACCGACTTCGAATATTTTATCGTGGTCTGGGCCACTCTCGCTTAAAACTCGATAATGAGGAGTGGTGCCGAACTCTGATTGAGCGCGCTCTTGGAATCTAGACTTGGGGTCAAGATACAACTTGTTTGATAAAATATCGTCCAATTTATAAATGATTTTTTCTTTGATGAATTTTTTTACCGCTCTCACCCCTTGATCCAAATACATCGCCCCCAACAATGCCTCAACGGCATTCGCCATAATATATTGTCTGGCCTTAGAATTATGGTCTTTTGCCTCGCCCTTCGACAAAAAAAGAAAATCTTCCAGACCGATTTCTTTGGCGATAATCGCCAACATTTTAGCGTTGACCAAGCTGGCGCGCCAATTTGTCAAGTCTCCCTCGGGCGTACTCGGATAATGGTGAAAGAGATATTCTGTCACTACGATTTCCAAAACCGCATCTCCCAAAAATTCCAAACGTTCATTATGAGGCAAGGGGAAGTCCGGATGTTCATTTAAGTATGAACGATGAACCACTGACTGCTTTAGCAGGTCGGGATTGTTAAACTTAAAATCAAGGCGTTTCTCCAATCTGGCAAATTCCTTCATGTTAATTGTGAATTGAAAAATCAAAAGAATGAACTACCTCGGGGCAAGCCCACGAGGTTCCCAAAGAAAATTTTTTTTATTTGAGAAACTAATGGTTTCTCAAACTCTTCTTTGCAAGGAAACCTCAAGCCAAGCCTATGAGGAATAAATGATTAAAAAAACTCATTTCAATCCTTTAATTTTTAATTGCTATAGTTTTTTTATTAATTTATGCCGCTACTTGCTCTGGAGCAGCGGTTATTTTTTCTCCAATATCTTTATAGATGGCGCCCAACACGCCATTGACGAATTTACCGGATGATTCACCGCCGAAATTTTTTGCGATTTCAATAGCTTCATTAATGGCTACTTTGGCCGGAATTTCCGCGTCAAACACCAATTCATAAACTCCTATGCGCAAAGTGTTGCGATCAACGATGGTAATTTGCTCCAGTGGCCATTCGATAGCGTACTTGGTGATGTATTTGTCAATAGCCGGTAAATTCTCCCTGACCCCACTGACAATTTTTTTAGCGAAACCATGGTCGTTAAAGCTGGGCGCAAACTGTTTAAAGGTCTGGCTGATAATCAGTGATAAATCCTTGGGTTTGTTATTAAAATCCCAGGCAAACAAAGTTTGCATGGCGATGGTTCTAGCCAGGTGTCGATTTGACATAGGTGGATTTAAGTAAATGTTCTTATTTCTTCGGGTCTTTTTTGATTTTACTTTTTATCTTCAAAACCTCCCTGCCCTTATAGCTACCGCAAAATTTACATGCTGTATGCGGCAAAACAGCTTTGCCACACTTAGGGCACTTAGTAAGCTTAATTTCTTTCAGGGCATAATGAGCTCTGTTGCGTCGTGCTTTACTGCGCGATCGGCGTTTGGCTGGTACTGGCATAGCTTTTACGAATTAATTTTATAAATTTTTAATAGTAACAGTACTTACGCGCTTTGAAAAATTAGCTATAATTAGGATAGAAACATTGGCACAAAGACAAAAACTATAAAATCAAAATACAACCCATGCTTCTATCCAAGAATGTTATCGCCTAGATTAAAGACTTGATGTCGGCAAGCCGATCATCGACCTGAATTTCATCGCCATGGTCTGGTCGAACGGAAAAATCACACTGCCGATAGGCATTCGGATCTGCAAGCCCAAATCCGATAAAACCAAAATGAATTTGGCGCTGGAGCCGCTTGATCTGGCGAAAAGGCTGAAAATACGACCTTTATACGTAGTTTTCAACTCCTGGTACGTTTCCGGAAAGCTCATGAAAGCCATCAGGAAATGCAAATGGCATTTTATCATCAGACTGAAATCCAACCGGATATTCATTGGCGTCCAGCTGCGGGAGGTGGCGCACAAACCCTACTGGATAATGGGAGGAAAACTAACGGGCGGGCAGGAAGTAATCGTTGCCAGAAACGGCAAAAAATATTTTGCATCTCCGAGCCTCAAATTGTCCAAACAGGAACTATTAGCGCGGTATAAATCCAGATGGGAAATTGAAACCGTGTTCCGGATGCTCCATTCCAAACTCGGAATCAGCCAGCGCGAATCCAGAAAATTCGCCGCCCAGAATGCCAGTTTTCATCTTTGCCTGATGGCTTGTGCCATCTCGGGAAATGAACAGCGCATAACGGGCAAATCGATTTTACCAGATTAAGCGGAATTGCGGTTTTAACTTCAAAAACCGCGGATAACATTTTATCTAAGCTAAATTTTCAAAGTGCGTAAGTTGTGATAGTGAATTTATTCTAACAAAAAAATTTCTCTAGGTCAAATCGTGTATTAGTCCAGCTCATTTTGGACAACGAGCAATTATTTAATAAATAATCCACTTGAGAGGTTAATTTCAAGCTCCAGTGAAATCTCTTGGTATTATACCATAACAACCAATCAATCAATTTTTTGTTAAATTCATCTTCATTTTCAAGTAATATTTCATTCCAATCTACGAACTCTTCTTGAATAGTCCGATTATATCTCTCAATATGACCGTTCTTCGTAGGTTGTCCTTTGTAATTCCATGCTCAAGTTAATTTTTGGGTGCTTATTTCCCAAGAATTTGGCAAATCATTTTATACCGATTTTCCCGATTCATGCCACGATGATTTCTAAGTAGGTTCTTTAAGATAGTAAAACTACCGTCTAATGAGTTGCAGGTATTAGGCATATTCAGTTCAGGATATTTCTGATAGGCAAACAAATAAGGCAAATTTGTTTTTAAGCTTCTATGAGCCGACCTTAGCCGCTTGTGGGTATAATGCCATTTGTTGGCAATCGGATTTGTAGTCCTTTCTTTTAGAAAATCTTTCCACTTGCCATGCCGCACATCCAACAGCTCCTTGAATTCTTGTTCTGAGCATTCGGTTAATCGCAAGGCAACCTGTTTTAATTCTTTCCCAGCTTCCAATTGCGGATGTCTGGTCAAATATCTGACAATAATCGCAACCTGATGGAACTGGCACATCTGAATTGGAATATCGGAAAAAACCTCTCTGACCACGCGTTTACCGTGCCAAGTTCTTTTTTGACTTAGGGTTAATGTTGACGATCAATTTATCGCCACCATTAATCTCATTCAATTGTTTGGATATCCATTGTCTGGATCGACCATATTTATTACCCAATTCAGTAGCTGTTTGTTTGCCGTGGACGCATTCATTCCAAAGTTTATTTTGCGGTTTTGATTTCCGTCTTTACTTTGAAAATTCTTTTTACAATTACAGCATTGATGTATCTGAGCATCTCTTCTTAATCCTTTCTTAATGATTTTGTAAATTACCCTGCGGCAGAGACCGCAGGGCGTTAAAACTCACAAATCAAA
>CAYUHZ010000043.1:0-7513 GCA_964444625.1 uncultured Gammaproteobacteria bacterium | reverse complement strand
AAATGGCAGATTGATGTTTTCATTTAATCTGACCAATAGATGATCTTTATTTCTTTCAATTATATTCTTAAACGCAAAATTTCCAAACAATGAATTTTGAAATGAGCTTTGTGATTTAAACATAGATTTGATGTTAAAATTATTATTTTATATTCTAATTTTAGCATAAAATCTGCTGTTAAACCAGTGGAAAAACATTAATTTAACTGCCTATCGGCAGCTAGGCTTTCAAAAAACCCGTTGGGTTTTTCTCAAGTCTCAATATATGATTATCGGTGTTCCTGTTTCTGCCCAATCATATATTATTTTAGCCGGTCCAATGCCCAAGCGCACGCAACCATGAGAAACTGGCTTGCCTAAATGATCACTGCCTTCACGATAGCCATTCGGCCAAATCGGCAACTCGTGAATGCCAAGCCTGGTATTTTTTATTCCTAGCCAGTAAGGCATCCATAATCCGTAAGGCGACCAAGTTTTTGGCGCTTTATTGGCAATAGTAAAACTTCCCCGTTGCGTTGAGTTGTTCTTACCGCTGGAAACTGCAAACTCCCCCAGCCTTACGCCGCCCAAAAAATAGCTTAATTGTTGTCGAGCCAAGTTAATTTCTATCTTTTTGGGCAGCTTTGCGGTTGGTAAAATATCATTCGGATCAAAACCGTTGCTTATTTCCTCGCCATCTCGATAGCCATCGCCATCAGTATCAGCATTCAGTAGGTTTGTCTTGAAATTCAATTCCATGCGATCTGACAAACCGTCTACATCCTGATCATTTTTTTCCAATTTAATCTTATTTTGATTATGCGGAGAAAAACCATTGTTTAATTCAATCCAATCGCTAAAACCATCATTATCAGTATCTTTGTTATTGGGATCGGTACGATAAACCGATAATTCCAGATCATCGCTAATCCCATCACCATCGCTGTCCTGCTCATGCGCTAAAATACTTGGAGAAAACAAAAAAAGCATTAAACCAAAAATAATAATAACAACTGATTTCTTCATAATAATTGGTTTAACTTGGTATTAATTAAAGTTTGATTAATGCCTAACTGTAATTTGGACATTATTTTGTTTGCTCCGCATTGGCAGTTTTTAACACATGTCACTTTTTGCTTGTCAACGAGACAATGAAAAAGATTGATCTCGCCCTCTAGCGCTAAAATGATGTCATAAATCCTTATCCGTGACGGCTTATTATTCAATTTATATCCTCCGCCGACGCCTTTCTCGGATTTCACTAAATTACTTTTTTTTAAACAAATAAATAATTTTTCCAAATATTTCTGAGAGATGCCTTGTGCTTGAGAAATTTGAGCCAAAGAAAGGCTTTTTCCTCCATTATTTTTTGCTAAATGAATCATGGCTCGAAGTCCGTAAGTTGTTCTGGTGGAAAATTTCATAAATTCATACTAAATTAGGAGGTATTTATATAATATCATATTTATTTTTGGTGTCAATTTTTGCGTACTAATACAAATGGGGCTAATACAACAAATTGACATTTTTTTTAATCCTTGATATATTATAACAGTTGGCGATAGCCACCTTTTTATTTATTTAAAAAACTAACATCACAATCTAGCAAATTCATTGTTAATTGTTTATTGTTAAAAATGTCATATGGCTCATAAAAAAGCGGGCGGCTCAACAGCGCTTGGCCGTGATTCACAAAGCAAACGTCTGGGAGTAAAACTTCAAGACGGTTCAAGCGCTAAAATCGGCGCTATTATCATTAGACAGCGCGGCACTAAATATCACGCCGGGGAAAATGTCGGAGTCGGAAAAGACCATACTCTATTCGCTTCAGCCGAAGGCTTGGTGAAATACACCACAAAAAAAACAAAAAAATACACCGGTAAGCTGGTGGCAACCAAAATAGTTAACGTTCGATCAAATAATATTTTATAAAAATAAAAAACGGAACTAATATTCCGTTTTTTATTTTTATAAAATTATTTCTGACGCAAACAAACTCTGACGAACTCAACGAACAAGGGATGGGGATCAAGCGGACGAGAAATATACTCGGGGTGAAATTGTGTGCCGATAAAAAAGGGATGATTAGCAATTTCCACCGCCTCAACCATCTTTCCGTCAGGCGTTGTTCCGGCTATTTTCAACCCTGCTTGTTCAAGCTGTTGACGGTAATCATTGTTAAATTCATATCGATGCCGATGTCTCTCGGAAATAATTTTCTTCTTGCCAAACTTTTTCTGATAGCATCTGGCGAAATGAGTGCCGGGCATTATCAAGCAGGGCCAGCCGCCAAGCCTAATTGTGCCGCCATACTGATTTTTTTCCAATAATGCTTTTTGCTCCGGCATAATATGAATAACCGGATGCGATGTCTTGGGGTTTACCTCTTCACTGTTAGCTTCTGATAACCCAAGCACATGGCGAGCAAACTCAACTACTGCCATCTGCATGCCAAAACAAAGTCCGAAATAAGGCACTTTCTTTTCGCGGCAATATTTGATAGCTTTGATCTTGCCCTCGGAGCCGCGCGATCCCCAACCTTGGGGGACGATAATTCCGTCATATTTGCGCAAGAGCTTTGTTCCTCGGAGCTCTACGTCTTCGGCATTTATCCAATGTAAAATCGGTCGACAGCTAATAACCACGCCAGCATGTTTGATCGCTTCTATCACCGAAATATAAGAATCGGTCAAACAAAAATCACCTGTGGAAAAATACTTCCCAACAACGCCGATATCTATTGTTTTTTTTGAATTTTTAATTTTTTGCATCATCCGCCGCCAATCAACTAGATTTTTTTTTCCTTTTTTTAAGTTAAATTTATCCAAAATTCTGTCTCCAAAATTATCTTTTTCAAAATTTATCGGCACTTCATATATGGAATCAATATCGGGCGCACTGATTACATCGCCCTCTTGAATATTGCAAAAAATAGCAATTTTTCGGCGCCGCGGTTGATCAATCGGCGCTACCGAACGAGCGATAATAAAATCCGGTTGGATCCCGGCGGAATTAAGAGCCCGTACTGCGTGCTGGGTTGGCTTGGTTTTCATTTCACCTATTTTTGAAGGTAATGGCAAATAAGAAACCATGATAAATTGAACACTCTCTGGTTCTGACAGATGCATCATGCGAGCAGCTTCCAAAAAAAGCAGATTTTCATATTCGCCAACCGTACCGCCGATTTCAATAATCATAATCTCGGCTTGATCATTTGCGCTGGCTTTTTTTATCCTGCTAATCACCTCGTTCGGAATATCAGGAACCACTTGAACGCATTTTCCTTTATAGCCGAGATTGCGCTCGCGGTTTATCACGCTTTGATAAACCCGACCAGTGGTCATATAATTATCACGCGAAATATTTCGGCCTAAAAATCTTTCATAATTACCGACATCCTGATCGGTTTCGTCGCCATCCTCGGTAACAAACACTTCGCCGTGCTCAACCGGATTCATAGTTCCAGCATCAACATTGATATAGGGGTCTATTTTAATGGCGCTTACGCTAAAACCCTTAGACTGAAGTATGCGGCCAATTGAAGCGGTAGTGATTCCCTTGCCAACTCCGGACATTACCCCGCCAACCACAAAAATATACTTGGTATCTTTGATTTTTCGCTTAACCATAATTTTTTAACTATCTGATTAAAATAATTTTAATATCAGCTGCTTGTCCAGAGATCTTTACGCCAACTTGATATTCACCTATTTTTTTTATTGGCTCTGTCAGATCAATCTCTGAAGGATTAATATCATACCCTTGATTCGCTAAAAATAAGGACAAAGCTTTTTGATCAAACTTTGAATAGAGGCCCCCCTTGTCGTCAGCCTTAGCCTGATATGTAAAAACTTGGCAATTTATCTTACTGATGATTTTACATTTATTTTTTATTTTTTCATTCTGCACGCGGGCTAATTTACGTTGCTGATCCTGAGCCAATTTTAAGCCATGCTTATTTAAAAATTCGCCCAAGCCTTTCGGCAATAGATGGTTTTGGGCGTAACCTTCTTTCACCTCTTTGACTTCTCCTTTACGGCCCAAGCCCGAAACATCTTTTAATAATAAAATTTTCATATTTTAGGTGTTAAATATCAAGCCTCTATTTTTGAGAATAAATAGCTACTGATTGACACCGGCACGGCGGTAATGGCAGTTAAAACTACTAAATCATAAAACAAGCCGAAATGACGGCGCCTATCAAAA
Source organism: uncultured Gammaproteobacteria bacterium (assembly GCA_964444625.1). Classification (GTDB taxonomy): domain Bacteria; phylum Patescibacteriota; class Patescibacteriia; order Patescibacteriales; family GWC2-42-12; genus CAYUHZ01. Next base: position 3,328 of record CAYUHZ010000043.1, on the reverse strand, counting down.
CAGTTCTTCAACCGTCAACGACATATGACAAAGGATCAATCCTAGTTATGAAAGATGCAAACTGACGGTAAATTATTCAGCAAAAATAATGTGACTGAAAGAAAAACATCGGCATAACTAAAAAATTCATGATTAATTGGAAGTTCTACATATCTTCTAAAAAAAGCGATATCTGTGCCAAACGCGGTAAATAAAGCTAAAAAAGAACTACACCTCAGTAGAATTGCGAGAGATTCTTTTTATTAAATTAACTTCGCAATTTAATCATATTAAATTCGTTTCATATCCTTTATATCGCCTAAATTTAACTAAAATCAGATTTCCTGGATGAATTTGTTTATTGGGGTTTTTTTTCAGAGTAAAATCAAAATAAAATTCTGTTTTTCCTATTAATTTTGACTCTCCTTCCCTTTCTATTACCACCTCTAATGTTTTGTTCTTAAACTGTCTGACATAAAGCGCTTCCAGTTTTTGGCTGATAATGCGCAGTTTAGCAGCCCTAATTTGTTTTATCTTTTCTTCGACTTGATCGGCAAATTTAGCTGCAGGAGTTTTTTCGTGGGCTGAATAAGGAAAGACGTGCAAACGGCTAAAACCAATTTTTTTAATAAAAGAAATTGTAGCTTGATAATCCCGCTCTGTTTCTCCCGGAAAACCGACGATCACATCGGTTGTAAGAGCGATATTAGGCATGGCTTGCTTGATGAAATTTATTTTCTGCTCGAAATAATTCGTATCATAAGGGCGCCTCATCAACTTCAAAATTTTATCACTGCCTGATTGCAACGGAATGTGCAAATGTCGGCACAAATTAGTGTTTTGGGTTATTAGCTTGATCAGCTTCTTGTTAATTTCCGTAATCTCAATCGAGCTTAGTCTAATTCGCCCCAAACCTTCAATTTTTACTGCTCGGCTGATTAATCCTGTTAAACTATTTTTCTTATCATTAGCGCCCCGTCCATACAAACCAAGGTGAATGCCGGAAAGAATTATTTCTTTATACCCAAGAGCCGTAGCCTGTCTTATCTCATCTAATATTTCTTTTTCACTCCGACTGACTACCGGTCCGCGAGCATAAGGAATAATACAATAAGAGCAGTATTGCTCGCAACCATCTTCTATTTTTAAAAAATAGCGAGATCGCCCCGTTTTTCTAGCCGGCTGTAGATGATTTTTCCGCTTGGAGTTATTAATTTTCAAACCAGATAGAATATCAGATGCCTCTTTGTTGTGCAAAATCAAATTTACGCCCAATTTATCAGGATTCAAGCTTGATATTTTGGGCCAGCAACCCAAGAGAACTATCTTTGCTCCGGGACATTCTTTCTTAGCGCGCTTGATTGCTAAAAGGCTTTTTTTAGTTGCATTGTTAGTAACGGCGCAACTATTTATTATCGCTAATTGCGCCTGGTCAACAGCTTTAACCAATCCAAGCGATTTCAAATCATCCTCTATTCGATTAGAGTCGTACTGATTAACTTTGCAACCAAGAGTATATGTTTTAAAACTAAGCGACATTAGTTTAAAAAAACCACACCAAGTTCGACGCGGCAAAAATAGATAATTTCTGGAGCCACCCGTCGGGCTTGAACCGACGACCTACGGTTTACAAAACCGTTGCTCTACCGCTGAGCTAGGGTGGCTAAGAGTTTAAATACAACAACGGCAGACATTTAACATCTTAAATACTTTTAATTATAACTGTTTTAATGGTACGCCGTACTGGATTCGAACCAGTGACCTTCTGCTTAAAAGGCAGTTGCTCTACCAACTGAGCTAACGGCGCAGAACAGCCAATTTTGGCAAACAAAAAACGCCTTTACTGGCAACAATTATAAAATAACATAATAATCTAATAAATGCAATATCTTATAAAACAGTGGAAAAAACGTGGAAAAAAACAACCTTGCGAAAAAATCTTTGCCGTTGTAGTATGAGATTAGTAAACTATGGCGAAAAACAACGAACAAAACCTCAAATTGCCACCGCAAAACATGGAAGCGGAAACTTCGCTTCTGGGATGTGTTTTAATTGATAAAGATGCTTTTATTAAAATCGCCGACATCATCACGGAAAATGATTTTTATAGCGATCGGCACCGGATTATTTTCACTGTGATGAAAGAACTGTATTCACGGCACGAACCGATCGATATTATCAGTCTGACTAACCGACTTGAAGAAATAGGACAGCTCGACCAGGCCGGCGGAAGGACCTGTTTGGCTCAGCTTACCAATTTAATTGTCACTTCATCAAATTTGACGCACTATGCCAATATTATCCAAAGAAAAGCTACGTTAAGGCGTTTACTTGCTGCTTCCAGTGAAATCGCCGAAATGGGCTACCACGAAGAAGAAGATATTGACCAACTCTTAGATGAAGCGGAGCAAAAATTATTTAGCGTTTCACAAAAATATTTAAAAAATGTCTTTTTGCCAATTGATAATCTGCTGCTAGAAGCATTTGATCGTATTGATGAACTTCATAAACAAAGCGGAAAACTGCGCGGTATTCCAACTGGTTTTTATGATCTGGATAATCTGCTCGCCGGTTTGCAGAAATCAGATTTGATTATTCTAGCTGCCCGTCCTAGTGTCGGTAAAACCTCGCTCGCCCTTGATTTAGCGCGACAATGTGCAGTTAAATCAAAAAGTTCAGTCGGCATTTTCTCCCTGGAAATGAGCAAGGAACAGCTGGTTGATCGCATGCTGTGCTCTGAAGCAGATGTAAATCTTTGGGATATGAGGCGCGGCAAATTACAAGACGACGATTTTATGAATATTAATTCGGCCATGGGCAGACTATCAGAAGCTAGAATTTTTATTGATGATTCGGCCAATGCCAGTATTATGGAAATACGCACCAAAGCAAGGAGATTGCAAATGGAAAAAGGATTAGATTTAATAATTATTGATTATCTTCAATTAATGGAAGGTCGCGGCAAATACGGCGACAATCGCGTTCAAGAAATATCGGAAATTACTAGAGGTCTCAAAGGCATAGCCAGAGAACTGAATATTCCGGTTTTAGCGCTATCCCAGCTATCGCGCGCGGTAGAACAAATAAAACCGGCTATACCGAAACTTTCCCACCTTCGCGAGTCAGGATCCATTGAACAAGATGCTGATGTAGTAATGTTCATTTATCGCAAAGCGGCTGACAGAAATTATAATCCAGATGAAATACCAGAAAGCGAACGTTTCTTGGCTCAAATCCACGTAGCTAAGCACCGAAACGGTCCGGTCGGGATGATTGAACTAAATTTTGACGAAAAAACCGTCAGCTTCCGCAATCGTGAGCGTTATGGCATGGAAGAACCTCCTGAATA
>CAYUHZ010000042.1:0-7810 GCA_964444625.1 uncultured Gammaproteobacteria bacterium | reverse complement strand
CCTGGACCCGCCGCCTTAGTCGGGCGGGGTTTCCTGTTAAGGTATAAAAATACCCGCACCGATTGGTGCGGGTATTTTTTATTTAGCTTCTATTTTTTATCTTTTCAGTTATTTCCTTGATCAATTCTTGTTTGCTTATTTCTCTGGTTTCTTTACATCCTCGATCCCTGACCATCAAATTGCTAGAGACTACTTCTTTATCACCAACTACCAGCATATATGGCACCTTTTCGTTGTTCGCCTTGCGGATTTTATTTCCGACTGTTTCATTGGCATTGTCTATTTCCACTCTGATGCCGCTTTGTTTAAATTCTCCGGCCAGTTGCTGGCAATAATCAATATGCGCCGATCCGACAGAAACTATTTTCACTTGCACCGGAGAGAGCCAAACAGGAAAAGCGCCGGCGTAATGTTCGATTAACACTCCGATAAACCTTTCAAAAGATCCGAACAGAGCGCGATGCAACATATAAGGCCTTTCTTTTTTTCCTTGATCGTTGACAAACATCATGTCAAACCTTTCAGGCAAATTAAAATCAAATTGCAGGGTGGAGCATTGCCATTCTCTCCCCAAAACATCTTTCACTTTAAAATCTAATTTAGGACCATAAAAAACCGCTCCTCCGATATCTTTTTTAAGATTGAGCTTTTTCTCTTTAGCCACTTTCTCCAGAACTTTTTCAGTAAAATCCCAGCCCTCATCTGTGCCGGCGTATTTTCCGGATGAAACATCTCGTATAGAAAGATAGACATTGACGTCATCAAGTTTAAACCCGAACGATTTATAAATAAACAAAATAAAATCTATCACTCTTTTTAACTCTTCTTCAACTTGATCATTTCTACAAATTATATGGGCATCATCTTGGGTAAAGCCACGCACCCTGGTCAAGCCTGATAACTCCCCTTTCTTTTCGAATCGATACACCGTGCCACACTCAGCCCACCTAAAAGGCAAATCACGATAGGAGCGCGGTTTATTTTTATAAATGACGATATGAAACGGGCAATTCATCGGCTTGATGAGAAACTGTTCCGATTCTTTAACTTGTTCTTTGTTTTGACTATCTTTCAAGGTTTGGCCGACTTCCAATGGCGGATAAATGCTATCGTTGTAAAAACCCCAATGCCCTGAAGTTTCCCACAAAATTTTATTGCCAATATGCGGGGTACGCACAAGTTGATATTCATTTTTTAAATGTTCGGCGTGCCAAAAATCTTCTATTACTCTCCACAAAATAGCGCCCTTAGGGTGCCACAATGGTAAGCCCAAACCAACCAATTCGTCAATATGGAATAAGTCTAATTCTTTCCCTAGTTTACGGTGATCTCTTTTTTCCGCTTCCGCCAACATCGCCAAATAATTATCCAACTCGCTCTTATTATCAAAAGCGTAACCGTAAATTCTGGTTAACATTTTATTCCTTTCGTCGCCACGCCAATAGGCGCCAGCTAATTTGGGTATTTTAAACGAATCCGGCTTGATATCAACGCTTGATTTCAGATGGGGACCGCGGCATAGATCGATGAAATCACCCAACCGATAGAAACTCACCTTTGTCTCGCCAGCTTTGACCAAGTCTTCTATTAGTTCCACCTTATAAATTTGCCCGTTGGCTTTAAACTTTTCAATGGCCTTGCCAGCATCTAATTCAATTTTTTCAAACGGCAATTTTTGCTTAATCAGCTCGATCATTTTGCCTTCTATCTTTTTCAGCTCGTTATCGCCAATCTTGGTATCGCCAAAATCAAAATCGTAATAAAAACCACTTTCAATCGCCGGTCCAATAGCCCATTTTACATCAGGCCAAAGCTTAACGATCGCCGCTGCCATAATATGAGAAAGCGAATGGCGCACAATTTCTAAATTTTTTTTCTCTTCAGGCATATTTTTAGTTATTATTAATTTAATCATTCTATATATAAACCCACTTTCTGCTGTTCAAATCAATCTAATCAAAAATCCCGTCCTAGTGAATCAACAAAAAATTGATGCACTGGGACGGGGTTATTACAACCTCGCGGCCTATTCCTTGTTTTGTCAAGGAAAGGTCCCGTCGGTAAACGGGCTTCCACCCAGTTTATCTGGAGTCGCGTATTGCAACCCCAAATCTCTTAATTTACACAAGCTTAGTTTATCGATTTTTTCGATAAATACCAGTCTTAGGCACTGCGGTTGGTGGTCGCAGCAATTGCTTATGGCCAAACAAACTTATAATAAATATTTTAAGTTGTCAAACTTTTTTACTGCTTTTTTACTGCTTAACACCTATCTTAATCTGATCAATCCAATAGGGCGCTTTATTTATAAATGACGGTGAAAATTTAATTTCAAAACCGGCAATTTCTGGAAAAGTTTTTAAATAGTTAGCGATTTGATCCTTGGTTAATCCGACCAGCTTTTCCCGATCGATAAACCCAACATCCTGCTTTAAGGTTATTTGACCTTCAAAATTAACGTTAATGCCGGCTGTACCGGCTTCAAGATCATAGTTGTTTAAAGTATAAGTGATATTAGCTTTGTCGAATTGAATTAACTGTTTATTTCCATCAAGCGAAGCGATTAATTTTTCCTTAGCTATTTCGTAAATCTTTTCATCGTTAAAAGCAATAACATTTACTAAAGCTTTGATGGTAATGCTAAATTCGTTTTTCTCCTCTCCGACTTTACCGCTAATGTTTTGTTTGATAGAATTACCATCCAGCTCCATTAAAATCTGGCTATATTCCTGACCGTAGATATCGCCAATTTCCTGTCTGGCGGCAGTCAGCAAATCGCCTTTTAAAAGTTTAAGCGAATTATCAATATCATTTTGCTTGATAACTCTTTTTAATTTCTGGTTGAACTGCATCGGCGCATCGCTCTGACCATAAATCTGATCCTGTAAACCAGACCAAAGACCAGGAATTGTGAAGCGTGAAGGACCGATAGCCATTTCTTCTCTTGCTTCATCGGCATATACTTCAGCAATAATCCGACCTCCGGCCGGAACGCTGACAGTATTCTTTAGTCGGAACAACTTGCCATCAGAGCTCAAAAAACGGGTTGTCGCTACTAACGGCTGATTCTTGGTGTAATTATTAATGATAGTAATTTTCCCCACTATTTCTTGCCCTAATATTTCACTACCGCTAACCGTAAAATTCTTGGTTTCTTCCACTGCTTGTTGAGTTACCAATCCGACGATCATTTTTTCATTCACAATCTGATTCTTGGCCTGATCGAATATTTGTACTGCCATATTGTTGCTTTTGCGCTCTTCATTGGGAATAACGACGATCGATAAATTTATAAAAGAAAAATATACGATTACTGCCAGCAAAATGACTGTTAGCGCCACAAAACTCACTGCCATTTTTTTGTATATACCATAAGAACGTTGTGTGACCGGAGTTTGAGCCGTTACCGTAGGTTGTATCGGCGCGACAGAGACAGGAGCCGTTGTTACCGCAGGTACGGCAACTGAACTGCTTGCAACAACTGGTGGATAAATATTATCAATTTTGGCTGCTGGATTTGCGATAAAACTTTGACCAGTGGCGGCAGTTTTTTCGGTCGTCGGCTCGACTGGCGATCCTGCTTCACTTTCTTTTGCTATTGGTTCAACTTCTGGAGCCAATCCTTCCGCGGTTAATATGCCTCGCAAATCTATCTTGTTTTCTCCGGTTTCTTTGTTAATTTTTTTATTAGTGACTATTTTCACGGTTAGAGGTCCCTTTGGCTGATCAGCGACAACCGCTACTGCTTCTCCGTCTTGAATTTTTACTTTTGTTTTACCGACAGCTGGTTTTTTTTCTTCTGCAACTGGAGACTGAATTGCCTCTAGCTGGCTAACAACAGCGTTTTGCTCTTTTTTCTCTTTTTTTACTATAACGGTTTTCTTAGTTTTGGTTTTGGCCTGATTCTTGGTGGACAAAATCTTGGATGGTTTTACTGTTGCTGTTTTGATAACTTTTTTAGTTTGATTTTTTTTAATTGTTGCCGCCATATTTCTAAGCTAATAATTTTGCAAATTATCAAGCAATAAATAATTATTATAATTTTACTATAACAAATTTTTGATTTTTCGTCCAATAATAATTTTAGCTTTTATCTTAGCCTTTTATTCTAATCTTTTCTGATAACTACCAATCCGCCAAATGTTTCTTCAATGTTTTTTAATAAACTCTCAGTCTTATCAACCGTAATCCCGGCAGCGATTGTTTTATAACCGCTATTTTGTTTAACCGAAAAATAAACCTGATGCCTCCCGGGGAAACTGGACAATATTTTCTTTAGATTATCAGCCTGATCCTGTTCTAAGCCATGGGGCAGAATTAATCTCAAACCTTTTATTTGCGGCATTGCCGCCGTTCCGCCATTTTTAAATCCGTTAATACTGGAACCAACTGCTACGGTTTTTTTAAATAAGCTGATTTGCTGTTCGATATTTGTTAAATCCAAAGAAACGGCCTTATTGCATAACAGTTTTACATCTCGGTCTTTGTCCGAGAGCTTCCCTTGGCACAATACCACCTTCCCGTCTTGCCAAACAGAAGGAATTTTTTTTAGCAGACTGGGGAATACCAATATTTCCAAGCCGCCGGTTAAATCTTCGATTTTTACAAACAACATCGCTTCGTTTGACCTGGTGGTAATTTTTTGAATCTTGGTAATGACGCCGGCAATAACCACCTGGCAATCTCCCAAATGAGATGCCGCTTCGGCCGTGGAAATGGTCATTTCGGCTAATTGTTTGCGAAAATCTGAAAACGGATGTTCGGTAATATAGAGGCCAAGCAATTCTTTTTCCCATGATAGCCTCTCTTGTCGACTGGCTGGAATGGCGTTTTCCAATTTAATTTTCTGGTTGATATTCAAAATAGGCGTGTCCCCAAATAAACTTGGCTGGCCGTTGCTGCGAATTTTTTGGATTTCCTTGTTAAATTTTAAAATATTTTCTAAATTACCTAGCAGTTGCCCACGCTCGCAGAACTGGTCGAAACTGCCGCACTTGATCAAGCTTTCCAAGGATTTTTTGTTCAAGTCTTTATCATTAATCCTTTCCAAAAAATCGGTTATATCAACAAACGCCCCTTCTTGCTTCCGCGCGCTGATTATTACCTCCGCTATATGCTCGCCGATATTTTTAACAGCCTTCAAGCCGAAACGGATAGTTTTTGGATGCTCGATTGAACTAATAATCTTGTTCTCCGCTGTTCCGCTGGTAACCACGGTAAATGATTCAAAAGATTGATTGATATCCGGCGGCAAAACATCGATTCCCATATTGCGGCATTCTTCAATCTCAATGGCCACTCGATCTGTATCTTGTTGGTCGGAAATCAGCAAGGCTGCCATAAATTCAGTCGGCCAATTTGCCTTCAAATAAGCGGTTTGATAGCCGATCATGGCATAGCAAGCGGCGTGAGAACGATTGAAACCATAACCGGCAAAAGGCTCTATGAACGAAAATATCTTTTCGGCTAATTGGCTGGCGATGCCGTTTTTGACGCAACCATCTATAAATTTTTCTTTCTGTTCAGTTAATAGTTTGGCGATTTTTTTGCCCATGGCTTTGCGCAAGATATCAGCTTCGCCCATAGAGAAGCCGGCCAAATCCCTCGCTATCTGCATCACCTGCTCTTGATAAATCGCCACGCCATAGGTTTTTGCTAAAATCGGTTCTAATTTGGGATGGAGATAAGCCGGTTTTTTCTTACCATGCTTGCCGTTGATATAATCCGGTATCCATTCCATCGGACCTGGTCGGTAGAGCGCTACCATAGCGATAATATCTTCAAATTCAGTCGGCTTCAATTCCTTTAAATATCTCTTCATACCGCTAGATTCAAACTGAAAAACACCGGTAGTTTCTCCCTGTCGAAAAATCTGAAAAGCCTTCGCGTCGTCAAGGGGAAGTTGATTGATATCCACTTCTTGACCGCGCGTACTTTTGATAATTTTCAAAGCAGACTCAATGATGGTTAAATTTTTCAGACCAAGAAAATCCATTTTCAACAAACCCAAGTCTTCAATCGGATGCAAGGAATACTGAGAGACGATTGTCCGGTCGGAAGAAGAGGCATATTGCAAAGGCACACGTTCATCCAAGGGCTCTTTGGTTATCAAAACGCCACAGGCATGGGTTGAAGCGTGCCTGGCCACTCCCTCCAGCCTCTTGGCGTAATCAATAATTTTCTTGGCCGCATCTTCATTTTTATAAATCTCCTTCAACTCAGTTACGCTGTCAACCGCTTCAGACATCTTGGAGTTCATCGGTATCATTTTTGCCAGTTTGTCGCAGTAGTCATAAGGATAATTCAATACTCGCCCGCAATCTCGCACCGCCGCCCGCGCGGCCATGGTTCCAAAGGTAATAATCTGCGCCACATGATCTTTGCCGTATTTTCCTTCCACGTAACGGATAACCTCATCACGCCTGATATCAGCAAAATCTAAATCAATATCGGGCATAGAGATACGATCGGGATTCAAGAAGCGTTCAAAGAGTAAATCATATTCAAGCGGATCGAGGTTGGTAATGTTCAATAGATAAGAGACAAAAGACCCGGCAGCGCTACCCCTGCCGGGACCGACTACTATTTTGTTCATCTTCGCCCAGTTGACAAAATCTGCCACAATCAAAAAATACGAAGAAAAGCCCATTTTGATTATTACGGAGAGTTCATAGTTCAGCCGTTCCAATCTTTCTGCCAATTTCTGTTCGCTGGCTTCCATGGTTAGTGATAAACCTTCCCGCTGGCAACCGTATCTCAGAGCTAACCCATCCAAACAAAGTTTTGACAAGTAATCACCCTCGCTCATGCCATCCGGTACGGCAAAATAAGGCAATTGGATTTTTCCTAATTCAATTTCCACATTACATTGCTCGGCAATTTTTAACGTATTGTTTATTGCTTCAGGGGTAGCGGAAAAAACCTCAGCCATTTCCTTGCCACTCCGCAAAGAATAATCGTCGCCCAGCATGGACATGCGATCACGGTCTTCTTTTTTCTTCTTGGTTTGCAAACAAAGCAAAGCGTCTTGAGCTTCATCGTCGTCTTTATTGATATAATGAGTATCATTGGTCGCAATCAATGGCACGTTTAATTCACGACCAAGCTTAATAAGCTCTTGATTAACCCGAGCTTGATGTTCAAGATTCGGATGGTCCTGAAGCTCTAAAAAATAATTACCCGAACCGAAAAGCGCTTGATATTCCCCAATTCTCTCTTTAGCTTTATCAATTTTTCCCGACAAGATCAGTTTGGGAATTTCCCCGGCTAAGCAAGCCGATAAAGCGATCAAGCCTTCAGCATGGATAGATAAAACCTCCCAATCAATTCTCGGTTTATAATAATAGCCTTCCAGATGCCCGATCGCGGTTAATTTAATCAAATTGCGATAACCGACTTCATTCTTGGCAAGCAAAATTAAATGGTAGTTTCTCTCGTCATCTTTGCTGTTTTTATTAAATCTTGATCCAGGCGAAAGATATACTTCAACACCGATGATCGGCCTTAAGCCGGCTTTCTTGCATTTCTGGTAAAATTCAATGGTTCCATACATTACGCCATGGTCGGTCAATGCCAAGGCTTCAGCTCCATCTGATTTGGCCTTTGCTATCAAATCGTCGATTTTAGCCAAACCGTCTAGCAAGGAATAATGGCTATGTACATGGAGGTGGACAAAATTCATAGAAAATAAGAAAAAACCTAATGAATTACCTCGGGGCAAGCCCACGAGGTATCTGGTGGGTTGATCCAAGTTTATTTTAAAAATCAAACAACGTTGGTTGGTCGCGGTGTAGCTGGCGATACTCCTTGC
>CAYUHZ010000041.1:0-7822 GCA_964444625.1 uncultured Gammaproteobacteria bacterium | reverse complement strand
GCAAGAGTAATTATAACTTTATTATACGCCTATTATGAAAATTAGTAAAGTTTTTTTAATCCTTTTTTAATCCAAATTTGTTTTGAGGCAAGCCTTGTCCGATCCGCCAAAATCAAATTGATCAAAATATTGATGAAATTCTTGTTGTTGCTTTAAATATAAGGCTAATATTAAAATAGTATTTAAAACAGCAAGCACCAGCAACAATGCAATTGGTTTTGTATTTTCCCCAAACATAATAATCTGCTTAATAGCTTTTGGTTTTATTTTATCAAAATTGCGGCTCCCCCGTCAAACATGCCTTGCAAATATAAAAAATATGTGTTAATATTTTTATTAGCAAACGCGATATGGCGTTTTTTTAATTTAATTGTTAATTTGCTAAAACGATGAAAAAAGACCTGCATCCTAAATATTACCCTGAAGCAAAAGTCGGTTGCGCCTGCGGCAACGGTTTTGTTACTGGTTCAACTTTGCCGGAATTAAAAGTTGAAATATGCTCAGCTTGCCATCCTTTTTATACTGGCAAGCAAAAACTGGTTGATACTGCCAGAAGAGTGGAGAAATTCCAAGCAAGAGTTGATGCCAAAAAAGAAATCTCAGCTGTCCGCAAAGGCAAAAAAATCAAAAATGCCGCCCGAAGCAAGGTTAAGTCTGAAAAAAAAGAAAGCAAGAAAGGGAAAAAATAGCGCTTTATTAACGGCTATTCTTTTGATATGGTTAATGTTTGATTGCCGTATTGGGAGAATAGCCGTTTTCTTTAAATCACGATCGCAATTTTTGAAAATTACTTATTAAGTTTCGGTAAAAAGCCGATTAGCCCAAAACCAAGAATAAGTTAGGCGATAATAATATATGTACCAAGAAATTAAGGAAAAATTCAATCAACTGGAAAAAGATCTGGCAGATCCAAACATTTCCAGCGACCAGGAAAAACTGAAAAAAGCCTCCCAACAGCGCGCCGAACTCAAAGAATTGATCGGCCTGATTTCCCAATGGGAAAAAATCACCTCGGAAATAGCGCAAAACCAAGAAATGGTAAAAACCGAAACAGACAAAGATCTGAAAAAATTGGCCGAAACCGAACTTAACCATCTGATAACAAAAGAGGAACAACTGCGCCAGGAGATAGAAAACGAGCTTCACCCGGCAGACCCCAGGGACAAAAAAAATATTATCATGGAAATCAGGGCCGGCGCCGGCGGAGACGAGTCAGCCCTGTTCACCGCGGAATTATTCCGCGCTTACTCGCGCTACGCGGAAAAAAAAGGCTGGAAAATAAATCTGCTTGATTCCAGCCGCATCGGCATCGGCGGCTTCAAGGAAGCCACCTTGGAAATCACCGGCAAGGGCGTTTACGGCGATTTGAAATACGAGGGCGGCATCCATCGCGTCCAGCGCGTGCCGGAAACGGAAAAAACCGGCCGGATCCATACCTCGGCCGTCACCGTGGCGGTGATGCCTGAAGCGGAAGAAATGGACGTAGAACTCAAGCCCCAAGACATCAGAATTGACGCTTTTTGCTCCTCCGGACCAGGAGGGCAAAGCGTCAACACGACCTATTCGGCCATCCGAATCATTCATCTGCCTACCAACACGGTGGTTACCTGCCAGGACCAAAAATCACAGCATCAGAACAAAGAAAAAGCCATGCGGATTCTTCGTTCCAGGTTGTTGGCGCGCGCCGAAGAAGAAAAACGGCAAAAAGAAGCGACCGAACGAAAACAGCAGATCGGCTCCGGCGATCGGAGCGAAAAAATACGCACCTACAACTTCCCCCAAGACCGAGTAACTGACCACCGCATCAATCAAAACTGGCACGGCATCGCGCGGATCATGGAAGGTGGTTTCGGAGACATTATAGAAGCGTTGAAAAAATCTAAAATTTAAATACAACAATCAGCATCGCTTCACGGCGAATTATTCTTTCTTGATTTTACCTTCTGATTTTTGCATTTTCATCGACACAAAATGACCATCAAAAAATTATTAAAATATGCCATAGAAAGAATTAACAACAAAGGCATAAAAAATCCGCACTTGGAAGCGGAGTTTTTATTATCCGCCGCCAGCAAAAAACCAAGGGAATATCTCTTGGCGCATCCGGAAAAAAAACTAACAGCGACGGAAACCAAAAATTATCAGTTGCTGGTCGCAAAAAGATGCAAAAACCTGCCCTTGGCTTATTTAACCGGACACCAAGAATTCTATGGCTTTGATTTTGCGGTTAATAAAGGGGTGCTGATCCCCCGCCCGGAAACAGAGCTGATGGTAGAAAAAACACTGGATCTTATTACGCCCGACACAAGACGTTTGACGGTCATTGATCTTGGAACCGGCAGCGGGTGCATTATAATTAGTTTGGCAAAACTTTTGGAATCAAGATTCAAGAATCGGGAATTAAAAATGATCGGAATAGACATTTCCCAAAAAGCCTTGGTTATAGCCAGAAAAAACGCAAAACTCAATGGTGTTGACAAAAATATTAAATTCACCCAAGGCAATCTTCTTGCGCCTATTTTAAAAAATAATAAATTCGCCATTAGCCATTCGTCATTGGTCATCCTCTGCAATCTCCCCTACCTCACTCCGGAGCAAATAAAAAACTCCCCCTCCATCAAACACGAACCGAGCCTAGCCCTGGTAGCCGGCACTGATGGGTTGAGATATTATCGCGTTTTACTCAAACAAATCAAAGAACTAAAACGCCGCTATCATAGACCGCTAAATATTTTTTGTGAAATTGACACCAGCCAATATAAAAAATTTATCAGCTTAATAAAAAGCAATTTACCAGATAGCAACTGCCTGATTTTTAAAGATCTTGCGGGCAAAAAAAGGCTGATAAAGATTTACTGCAAATAAAACACTCCATAGCAAAAGCCGCCCTAAATAGGAGCGGTTTTTGCTATATAAGATAGTAAATTTACGGATAAGAAAGAGCCTTGGCGCCTGGAGTGCCTGCTTGGGAGTTTGTTTCTAGAGTATATTTGATAGTAAAAGCCCTGCCGTCGGCTGAAGCATATTGGAAACAAGGCGTATTATTGACATTTGTGTTTAGAGGATCAAGCGGTATTCTTTCCATCACTCTATTATTGATTAGCGCGAGACCGACGCTTGAACCGTTATGAAGGCATTGATCGGTTGCCTGTATTGGAAATAAGCCAACCGTATCTTGAAATAACAACAAGCCTTTTAACAAAGTCTGAACGTTCGTTGCTCGTGTGGCATCTCTGCCTTGCGCTCTTACTCTGATCAAGCTGGTAACCGCAATGGTTAACAATAAACCGATAATGGCGATTACTATCAACAATTCAACCAAGGTAAAACCGGGGGATAGTTTTTTAAAAAAATTCTTGGAAAAATGGGTCATATAGTTTAAAATTAAGCAAATTATGTTAATAGGTTATCTTCTGGGATGGTTGAACGATTTCAATCCAAGCAGTTCCTCGGTTCAAGGCTATCTCTTGCCCGTTGCTATCCTCAAAAAACATCCTTTGCCTGCTTGAATTTTTGCGCCAAACAGCCTGCCGGCAAGTTCCATCAAGGCAAACTACGGCTTGGCCTGATCCAATATTTTTATATTTAAGGCGCAACTCTTTGTCCAAAACAGTGCTCGCCATATAGGCTAAGACGACATTCTTAGCGGTTATTTGCTTGCCGAGATTGTCAGTATGAGCTTCTTCAGACTGAAATCTCAGGAAAGAATTGCTGATTTTATTATATTCCCATTTTACCACAAAATCGGGCCGGCTGTAAACTATATCTATCCGGCTTGTCTCGGGACGTTTTTCTTCTTCTAACTCATCTTTGTATTTCCAGCTAGCAAAATCGGGAGATAGACGTTCATTTTTTTGTAAAAAATCCGCCAATTTCTGTGATGAAGTAAAAATATTATGAGGAGCCGGCAACGCTTTATCACGCCAAAAATATTGCCCGTTATAAAATTCATTCAAATTAAAAATTTTCTCCTGCTTGATTTTTACCAAGGCCTCCGGACTGCCTCCGCAATGCGCCAACAAGGCATCTGTCTCGCCAGCCCAATCCGCAAAATAAGGGCGCGCGCTCCTGATCGGACCTATTTTTTCTATCTTTTCCGCCAAAGAAAAAACCGCCAGAAATCTGGTAATCTTGCCTTCGGACTCCGCCTCATAAACCAAATGGGCCTGAGACAGCCCAGCTGGCGGGCGCGCATCGGGATGATTCTCAATGATAACGGCTATCAACTGATTATTCTCATTTCCCGGTTCAACTAATTTTCCGTCAATCAACCGAGAAACCATCGTAGACGAGGAATGAACGAGCGGCGCTTGGCTATCGATCGGCTCAAGCTGGATCGAATCTTCTGGTCTAAAAATTTGAAAATAATAAGACAAAGCCCAGAGCAAACAGCTGAAAAAAATTAAGCCCAATAAAACATTGAGCCAAAATATTTTTGGCAATTCTTGAACTCCCTCATTTTCCTCGGTTGGAGCGGTTGGCTGGCTCTCGCTCTCTGCCTTGTTCTTTTTGGACATAGTAAAAATTTAGTAGTTTAATTTTGACCTGATGGCGATGCTTTGGATAATGCCCACTAAAATAAAGTTGGCAAGCAAAGAACTGCCGCCATAGCTGACGAAAGGCAAGGCTATGCCGATCACCGGCAACATGCCCAAGTTCATGCCAATATTGATAAACAACTCAACAAAAATCAAGCTTAAACTGCCTAAAATAAAATATGCCCCAAAATCATTATTGGTTCTTTTGACGATCAGCAGGGAGCGATAAATGAATATTCCGAAAAAAAGCATAATCAAACAAACCCCCAGAAAACCCAATTCTTCGGCGATGACGGCAAAAATAAAATCAGTTTGGGCTTCTGGCAAAAACTTCAATTGCGATTGCGAGCCAAAGCCCAAACCTCTGCCGGCTAGGCCGCCGGCTCCTACAGCGATAATCGCCTGGGCGATATTGTAGCCTTGGCTTAATGGATTGAAACCGGGATTGAGAAAAGTGATGATCCGTTGCTTCTGATAGTCTTTGAAAACAAACCCCCAGGCAAAACTGAAAATCAACGATAGAATTAAAAAAATAACCAGCAAATATTTTTTGTTGAAACCGGCGATAAAAAGCATCGCCAGCCAAATCGCAAGTAAAATCATTGAAGAGCCGAAGTCCGGTTGCAAAATCACCAAACCAACAAACAGCAAGCAGCCGGCGCCGGTAATGAATAAATGCTTAAGCGGATTGATTTTCAAAGATGCTGAAGAAAAATAACGAGCTAAAAAAAGCACTAAAATTATCTTGATAAATTCTACCGGTTGAATATTGAAACCGCCCAAGCTGAACCAGCCCCTGGTGCCCCTGATTGTTTGTCCAAAAAATAGCACTGACAGCAAAGCAACGATTCCAAAAAGATAAATATAGTTTCCGTAGCTGCGCAAATTATGGTAATCAATGAAAGCAAAGAAAAAAAGAAGCAACAAGCCCAAAAAAATAAACAAAAGTTGTTTTTGAAAATTCAGCAAGTCTGCTCCGCCCTGGCCCAAAGCAATGCTATACAGCTCAACCAAGCCAAAACAAACCAGCAATAACACTGATAAAAAGAGAACCCAGTCCAAATTTTTCAGATAAATAGCGATTCCTTGAAGCATTGAATCATGTTTATTGTTACTTATTAATTATAGGGCAATAATTAGACAAAGGCAAAAAACCCATTCCTTTTTATCATTTTTTTTGTTATAATAATAGTATTAACTTTATCCACAGGCTGATAAAATTGGCTGCAAAATTAATAAAAAATTATTAATTTAAATAAGCTCTTTCGATCTAATAACAACCAATAATTAAACCTGCTTAATATTGCGAATCACCCTAAATTAGATTCCAATAGCAAGCCCAAACTTATGCGACACAAAAAAACGACTGCGACTCAAAAGACCATGCTATTCGTAGCCTTGTTGGGTCTAGTGTTGTCCGTCACGTTATCAGGCTGCGGTCCAAAAGCGACTAACCAGCCAGGAGCGACAACCGAACAAACCCCAGCTGGCGACAGCGCCAAGCCAAGTTTTGCCGGTAAAAAAGTGCTTTACATCGACGCCTATCATGAAGGATATGCCTGGAGCGACGGCATTACCAAAGGAGTTAAAGAAACCCTGGCTGCCGCCGGAATTGAACACAAGGTAATCAGCTTGGACACCAAGCGCAATCCATCGGAGAAATTCAAACAGCAGGCCGCTTTAACTGCCAAGCAAATTATTGATGAGTACAAACCAGATGTAGTTATCGGTGGCGATGATAACACTTCGGCTTATGTCTGGGTGCCTTATTACAAGGATTCAAACATCCCTTTTGTTTTCTGCGGTTTGAACTGGGACGCTTCGATATATAATTTTGGCAAAAACGTCACTGGCATGCTGGAAGTCGCTTCCATACCTCAATTAATGCAACAAATGCGGGCTTACGCCAAAGGCGACCGCCTTGGCTTCTTGAGCTACGACCAAGAAACTCCTCGCAAAGAAGTATCTAATATCACCAAGAAATTCAACCTGCCGATGACAGTAAGATATGTAAAAACCTGGGCTGAATGGAAACAGGCCTATATTGACATGCAGAAAGAAGTTGATATGTTGATTGTTGATAACAATTCCGGTATTGCGGATTGGAACGCAGAGGAAGCCAAGGCCTTCCACGTTGAAAATATCGCCATCCCAACCGGAACAATCTATGACTTCATGGCTCCTTATGCTTTGATTTCATACGCCAAAGTCGCTTCAGAACAAGGCCGTTGGGCAGCTGACGCCGCGATCAAAATCTTAAGCGGAACCGCAGCTTCTGATATCGCGATTTCAGAGAATAAAGAGGGCGCCATTTTCTTGAACAAGAAAGCGGCCGATAAGCTCGGAGTTGCCTTCTCAGCCGATCAGATGAAAAATGCTACTTTAGTAGAATAATTGGCTGAATAGTTCAATAGTTGAAAATTCTAAAAACAAAAAGATTGGCTTGATGCCAATCTTTTTGTTTTAACTTAAATCGCTATCTCTTACATAAACTTGCCATAACTTTCCACTTTCTGGCCAAGGCATTTATAGCCGGCATCATGCTTCCATTTTGACTGATAATAATCAATCCGATAATCTTCTTTGTTTGATGTTTTGAAGGTGGCGCACAACTCGTAGAATTCTTTGTTAATAATCTTATACCCGATTTCTTCATGGCTGACCGGATTAACCAGGTCCTGCTTGCTTACCATGCCGACGCCTTCAATCAGCTCGTCAAGGCTATCTGGCAATTTCTGCTTTTCGCTATAATACTGAGCGATAGCGGATTCAATGCGAGAAAACCTGTCCATGGTGGCCAGATCTTCTTTGCGATCGCGGGTCAGCCTGGGAGAATCAACGAAGAAAAGACCGGCAACCAACGCGGCAAAAACAACCGCAATTGACCCAAAGTAATATGATTTGATGATAATGTTCTTGGCATCCTTCACGTTTTCCCTTTTAATGTCATAAAAATAAAAAGAAAAAACTGTCGCGGCGATAATAATCGCTGTTACGGCCTTTAAAACAAATTTGGCGGTTAATTCACCATCAAGAAAATTATAAATCACGGCAATGAACCAGCCGATCATTACCACCGAAGAAATAAAGAGGATAAAATAGGTCATCCCCTTCCTCACCTGCGAGTCTTTGCCGAGATTGCCGTTCAGTAAATTTTTGTTGATCAGCCAGGTCAAAATAAAATAAACCGGCGCTGCGATAATAATCGCTGAAATCGCGAATTTCAACACTCCGGCATCAAAACCACCGGGATAAATCCTTACTGCGTCGATTATCTTTTTATT
>CAYUHZ010000040.1:0-7968 GCA_964444625.1 uncultured Gammaproteobacteria bacterium | reverse complement strand
ATCTAACTTTCGAGGTTTTATGTATTTTAGGAGGATTTTAACCGGACACTAGTGGTAACATTCGGCAGATTTTGATTCGGAGGTATTTGATTCGGAGGTATTGACAGAATAGATATTTGTTGTTATACTTCTTTAATGTAGGGTTCTCGATGGTTTTTCCTAATCTTATGCCAAGATTAATAATTGTAGCGTAAGTTAAGAGGAGTTAAATCCTTCGTGGGTAAAAATCAAACAAGAAAGTGGTCGCCTTACACAATTATTAATAAAATTTAGGAAAAACATGGCAAAGAAATTATACGTTGGCGGTCTGCCTTTCAGCACAACTGAAGACGCTTTGAAAGAAGCTTTTTCACAGTGTGGCGCCGTCGAATCAGCGATTATCATTACCGACAAGATGTCCGGCCGTTCAAAGGGCTTCGGTTTCGTGGAAATGTCAACCGAAGAAGAAGCTCAAGCCGCGATTGAAACTTGGAATGGTAAGGATTTTGAAGGTCGCAACATTACCGTTAATGAAGCTCGCCCGATGGAGGCTAGACCTCCTCGCGCCAATGGTGGCGGCGGATTTAACCGCGGTCCGAGAAATTTTGACAGAGGCAATAATCGCAGAAGTTCATACTAAGCGATCTACTTCATTCATATAAAACAACCCGCCGAATTAGCGGGTTGTTTTTAATTTTGTAATTTGTTAATGTTAAATTAGTTTGTAAAACTATGCCCGAAAAAAATCATAAAAAACAACAGCTATTAGAATTATTAAAAATCCACTACGGATTTTCTTCTTTTCGTCCTGGTCAAGAGCGTGTGATTGACAATATTTTAGCCGGCAAGAATACAGTAGTTATTATGCCAACCGGTGGTGGCAAGTCACTCTGCTTCCAATTGCCGGCCTTGGTATTAGACGGGGTTACCGTCGTGGTATCACCCTTGATTGCTCTAATGAAGGACCAGGTTGATGGATTGCAAAGGATGAATATCCCGGCAACGGCAATCAATTCAACATTAAGCTTGGCAGAAACAACAGAGTGTTTGTCCGCAGTGAAGCGAGGGGAGTACAAATTGCTTTATGTCGCGCCGGAACGTTTTTACAGCGCTGAATTTACGGAAATGTTAAATCAAATCAAGGTAAGCCTTTTTGCGATTGATGAATCGCATTGTATTAGCCAATGGGGGCATGATTTTCGTCCCAGCTATTTGAAATTGCGTTATGCCATTGAACAAGTTGGCAAACCGATTGTGATAGCCTTGACCGCTACGGCAACGCCCGAAGTCAGAGAGGACATAATCAAGCAATTGGGCTTAACTGACTCAGAGTTGGTAATAACCGGCTTTTCCAGGCCCAATTTGCAATTCGGAGTGATCCAGACATCTGACTCGCAGAAATCGCGCTATGTCATGGATGTGATCGAGGGCATGCCTCAGGGCTCGGGCATTGTTTATGTCGGCACCCGAGCTAGGGCGGATAGTTTATTACAAACCTTGTTGGAGTATGGCGTAGAAGCGGTAGGCTATCATGCTGGCATGGATATAGAAGAGCGCAAATGGGTGCAGGAAAATTTTATGTCCGGCAAGGCCAAAGTAATTGTTGCCACCAATGCTTTTGGTTTGGGCATAGATAAGCGCGACATAAGATTCGTCATTCATTATGATATGCCAGGAACGATTGAAGCTTATTACCAGGAAGCCGGTAGGGCCGGCAGAGACGGTCGGCCCAGTTTTTGCCTCTTGCTTTATAGTCCTCGAGACCGTTATTTGCAAGAATTTTTTATCAAAGGCGATAACCCCCCGCCGGAAATTATTTTGGAGATTTATAACAACCTGCGGAACTACGAAACCGATAAGATTTTAATCACCTACGCCGAATTAGCAGATGGCTTATCGGACAATGTTCCGGAAATGGCAGTGGGCACCAGTTTAAAAATATTGGAGCGCGAAGGTTATCTTGCACGGGCGCGGGAAAAAAACGGTCAAGCCCATCTTAAGCAGAAAGCAACCAACGAAGAAATTATCGCTTCTTTGGGCAAGCGGGCAAAGAACCATTTGGAAATTTGGCGGAAGCTTGTTGATAAATATCAGACCGAGCTGAATGCTGGTTGGCAAGCCAATCTGAATGAAGTGGCAGAAATAGTCGGAGCGAAAAGAGATGCGTTCAATCGTTTGATAAAAAAACTAAAAGATAAAGGCCTGGTTGATTATCTTCCTCCCTTCAAAGGAACGGAAATTAATTTATTAAAGCGAGTGTCAGGCGATCAAGTTGAAATTAATTGGCAAGTCCTGAAAGACAAGTTAAAGCATGCTTATAAGAAACTTGATCGTGTAGAGAGCTATATTTTTCATTTTGCCTGCAGGCAAAAATATATTTTGGGTTATTTCGGCGAACATGGCGCCGATGATTGCGGCAAGTGTGATATTTGCTTGGCTCAATCAAGCGTTGAAAATGAAATTGGTTCAGGCCATGTCGGACCAATGAGAAAAAAAGATGAAACAAAATTGGAAACCAAGTTAACTCAGTTAGTTACTTATGATTTGTATAATCAAGGCTTGGATGTTGACGCCATGGCCGCAGCCAGAGAGTATACCCGCGATACTATTATTAAACATTTGTGCTATCTCATGGAAAAAGGGTTGCCAATAGATATTGACAAATTCGTTAAACCTGACAAGCAAGAAAAAATTAAGCAGGCAGTTGAAAAAATCGGTCCGGATAAGCTAACACCGCTAAAGGACGAGCTGGGCGATGGGATAAGCTGGGAAGAGATTAAACTGGTTTTGTCGAGCATGAGAAAAATAAAATAATTTGTTTTTTAAAATTAGGCGAATATAAAACAGCTAATTACAAGAAGGAAACAAAGGTGGGTAGATTTTTATTTTGAGTGCAAACTTTGGCAATCAGGCAAAAACAATAGATAGTAAAAACTGAAAATGCCGCAGCGCATACCGAAAGAAATATGACCACAAATTTTTCAAATATTTACGTACCTACCTTGGAGAATGCCCAAAATTAATAACAGGCGCAGGTCAAGAAACTCGCCTCTTTTATTTTTTAAAATGATAGGAATTTAGCATGGATCAACAAACTCAAAAAAATTTGTTAGCAATAGTCAAGCGAAATTATCAAGAGATTGCCGAAGTTTTTAATCAAACCAGAAAAAAGCCCGCGTGGCCGGAAATCGTTAAATTAGCCGATTTGGTAGAAGATGGCGATAAAATATTGGATGCAGGGTGTGGCAATGGCAGATTTCTTCAATTATTTGACAATAAAAGAATAAACTACATCGGCATTGACAGCAGTGTGGATCTTATTGAGAGGGCGAGAAAAAACCTTCAAACCAAAAATTTTGAAGGCAAATTTCAAGATTCAAGCTCCAGATTTCAAGTTTTGGATATTTTGGCATTAGAAGAATTGCCAGAAAAAGATTTTGACTATATTTTTTGTATCGCCGTTTTGCATCATCTGCCTGGCGCTGCCTCGCGTCTTAAATTTCTGAAGCAAATGAAAAATAAAATTAAACCAACAGGTAAAATCATTATTACGGTTTGGAATCTATGGTCGCGGGCGAAATTCAGGAAGTTGATTTTAAAAAATTTTTGGCAAAAAATTCGTGGACGATCAAAATTAGATTTTGGGGATATTTTATTTGATTGGAATAATAGCCAGGGAGAATGTGTTAGCCAACGTTACTATCATGCCTTTAATCAGTATGGTCTGAAAAAACTTTTTAAGTCGACTGGGCTTAAAGTTGAAAAAAATTACCAAGACAAGTATAATTATTACGCCATTTTAAAAAAGTAGAAATTTTTTAATAAAAAAAGCACTTTTTAAATCAAGTGTTTTTTAAAATGCAATTATTTATTTTTTTTGTATTTCAATAATTCATCCAGCAAATTTTCCAAGTTAACTTGAGCTAGAGCGATGCAAGAGTCTCCTGCCCCGTAATAAATGCATAAATTTTCACCAAAAAGAGCTGAGCCAGTAGGAAAGACAACGTTGTTCACCAGACCTCTTAACTCGTAACTTTTAGTAGGAGAAAACAAGGGATAGGGTAGTCGGGCGATCAATTTGTTCGGATGTTCTAGATCAAGCAAAGCGACGCCGGCATGGTAAATCCTTTTTTTATTAAATTCTTGCGTAGCGTGATAGATCATTAGCCAACCTTCATCGGTTTTAATCGGCGGTCCGCCACCACCAACATGCCTTGCTTCAAAACCGTGTTCGCCTTCAAGTAAGACGTTTTCCGATAAGCGCATCAAATAATGGATCCAAAAATATTTATCTTTCAATTGTCCAAAGTCTTCAAAAAACATAGTTTGTACATCCGGCAGTATGCGGTGAAAGAGCACATATTTATCGTTGATTTTTTCTGGCAAAAGAAAACAGTCTTTATGCCACAGTAAAATATCCTTGCCGCAATATTCCTGATAAAAAGATTCAAAGAAATAATAATCGTCCTTAAGTTTTGAATAGGTGAATATTTTACTGGCTTCATGATATTTTATTTTCGGGCTTATCACGCCCTGTTTTTTTAAGTTAAGCAGGTCAGTACCTTCGGAATAGGCGGTAATAGCGTTTTTGCCATCGTGAATAACATAAGTAAGATAAAAAATATCGTCAATCTTGGTGATTCTCGGATCTTCTATCCCCTTGCGCTCATTTTTATTTTGAGGGGCAAGATATGGCTTGTCCCATCTTTCAACAACCTTATCTGGACCAGAAAGCTGGGCATAACCGAGGCAAGATATTTGATCTTCGTTGATTGCGCGATAAATTACGTGAATTTTGTCGCCTGCTTGATGGACTGCAGGATTTAAAACGGCCTTGCTTTCAAAATTTAATTTCGTCGGTTCCAATATCGGCCCAAGTTTTTTTACCGTGATCATAGATTGTCTTTATTAATAAAACTCTCACCATATTATTATAGCAAGAGTTTTATTATTGGACAAAATTATTTATTTATTTTTTCTCCTGTTGATATAGAATGTAGGAATAGATCATTGGCACTAGCACTACTATTATTATTCCGCCGAAAAAAAACCACGTAGAATAAAATTTTGGCAAAAAAGGAGAAATAATAATAATAGCCCCAAAAATTATAAACAACCAACCACTGAGCCGGTGAGTTTTGTTCCATACGTTTTCCGATGATAGCGTCCAAGGAGTGCGTATGCCAATAAACCAATTATTTTTTATTTTGCCAAAGTAGTTGCCCATCAAAATAAACATCAAGCCAACCAAGAGCGGCATAACCGAGCCCACGTTAATCAGGCAACCCAAGTTGTAAGCTCCGACCACACAATAAACCAGAAACAGCAAACCGATAATTAATCCCTTGAATAAATGATACACTTTGGCAAATTCAAGATAGCGTTCTTTCTTTGGATCCAGATAAGGCAGAGCCAGGAAGAGAAAGTAGATGCCGACGAGCATAGCCGGTATGCTGAAGGCGCCTATGATCCTATTAGAATAACCGTCTACCACGCCCTGATAATTCCAATGCAACGCGACTTTCTCCGGAAAGTTGGCGTAAAAATAAAAAGATAAACCCAAAGAAATTGTTAAAAATAAAATTGGCAAGATTTCAGTTTTTACTGTCGGTTTAATCGGATTGTCCATATTTTAAAGTTATTTTTTCTTTTTAACGGCAAGGAATTTGATAATTTTTTCAGTTATTTCTTCCACTACGCTCAGGTTAAGCGAATAAAAAACTTGCTTCCCTTGCCGTCGCCGGCTGATTAACTCAGCTTTTTTCAGCACGTCAAGATGATGAGAGAGAGTGGCAAGGGTGATATCAAGATTTTTGGCGATATCGGCAACGGCTAACTCTTTTTCTTTTAATAAATCCAAGATTTTTTGCCTATTGGGGTCGGAGAAAGCGTTGAAAGTTTTTGATAATGACATATTTAGATAATTAGATATATATCTAATTATATCATAACATGGATCTTTAGCTAATGTATGTATTGGTCCGGTTCGTTTTGAACGCATAGTTATTTTTTAATCAAAAGTCGAAATTAATCACATTAAATCGCCAATTTACTGTCTAAAAAATGAGTAGAGGTAAATTTTGTAGGTTATTAAATTTGAATTTTCCTTTAAACCTTCATTTACAAAACACCCCGCGTTATATCGGAGTGTTTTTGTTTTTTTATTGTATCGGTCCGGTTGGAATGTTCGGCGGCATCATTCGTTGCATCGCTTCTAATTTCATCCGCTCAATCTCTTCGAGCGTTGGTCCGGTTGGAGTGCTGGCAGGAGGAGCGGTTGAAATATCGGGTGACACTGGCGCGTTGGCCGGCGGAGCTTGCGGAATGCTTTGCTTTGCCCGCCGCTCTGCTTCGGCTCTTGTCTTGGCTTCCATTTCCGTTTTGATCCGTTCTATCTCCTTTTGACTGGGAGGAGCGGTTATGTTTTGAGCTTGTGCGTCGCGCATGATTTTTTCCGTTAATTCTCCGGCCGAAGGACCTTGTCCGGAGGTGTTTTTTGTCAATTCTTCATCCACTTGCCGTTGAATCATTTGACGTTTCTGCTCTTCTGCCATAGTTTGGCTCATTTGTTGCTTCATGTTCGCTTTCATCTCGGCGATTTTTGCTTCATCGGGCATATCGCCACCGGCATCAATCATTTTGCCGATTACATCATCAAACATTTTAGCCGCTTCATCGGCATTGAACTTATCGCCCAGCCTATTTTTTATTTCATTCATGAATTTTTCTTTCTCCGTGTTTTTTGCGAAATTTTTCATTTCAGCGCCGATTTGCTTTTTCATTTCTGGTGGCATACTGCCTTTCAACTTATCTAGACCAGCAGCCTGTAAATTTTTGATAATCTCGTTCATTCGTTCTGGACCGCCCGCCGCTTTTAACTCAGCCTGTATTCTGGCGGTTTGTCCGGCGGCGATATTCTTGATCAAGTCGGGGTTTTTTTCTTGAAAACTTTTGGCAACACTCGGATATTGCTCCAACAAACTATTGTATTGGTTGGCCAATTTGACCATTTTTTCTGCACTGCCGGCTTGGTCAAAGATTTGGCTGATTTTTTCCGCTTGTTTTTTATTGATATTTTCAACCATCTGCGGAGACAATTGGTCCATCAATTCTTGCGCTCCTGGTGATTCGTCCAACGAAATTCTCATTTCCATCAGTTTGTTCATATCGGTCTCATCGGACAATCTTTGTTCGATTTTTTCTAGCTGTTTTTTCGCCAGCAGGTCGAATTTCGGCGCCAGACCGGCTGGTAGATTTTTTTTGATTGTTGACAGCAGATCAACGTCTTTCGGGCTGTCTCCGGCCAAGCGCGAAAGCAGTTTATCGCTGTTTTCCGCGCTGTCAACGATAGCAGAAAAAATTTCAAATGCTTTGTTACGGACAACGGCCATTTGCGCTTGTTGATCGGGAGTAAGCTTGTTTTGGATTTTTTCCAGCATAACAAAGCTTTTAGCGTCCGGTACGCCGTCCTTGATTAAGAAATTTATTTTTTCATCAACTGATTGAATTTGCGACATTTTTTGCACTGCCAGATTCAACCCCTTTTGCCTTGCTATCTCTAGGGTATTCTTCACTTCGTTGGAGGTTGGCAGAGCATCGGCCAAGTCTTCCAGTACCAGCAATTTGTCAATATCGCCCGAAGCAATTTCCTCCATCATCTGTTCGGCGGCTGGATGCTTGATTATTTTTTGGGAAAACTCAATAGCTACCGCATTTTTGGCTTGGCGGAAGCCGGCCGCAACTTCATCCGGCAAACCGGTGTTTTTTGCCAGCTGATTTAAAATTTCTACGTGAGCCGATTC
Organism: uncultured Gammaproteobacteria bacterium; assembly: GCA_964444625.1. GTDB lineage: Bacteria > Patescibacteriota > Patescibacteriia > Patescibacteriales > GWC2-42-12 > CAYUHZ01. Next base: position 187 of record CAYUHZ010000040.1, on the reverse strand, counting down.
GCTTCCTTTTAAAGCCAAGACGTAATTAGCGAAAATTTCACCCGACTTGCCTTCGGTGCTCTGAGAAAATTTTTCAATGATTTGTTCTTGGATTTTCACTTGCGCTTTAGCAACGGCTTGGGCTGCTTGTTCCGGCAGTTTGCTTTGTAGCTCTGAAAGGACCTCTAGATTGCGGAAATTTTTATAT
>CAYUHZ010000039.1:4548-8040 GCA_964444625.1 uncultured Gammaproteobacteria bacterium | reverse complement strand
CCCCATAAACGGAAAATCAAGTTTAGTTCACGGGCAGATTTGTTTTCACCTATCCGTGAACACAATAATGGACATAGGTATAGTAACTGGAACGGGGAGTCCGTGGTTTAGAACGGATCCACGCCACAGTTCTTATCCGCCAGTAAAATGGCGTGAGGGATGGAATAAACTGATTCTCTGGCCCTTAAATGAGTTGGGTCTTGAGAATTGGGAGGACGGTGCAAAAGCGCTGGATCGGATGATCGATCTGGTGGAAGGCAATTTTTTCCAAGTTGCCTCCAATCTTTTGCAAAAAAATATCGACAATCCTGCAATCGGAATTGTCGAAGAATACGAAAAGGACCAGAAGGTAACGGCCCTTCTGGCCTCTGTTGAAGAGGAGAAAGAAAAAGCCGAAAAATTAGCTGGCGAAGTTGCCTCGCTTCGTCAGCAACTGGAGACCGCTAATAAGCGGGTCTTCGAAAAGGATGCTGAACTCGACGCAGTTCGTCGGGAACAGCAGACAAGGGAAGAGGTTGCCGAGGAAATGGCAAGGAAAATGGACGTCAAGGCCGTATTGGCGCTTGCCAATTTGAAGCTTGAAGTCCAGAAGGCCATAATGGCCTTGGCCGGGACTAAAGGTATTTCAAAGTCCCGCAAGTTCGCCAAAATCCGCAAGGATTTGGCGGCGGCGATAAATCCTTCGACCGCCGATAAGATTAATCCGTGTGATGTTTGCACGGATGATTGTTGGGGATGTCCCCACAATCAATAGTTCCTTAAAAGTTTTTGGGAGTTCAATTCATTTGAACTCCCTTTTCTTTTATACAATAATACGTTTTCTGTAGCGTAGCGAAAGAAAACACCTTATTTCCCTCTATAAAATAAAAAGAAAATCTTATTTTGCATTCCTTATTCAAAAAAGAAGACCAGAAGGAAACATTTTAAATAGAGAGAAAAAATTATTTCGCCTAACGTTTGCGTATATCTGATGTTTGCCGTAGCGTAGCGGAGGCAAATATGGGTGGAGGCTTTTGTAAAAAGCCGTAACCAGATATTCCGTGTTATGTGATGTATGCTTTTCTTTTTGTTTCGCCTTAGCGAGACCACTTTTCTATAATGAACAAATTTTATTTTTGTCTTGGCGAAGGGGAAGAGGGGTTGGGGGTGAATGCCCCGAAGCCAAGACTCATTATTTTAAAACGATTTTATTTAATACAAAGAATTGAAATAAAGATTAGTCTTTGCTATTATTATAGCATAAATTAAGAATAAACATATGAAATTTATATTATGCCATAGCCTCGAAAACGAAATTCAGCACGCTTTGAAAATGCTAGCAAAATTAAGTTGGTTTACTCAGAATGGGTATAAAATAAAATTACCAGAAGGAATTAACCAAGATTATAAAAAAGAAGCGGTTGAAGAAGTTGTAGCTTATGAATTTCAAGAAGCAGATAGACTTTTTCAAAAGATTAAGCCTGAAATTGAGCAAACGCTAAATAAAAATCAAATTACAATAAAAAATTTTTTTTCTTTTTTTAATTACGATATTCCAGATAAAGTGATAGTATGTTTTACTATCTATGGACCGGGGGGCTCATATTCAGTACCAGATAAAATAATAGTAATGTTAAAAGATGATCCAGAATGGATATTAAAAATGATAATACATGAAACGATTCATATAATAATTGAAGAGCCGTTTATAAAAAAATTTGGTATTTCACACTGGGAAAAAGAGTTTATTGTCGATGGATTATGTAGTACCCCTATTTTAAAAAAACTGTATTCAAATTATAATCCACAGAAGCAAACAAAAAAACCAAATCTAAAGGTTATTAAAAAATTAAAGTTTAAAAAAGACCCCTCTCATTTGCTTATGAGAGGGGGTTAGAGTGAAAGAACTTAGTTTAGTTGCACTGACCGCACACGCCGTCGCCACAGTCGCCGTCGCACAAAGACGAGAATTTGCCGGTGAGTCCGATAGGACGTTTCTCGAATTTGGCATCGGATACTTGCGAGTGCTGCATCAGCATATCAGCTGCGGACGCGTGTTTTTTTTTGTCGTTCTTGTTCATGGTAATATCTCCTGTGTTAGTTGAGCGGTTCGTAAGAGATTGAATGATTAACGGTTGTGTTGAGTTTTTCAACAAGTTCTGTGAAAGCATCACCTCCTTTCACCCAGGTTTCTGGGTTAAATTGCGTCCACTGGAGTGGGCATCCACCACAGCAGATGTGGTTGATGGGACACTTCAAACACTTACCACTTGGCGCGCGGTTTGTGACATTGAAGAATTGGTCCTGACTCAGGTAAAGTTTCTGTAGTTGTGCTGCAGTAGAGAAGTCCACGTCAAGTTTGCCGAATGGGTACTTCATCATGTGATTGCAAAATCCCGCCTCGCCTTCGGTGTCTAGAATGATACCACTTTTTTTGTTCACGATACACCCCGATGTAAGACAATCCTTTTCGATAAGACCACGAATAAAGTCCGTGTCGAAGAGACAGAATGGAATGGATATCTGCACATTATAGGAAACATCCCGTTTTTCAAGATAGTGCACCGCCCGCGTCATGAGGTCTGCAGCAGCCCCGGGTGTCAGCATAGAATGATTCTCCGGGGTTCCGGAGACCAAAGCAGGAGAACAAAAGTGTAAGTTTACAAAACGCGCGCCTGCATCAATGACGCCAGATAAGGCGGGGACGATCTCATTAAGCATCTCTTCTGTTATCGTGATGGTTACTCCTCCACGGAAATCTGCCAAGTTGCGTATTGCTTGGTGCACTCTATTGAGAACATCCGCACCGGTGTATTGTTTGTAAGATTCGCGGGTTCCTGCTTTGAGCGAGATAATCAAACTGTCGAGTCCCGCCTCAAAATGCTCTGCCATGAAATCCTTGTTCGCATAGCGAAGCCCGTTTGTTATAAGAACACTTCGTATGTCGCATGTTTGCAGATGCTTGAGCACATCAGTGATGTGCGGATACAAAGATGGCTCGCCACCGAGTATTTTGCACGTATTAGTGCCCATCTTTTGCATGATGTCAATGAGACGAATAGCCGTTTTAAACGCCATATCGTGCGAAGCATCATAGCCCGTGTCTTGTGCATAGCACCAACGACAACGCAACTGACACATACTATTTACCGTCAGCCAGCACGTTTTTATTTGTGAAGTGCTCATGTGGCACCCTCCTTTTTAAGTTTGAATTATTAAAGAACTGTTAATATTGTATGGTATTTTACAATTACCCCCCCCATTTTGTCAAAGGCGATTTAAATAAAGACTGTTTTCTGGAGCGTAGCGGAAGAAAACACCGTATACCCCCCTCTTAAAAATAAATAAAAATAAAATTTGTTCATTATGGGAAAGTGTAAGGCGTTGGCCGTAAAAAGAAAAGCATATTTTCATCTAACGTTTGCGTGTATGAGAAGTTGCGATAGCAATTTGGGCGGAGGCTTTTGTAAAAAGCCGTAGCCTCATACACGCTGTTATGTGATGTAGAAAACA
>CAYUHZ010000039.1:0-4538 GCA_964444625.1 uncultured Gammaproteobacteria bacterium | reverse complement strand
TTTCTATTTCACATAACGTATCGCCATATGAGAAGTGCGAAGCATTTGGGTGAAGGCTCTCAGGAGAGCCGCAACCTCATATGGCGTGTTATCGGATGTAATTTAAAAGTTTTTGTTTTGCCGATTAGGCAAAACGGATTATTTGGGGCTATTTTTTATTTTTTGTGCTATTAATTTTATTACTCCATGTATATGAGGTTCTGGGCTGCCGGGATGCCCCTTGTCTTTGATAATATCTTCCCTATATTCAATAATATTAAAATTAGAAAAAATTTTTTTCAATTCCTGCGATTCAAAAAAACATCGTTTATCATTATTTATTTTTTTATAAAGTGGATCATCTACCGTAAATCCAGAAATAATGACATATCCATTATTTTTTATATCGGACTTAATATCTTCAATTATTTTTAGGACCACTTTTTTTGGTGAAAACTGCAATGAATTATAAGCGTTTATGATTTCGTATTTATTTTTTAAAATATTAAAATTTATCATATCGCTACAAAATAAATTAATATCAATACTTGATAATTTATTAATATTAATAAATTCTTTAATTTTATTGATTCCTTCTTGTGAACTGTCTACTGCATCCACTCTAAATCCTTTCTGGAGCATAAATAAAGAATCTCTTCCTTGTCCACAACCTAAATCTAAAAAATTTGCGCCAATGTTTAATTGACTATAAATTTTCAACAAAAGTTCATTTGGTTGATAGCCCCAAACATTATTATTTTTATAGATTTGATCGTATTTCATGCTTATATTTTAGCATTTTTTGAAAAAAAATAACAGCGATAGCATTTTTGAACTATCGCTGTTTAAGTTAACACCGCCAACATTGGGGGTCCTTATCAAAGAAACTGCCAGTTGTGCCTGCAGAAACCGCATGACAACCGCGACAGTAATTAAGAAGCTCGCAATCTTTACAACCAGACAATTTTTCAATTTCTCTGTATTTTTCCATTTCTGATGACAGAAAAATTTCTTTAAAAGTTTGCTGGCTGATTTTTCCAATCAAACTGTCAAATCGTCTGCAAGCATAGACAGTGCCGTTTGGCAAAAGGGTCATGTGTTTAATTCCGCAATTACAACCGTCAAGCAAAACATCATTTTCTTCACAAAGCTTGTATAACCCCTCTTCGTAAAGGAATGGAATCCAGAGGTGGTCCTTGAGTGCGAAATTTGTACCACAATCAATCAGTTCACTGTAGACCTTCCACATATTTGCAAGAAATTGGCGGTATAGTTGTGGTGGCATGTTATATTCTGTATTACCGCGAGTTGGGCAGTAACGAGAAAAAGCGAAATTGCCTACACCACATTCAACACAAAGTCTTACTATTTGTGGGAGCTCTTTGTAATTAAGCAAGGAAACCGTTGACATTATCAGGCTTCTAATACCAGCTTGATGTATTATTGGAAGGGCAGATAATGTTGACTTGAAAGATCCTGTCTTACGCAAAGAATCATGTGTTTCCTCAAGCCCGTCAATGGACATTTGATAGCTTGTGCAACTTAAGTTTTTTAATCTTTGAGCGTTTTTGTCTGTCAGATGAAAGGGGTTACCCAAGATTGTGAAACCGATACCTTTGTGGTGAATTATATCAAGCACATCCCAAATTTGCGGATAGAGCAAAGGATCACCACCAGTGATAGAAAAATGTGGAGACACATCCATTTCATCACAAAAAGAAATAAAATTTTCAATAATCTTTTGACTTTGCTCAATGGTTGGAGTGGCTCTTAATCCTTCCAATTCGTGTTTTTGCCAAATATAACAGTGCTGGCATCGTTGATCACACTCATTGGTTAAGTGCCACTGGAGCCCGAATGTCTTAGGCATTTTTTCCTCCTTTCAAAAAAAATGAGGGAGAATTTTTTCCCCCTCAATATCTGTTATTCACCTCCGCATTCACCGTTACAACCGCCGCCGCAGTTGCATGAACCAGTACCACACGGACCGACCGTAGCATGGTTGACAGCGATGGTATTGGGACGCAAAACTGCCTGGGCGCTATGTGGAAGCTTGCAGTCCACTTGCTTATTCCAATAGTTCATTTTCTTTAAACTGTCCACGGCTTTCACCTCCTTTCATTTTAGTTGGAATGAACATTTGAATTACTTGTAACAGTAATATGATATTTTATCAATTTTATTTATTTTGTCAAGGAAAATTATAGTAGAAAAAATAAAAAATAGCCCCAAATAATCCGCGAAGCGGATAAAAAACTTTTAATTATTTCCGACAACTAGTTATATACGAACCAATTGATTTATTATTTAAAATTAGTTAAAATTTTATTATAAATATGTAATCAGAATCATTTGTGAAAGCATGAATTGTTGTTACGGGACTATCGCCAATGACTAACATAAACACAGATTTTTTAATATTTTTAACGCTTAAAAAGCTAATTTTAGCGATTATTTTAAAATTTTGCTCCAAGTTTGGCGGCAGTGCTGTTACTCTAATTTTAACATTTTTAACCAAAATTACAACAATACAAAACCCCGCCTTTTTTAAAGTAAATAAATAAATAAATAATTCACACTGCGGTCTCTGCCGCAGGGTAATTTACAATTATTTATTCTTCTGCCGCTTCTTTGGCTTTGAGATTCGCCAAAACCGCTTTTCTGATATCCTTCATCAGTTTTTTGTCTTGCTTCAAGAACCTTTTGGCGTTTTCCCGACCCACGCCCAGTTTAACTTCGCCAAAAGCATAGGAGTTGCCAGACTTATTAACAGCGCCGTATTCTACGCCGGTATCAAGCATGTCACCCGACAGGGAAATGCCTTCGTTGTACATGATATCAAACTCGCAAGCGCGGAAAGGGGCGGCAACTTTGTTTTTGACTACTTTGCATTTGACGCGGTTGCCGATGATCTTATCGCCCTGTTTGATTTGCGCCGAGCGCCTGACTTCAATTCTAACAGAAGAGTAGAACTTCAAAGCTGTTCCGCCGGTGGTGGTTTCGGGATTGCCGAAGAAAACTCCAATTTTCATGCGGATCTGATTGATAAAAATAACGATCGTGTTTGATTTAGAGATAATGCCGGTGAGTTTGCGCAAGGCTTGGCTCATCAGTCTGGCCTGAAGACCCATGTGCGAGTCGCCCATATCTCCTTCTATTTCTTTTTGCGGCACTAGGGCGGCCACCGAATCAACCACCGCCACGTCAACCGCATTGGAGCGAACCAGGGTTTCTAATATTTCCAGGGCTTGTTCGCCGGTGTCAGGTTGACTGATTAAAAGATCTTTGACGTTGATGCCGATCTTGCCGGCATATTCTGGATCAAGCGCATGTTCGGCGTCAATAAAGGCGGCTATACCGCCGCCTTTTTGCACTTCAGCGACAATGTGCTGGGCCAAGGTGGTTTTGCCGCTGGCCTCCGGTCCGAAGATTTCAATGATTCTGCCTCTTGGCACGCCGTTTACTCCCAGGGCGATATCAAGCGAAAGGCAACCGGTACTGACCACATCGACATCGGAAGCTCTGGCGTCGCCGAATTTCATGATTGCTCCTTCGCCGAATCTGGCCTTGATTTGTTCAATGGCAGTTTGGGCGGCTTGGCTTTTTTCGGTCATTTCTCCGCCTTCTGTTTTTTGCTTGGTTTTCTCGCTAGACATATTGATTATGATAATTATTAATATCTCCTTGAAACATTTTAATTATAAAGCATTTTGCAAGACAAGGCAATCATCGTCGCTATTTGACAAAAACCTGCCTGGTTACGTTGGTATATCGACCGTATTTTTTCTTAGCGCTGATCGTGATCGTATTAATGCCATTTTTTAAGGTTATATTCTTGCTGAACAAACCGTCATTGTCGCTTAATATTTTTTCTCCGTTGATGGAGATTTCCGTTTCCAATTCAGCGCGCCCCCTTACTTCCAATTCTTTTTCCTGAGTAACTAGGTTGTCGGTCGGAGTAAAAATTTTCAGCGAGGGCGGTGCAATGATTTTTTCCAGTCGGAACCCCAGATAAAAAAAACAAACCAATGCCAGTAAACCAATCAACACATTCTTGATGAACTTGGGCATGGTCCAAAAATAAAATCTTTTTATTACTTGTTTGGCAAATAGTTTTTGCTGTTTTTCCATCGGTTGTTCGGTCAGCTTGTCATACAGACTGACCGTTTCCTGCTTGTTTAACCCCAGGAATTCGGCATATTCGGCCAGATAACGTTTGGCGTAAACACCGTCAGGCAATTTTTTGAAATCACCCGCTTCCAGCGCTTTCAAATATTGCGGTTTGATTTTTAGCTTTTTGGCTGCTTGCTCGATTGACAATCCGGCGCCCGTCCTGGCGGTTTGCAGTTTATCTGTCAACAAATCAGCTGGCTGGAAGATTTTATTGGTTAAAAAAGCGTTCATGTAATTATAGAATGAAGGGTTATTTTATTAAAATCATTTTACCCGAGTTTTTATTAATTTGCAAAGATTTTTATGCTGAAAAAGAGGTTTCACCTCTACAGCCGTACAGACCGTCCGAAAACTCAACTCAATTTCCGCGAAAATCGCGAAGCGAT
>CAYUHZ010000038.1:6907-9050 GCA_964444625.1 uncultured Gammaproteobacteria bacterium | reverse complement strand
TAAACTTGGATCAACCCACCAGATACCTCGCGGGCTTGCCCCGAGGTAATTCATTAAAATTGGAAAAGATACAATAACCAAGAAACAATAATCAGATAATATCCAAATAACAAAATAAGAAAAGATAAGTTCGGGGAAAAAGTTAAATGAAAAATGGCGGGAGCAGTAGTTTGACAATATAGTAAGTAAATACTACAATTGTAGTATAATATTACTACAATATGCTGGGATTAAATAAATCAAAATTGAGAGCAAAGCTATTGGCGTATTTTTTCGACCATCCGGACAGCGAAATGTATCTGCGGGAAATCGCCCAAGCGATAGGCGAAGATCCGACAAATCTTAAGAGAGAGTTACAAAAACTTGAAAGCAATAAAATATTTATAAGTCGATTGTCAGGTAAACAGAAATATTTCCAATTGAATAAGGATTATTTATTGTATCGCGAATTGAAATCAATTGTAGCCAGAACCATCGGAGTCGCAAGCAGATTGAAAAAAGCGCTATCTGGAGTTGACGGTATTGCAACCGCTTTTATCTACGGTTCTTACGCCAATGGGCAGGAAAAAGCCGCTAGCGATATCGATTTGTTTATTTTGGGAGACTGTCTGGACAGCGATGAGTTGGCTGAGAAAATAACCGTGTTAGAAGATGATATCAGGCGCGAAATTAACTACCGTGTTTTTTCCGGCAGCGATCTGGCGCAGGCGATAAAGAAAAATAATTCTTTCGTCTTGAATGTTGTCAGGCGAGAAAAAATATTTATCAAAGGAGATGAAAAAGATTTTGGAAAATTTATCAAATCATGGAATGCTGCAAAAAGAATCAGGTGTAGGCGCGGATCAAATCAAGAAGAGGATTAAACGCGCCGTGCTTGATCTAAGAAACGCCAAGATATTGTCGGCTACAGATGATGTCGGAGCCTATCGTTTGGCTTACGATTCCATGCTGCAAGCGGGCATCACTCTGGTGCTTTATCATGGCTATCGCCCCAAACCAGCCAATTTCCACAAAACTTTAACTGAGACTGTCAAGGCAATTTTGGGCGAAAATCATTCAGTAATCACCAAAAAATTTGAGCAAATGCGCAAAAACAGGCATCAAGCGATTTACGATATCGAATCTATCACCAAGACAGAAGCTGTTGACGCTATCAAGACAGCCGATAAATTCATCAAAGAAATAAGCGAATATATCAAGGAAGCTGATCCGCAGAAAGAATTATTTTAAACATTAATAAAGCGATTGAGGAAGAAATCAGGAAATTAAATCAATAATTACTAAATTATAATTTCTAATTTCTAAAAAAATGCAGAAAATTTATAATTTAGAAGAGAGAACGGCGAAGTTTGATGAGAAAATAATTGATTTTTCGAAGAAATTACCAAAGAATTTAATCATTAATCCGTTAATATCTCAGCTTGTCAGATCAGCAACTTCTATCGGAGCAAACTATTGCGAAGCTGATTGTGCGGAAACAAAAAAAATTTTGAACATAAAATTGGCATTTGCAAAAAAGAATCCAGAGAAACAAAACACTGGCTAAGGATGATTGGTGCGGCAGCTATTGAAGAAAAAGAAAGAGCCAGAGAACTTTAGCAAGAAGCAAACGAGCTTAATTTAATATTTATAACTATTGTAAAGAATTCAAAAGCAAAAGACCGAATGAAAAAAATTAGAAATTATAATTTAGAACTTAGTAATTTTTGAATATGTTCGATTATTTAGAAAAATATAATAAACTCCCCCAAGAATTGCGTGACAGGTTGTCTGCACCGGAGGCGATGTCTCTTATTAGCGCCTTGGAGAAAATGTACAATGTCAGCTTGGCCTCGGTGATCATGAAAGTGATGACCAAAAATTTGGCCTTGGCTGATTTGAGCCGTTATTTCGCTGAAGAGTTTGAATTAGATGGAGTTCGGGCGGTGCGCTTGTCCAATGAATTGATTAGCCGAATTTTTTCTTTGGCAGGAGATTATTTGGGCATAGATAAGCCGTTTACCGAGCCGCAAATCAAGAAACAGGCTGTAAACCTGGCGGTGGGCGGACAAAGAATCGGCGGGTCGCTTTTTTTTTATGACGCCGAAGACGAGGAAGAGATCAGGCAACTCCAGGTTTCGGAGAATGTGAGCCCGGTGAGTAC
>CAYUHZ010000038.1:6445-6897 GCA_964444625.1 uncultured Gammaproteobacteria bacterium | reverse complement strand
GGCAACTCGCCAAAGAAATTCAGGGGTTCCAACAGGCGCCGTTGTTTGAAAACGGCTTAGAAAATCAGCTGAATAAAATTTGCGATGAAGTTGGGATAAAATTCAGCAGCTCAGAATTGGGAGGTCGTTTTCGGGAAATTATAAAAACCTATCTTTGCGGAATTAGGGACAGATTAGAAACTAAGCAGACATTAATCAAGCCTTATCAATCGGGCGGGCTTAGTTTTGACGACGAATCAGCAGAAAATATCATGGATATTTCCGAGGGAAATATCCAGAAAATCAGCAGCGCTTCGGCGATGAAAAAACCGCCTTTGATTAGATTGCCGGAAGAAAATTTGCCAAAATCAGGCCAACAATTGCCAAGTTCCGCAACCAAAGACGTGGAGTACAATTTAGCCGCTTCCTTGCAACAAGCAAAAAAGAGTACGGTTGAGAACAAAAAAGCGGAT
>CAYUHZ010000038.1:0-6420 GCA_964444625.1 uncultured Gammaproteobacteria bacterium | reverse complement strand
CAATATCTTGGATACCAGCCATGAATTGATGCCGCCACCGCCAATGGTAATTCCCAAAAAAGAACCAAAAAAAGATCAGGTAAAAAGCGCTCCAGTCATTGCAAAACCGCCAAGGCCAGATTTTACTGCCGAATCGACTCCCGCGCCAGCGTCCATGTCCGAACAGCCAGTTAAACAAATTCCAGAGTTTAAGGCGCCAACCAGGCCGACTGCCAGACCGATTGAAAATAACGGCAAGATTCGCATGGATGACGTAAAATTTGTTCCCAAAGTAGTCGGACCGTTAGAAGAATTGAAATACATAGATCTGGTCAGTTTTCATAGATTGGGGCAAGAGGCAAGGGCGAATACCGCCAAAATAAAAGCGAAAATCGATTTGTTGGGCGAGCAGGGGTATGGCAAAAGGCTGGAAGGAGTTAGTGCTTGGAGGAATAGCCCGTTAAACGAGCTTTATCTTGCTATGGGCAATGAAAGCATTGGCACAGGCGAACCGATTGATGCTATAATAGAAAAGAGAAAAAAGGCAAAAAAGGATTTTTTATCAGCCGCTGAGTTTGACGCGATAATGGATTTGAATAAGTCGCTGAGGTATTAGATTTTACTTTAATGATTTATTAACTTTTTGATATGCAACAATTTACCGTGCCACAATTTATCGATGTAGAAGATAAGATTATCGGATCGATAACTGCTAGACAGTTTGTTATAATGCTGGCGGCTTTTTTGTTGATGGCGATTTTTTATAGAATTTTTGATATTTCATTATTCGCCACCTTAAGTGTTATCACTTTTGTTGTTTTTGGCACTTTTGCTTTTGCTAAAGTTAATGGCAGGCCTTTTCATTTTTTCGTTTTGAATTTAATCCAAACATTAAAAAAAAGCAAATTTCGCGTTTGGAACAATCAACTGAGGCAATTTGAAATAAATATTGAGATCCCGATTGAAGATTTCGGCCGTAAATACGCCCCCAAAGCCGAAAAGATCAGCAGTTCCCGTTTGACAGAGTTGTCCTTGGTGGTTGACACTGGTGGCGGCTATGGCGGGGAAAAGGGCGGCAACCGTTCAAAGACAGGTTTAAACGATAGTTTTATAAGTTAATCACAAAACATGGCATCAAATAAATTGGTCAAAAATAAAATAAATAATTCCACCCAACAATATTTGGATATCGCTGAAATCAAGGGCGACACAGTGATTATGAGAGACGGAACGTTGCGTGCAGTGTTGATGGTGTCCAGTTTAAATTTTGCCTTAAAAAGCGAAGATGAACAAAATGCCATTATCGCCGCTTATGTCAGTTTTTTAAATAATTTTGATTTTCCTCTGCAAATAGTTATTCAATCGCGCGAATTGAATATTGAGAAATATATTGAGGCTTTGCGCCAGAAAGAAAAGGAGCAAACCAATGAATTGTTAAAAATGCAGACTTCCGAATACTTGCAATATATTCAGGAGCTTATATCTTTGGGCAAAATCATGAACAAGAAATTTTTTGTTATCGTGCCTTATAATCCCCTGTCTGATAAGCAAAAAAGCTTTATAGCCAGGCTGACTGAAGCGTTTAAGCCAGTCGGCCTGATCAGAATTAAAGAAGAGCGTTTTTTGAGGCACCGAGCGGAGCTTGACAAGAGAATTGATCTGATTATCAGAGGCTTATCTTCCATGGGGTTGAATACGGCGCAACTAGACACCCAGAGCTTGATAGAGTTGTTTTATAATGCTTACAATCCAACCACCTCCGCCAGCCAAAAAATGGCGGAGGTTAAAGATTTAAGAATAACGGAATAATTATTTATGTTTAACCCAGGCCAGATACAAAAAAAAGATGAGCGCGACTTGCGCCAGAGCGAGCAAGCCGTTAAAGAGCAGGCTAAAAAAACTGAACAAGACGTTCGCTTGTCTCAGGAACTGGTAGCCGAAGAAATAGCTTATCGCCGAGGATCGGTATCAATTCTTGATTTGATCGCTCCGTCCAGCATGGAAATTAATACCGATTTTATGCGTTTGGGCGATAAATACGCGCGAACTATTTTTATTGTCGGTTATCCTCGTTATATCAGCGTTGGCTGGTTTGCCCCGATTATTAATTTAAACTCCACTTTTGACATAGCGATGTTTTTTTATCCGGTTAAAAGCGCAATCGTGTTGGACCAACTGAAGAAAAAGGTTGGAACACTGGAGGCGCAAATCATTGGCGACGCCGAAAAAGGCGCGGCTCGCGATCCTTTGCGCGAAACTGCTTTGCGAGACGTTGAGGCTTTGCGAGACGCCCTTACTCAGGGAATCGAGAAGTTTTTTCAATTCGCGCTCTATGTCACGCTTTATAGCGACAGCAAACAAGAACTTGATTCATTATCTGAAGAAGTGGAGAACATTTTCGGATCGCGATTGATTTACTCCAAACGCGGATATTATCAGTCGGAACAGGGCTTCAACTCAACCCTGCCCCTGTGCAATGATGAGTTGTTTATCGTTTATAACATGAATTCATCGCCGGTTGCTTCTTCTTTCCCTTTTATTTCCAGCGAATTGACCAGCGATAACGGCATCCTATACGGTATCAATCGCCACAATAACAGCTTGATTCTATTTGATCGTTTCAGTTTGCAAAATGCCAATACGGTGGTTTTTGCCACCTCGGGCGCCGGAAAAAGCTATGCCATCAAGTTGGAGGTTTTGCGCAGTTTGATGATGGGAACAGATGTGATAATCATCGATCCCGAATATGAATATAAGCATCTGTCTGACGCGGTGGGAGGAACCTATATCAATATTTCATTGGCTAGTGAAAATAAAATCAACCCTTTTGATTTGCCCCGCGGTATTGGCGGAGACTCCAAGCCGGAAGATATTATTCGAAGCGCCGTGATTACCGCCAAGGGCTTGGTTCGGTTAATGCTGGGCAATTTAACTAATGAAGAAGATTCAATCGTGGATCGAGCACTGTTGGAAACCTATGCCAAGAAGGATATTACTCCGGATTGCGATTTATCCAGAGTTGAAGTGCCGATCATGCAGGACTTTCAGGATATCTTGGAAGGAATGGATGGTGGCGCTAATTTGTCGTTACGTTTGCGCAAGTATACCCAAGGAACTTTCGCCGGTTTGCTAAACAATCCCACTAATGTCAAAATTGATAACCAATTGGTTTGTTTTTCCGTCAGAGACTTGGAAGATGAGTTGCGCCCCATAGCAATCTATACCATCGTGAATTATATTTGGAATATCGTTAGAAGCGAGATGAAAAAACGCATTTTGGTGATTGACGAAGCTTGGTGGCTGATGCAACATGAAGACAGCGCAAAATTTGTGTACGCTTTGGTTAAACGTTGCCGCAAATACTACCTTGGCGTTACTACTATCACCCAGGACGTAAATGATTTTTTGACTTCACCTTATGGTCAGGCGATTGTGACCAATTCTTCTTTGCAATTATTATTGAAACAATCGCCAGCGGCGATTGATTTATTGCAAAAGACTTTTGTTCTGACTGATGGCGAAAAATATCTGCTGCTGGAGTGCGGAGTGGGCGAAGGAATATTCTTTGCCGGCAACAAGCACGCCGCTATCAAAGTCGTCGCTTCATACGCCGAGGATCAATTAATCACCTCAGATCCGCGCCAACTGCTGGAAATAGAAGAGGCCAAAAGGCAATTCGCCGCCAGTATGGGAGGCGAGGGGGCTCTGCCGAAAAAAAACGAACAGTTGGCAGATTTAGATATTTAAGCAATATTATATGGAGAGAAAAAAATTCGCTATTATAATAATATTATTCGGCCTGATTGCAATGATCGGAATTATTTATGTGATTTTTTTCCACGATTTTAACGTTCCGACGGATAAATCATCAGTCGTTGAAAACCAAACATCAACCGGCCTGCCGGTCGCGGATCAATCGCAACAGGTAGTAATCCCCACTGTTAAAGTTGAACTGCCTGTTCATTCGGGCGAGCAGAATCAGGAAAAATTGAAACTGGATGATATAAAAAGATTTTCCGGAGCTTTCGTTGAAAGATTGGGCAGTTTTTCCAGCCATTCGGATTACGGCAATATAGTTGATTTAAAAATTTTTATGACCAAAGAGATGCAAGTTTGGGCTGATGAATATTTGATTGAACAGCGAAGCAAAAAAAGCGACCCCAACCTTTATTACGGCATCACTACCAAGGCGATAATCAAGGAAATATTGTCTTATGACGAAGCTTTGGGCGAAGCTAAGATTTTAGTAAAAACTCAACGCCGCGAATCTTTCGGTTCAAATAGCAATAGCGATGTTTTTTATCAAGACATAACTCTGGAATTGGTAAAACAAGGGACGGCATGGAAAGTGGGCAAGGCATCCTGGAAGGACAAGTAATAATCCCTTGATTAGCGAGTCAAATAAATGTCAATAAAATTTGCCACAATTATCAAAATGATAACCAAGAAAACATGGTTATCTTTTTTAGATTCGGTTTTCCCCATTGAGTGTTTCGGCTGCGGTCAAGCCGGGGAGTGGTTGTGCGACAGTTGCTTTAAAAAATTAATTTTTCGCACAGAAAACCATTGCCTTGAATGCCGACAGGCAAATCGATCTGGTGGATTTTGCGACAAGTGTCAACAGGCGTATTCTTTGTCCGGTGTTTGGATTGCCGGTCACTATGAAGATCAGTTGTTGTCCCATTTAATCGAGAAATATAAATACAGTTTTATTAAAGATTTATCTTTAATATTAGGTAAGTTTTTATCAGTCTATTTATTAAATTTGTTAAACCAACAAAGACTTGATCGTACTGTTTCAGAAGAAGGGTTAAAAAAACATGAATTGTTAACGCAGTTAAATTCACCGCAAACAATTTTATCGTTTCATGATAACTTGTTAGTGCCTGTTCCATTGTCAGAAAGAAAGTTCCGTTGGCGTGGTTTTAACCAAGCCGAATTGTTAGCCAGAGAAATAGCCAAAAATTTTTCTTTGGACTTATCAACCGATCAATTGGTTAGGCTTATGCATCGACCGGCTCAAGCAAAATTAAAAGCTAAAGAAAGACGGGTCAACTTGCTTGGCTGCTTTGACTGGCATGGGAGGCAGCTTGACGGGAGAAATGTGATTTTAATAGACGATGTGGTGACTACCGGCGCTACCTTGAATGAGTGTGCCAAAGCCCTGAAGACGGCAGGAGCAGGCGAGGTGTGGGGGTTGGCGCTGGCGAGAAATTAAAAAATAATCCCTGTTAGGATTATTTTTATTGGCGAAGGGGGAGTGAGATTCGAACTCACGGACCACTTTCATGGTCAACAGTTTTTCCGCCAAAGGCGGATCAGCCTCTGGCTGACAAGATTTCTTACAAACAAAGCGGAGGGAGTGAGATTCGAACTCACGGACCACTTTCATGGTCAACAGTTTTCAAGACTGCCTCCTTAAACCGCTCAGACATCCCTCCGCTTTGTTTGTGATATTAATTTGTCTCCTTAAAACCGCTAGTGACACCCCTTCAATCAAAATTTTATTTTTTAAAATAAAATGTTTTACGCAAGATGAAAATGGCGGAGAGAGAGGGATTCGAACCCTCGGTAAGAGCAAAATACCCCTACGACGGTTTAGCAAACCGCTGCCTTCAGCCGCTCGGCCATCTCTCCAAAATAGCAACAATACTTGTAAAAATAAAAAGCAATAATGGCATATTGCTTGATTACTAAATTTTTACTATAATAAATATAGAATATTATTCAAAGATTGTCAATTTAAAAACATGCCAGAATTTGAGCAAAAAAATGAATATGGTCAAGAAATATTTTCTTGGCAGGTTCCGGAATACGAAAAACATGCCAGGGGGAAATATTGGTATTTCGGCGCCTCCTTGACCGCTTTATTGCTGGTTTTTTATGCCGTTTGGACATCTAACTTTCTTTTTGCCGCTATTATTCTCGTCGGCTCTATTGTAATTTTTTTAAATGACATCAGGCAGCCGGAGTTAGTGAGATTTTCCATTACCAATGAAGGATTATTGGTTGGGAGAAGGTTTTATGATTATGATGAAATTAAAGATTTTTCTCTGGTTTATAAACCGAAACAAGGGGTGAAGAATATATATTTTGAATTTAAAAACCGTTTAAAGCCACGTTTATCCATACCTTTGCTTGATATCAATCCCTTGCCAATTCGGGAAAATCTGTTAAGGTACCTGACTGAAGATTTAGAGCGAACTGACCAGCCGACTTCCGAAGCATTAGGCAGAATGTTTAAATTGTAGCATCTTAGTTATTTTAAAATATCCTAATTTCTAGTTTATAATTTCCAAATAAATTTTTTGTAGTTTTTGGAATTTATAATTTAGAATTTAGGATTTTGTATTTTTTTGCACTCGTCGTTCAACGGATAGGACGCAAGATTGCGGATCTTGCAATTGAGGTTCGATTCCTCACGAGTGCACCAGAAAGGAA
>CAYUHZ010000037.1:0-9810 GCA_964444625.1 uncultured Gammaproteobacteria bacterium | reverse complement strand
TATGATTATAAGTATTGATACTTCGGATAACCAAAATATTTTTGTAGCCTTGAAAAAAGGCAATGAGGTAATTAAGCGAATATCCTGCGAAGCTAGATTCAGCCAAGCAGAAAAACTTTTATCTCAAATTCAATCTTTGCTTTTGGAAAACAATATCACTCAGGCTGATATCGTTAAAATAATGGTTGCCAATCAAGGAGAGGGCTTTACCTCTTTGAGGATTGCCGTTGCTACCGCTAATGCCTTAGGTTTTGCTTGGGGGATTCCGGTGGTTGATCAGGAAAATTCAAATATCAAAAAAAATGGTCTAAAATTAGTTATACCCAAGTATAAGAAAGAACCTAATATAAATAAAAAGGCTAAAATTAAATAAAAAAAGTTTACTGTGGATGAGTTGTTAATAAGTTTTTCTACTGGAGAATAAAGCAGACCAGATTTTTATCCACTATTATTATACTGCTGTAAAAAGCAGTATTTTTTATTATTTTTTATTTAATATTATATAAATAATTAGTGGAGAAGTAGGTTTGACAAGGGGGGAATTGTGGTATATAATATAATCATAAAGGTGAATGGTGGTGTTAAGTGGTGATTTTGCTAAATTACTTCAATTTGAATTACATACCCCCATGGCTCATTCAAAATTGAAAACAAAAACAAATTTAGATAAAACAAAAACAAAAAATGCCAGTTAATGCAAAAAATGCTGGCAATTAAACATATGCCGAGAAATCGGTACATGGGGTTAAGCCGGCTCTGAGGCTTATATCAGAGCTAATTTCAAATTAAGGCGAAGAAGGGGCCTGATCTGCCTTTTGCCAGTTAGCCTCAACTGAGTATTGGCGGGGTCAGTCTCCTCTTGAATCTTAAGTGAAAACATAACAAACCAAGAACATATCCCCCCAAAAAATAATGTTTATTGGTGAATACCAGCACAATTTAGACAACAAAGGCCGAATGGCGGTGCCAGCCAAATTCAGGGCCTTGCTTAAAGAAGGAGCAGTTGTTACCAAGGGTCTAGATGACTGCTTGTTTTTGTATCCCAAATCAGTCTGGGAAGAGTTGGCAAAAAAGCTGGCCAGTTTGCCGATTGCTCAAGCCAACAGCAGGGCATTTGGCAGACATATGTTAGCCGGAGCCATGGATGTCAATTTTGATGCGCAGGGCAGAATTATGTTGCCGGAATATTTAAGAAAATTTGCAAATTTAAACAAAAAGGTGATTGTTGCAGGGTTATTTGATCGGTTAGAGTTGTGGGACGAATCATCATGGAACAATTATAAGACAGGGACTGAAAAACGCAGTGTTGATATAGCTGAAGCCTTAGGCGAACTGGGTATTTAGTTTTAGTTTCAAAAATTAAAAATTAAAATAAAAATAAATATGTTTAAAAAAATCAGTTGTTTATCGCGAGATAAACAAGCGCAAAAAATCAAAGTCAGGATTATAAAAGCGCCATTAGTCAACACGCAAATGTTACGGAGTATCGTGATGTCCAGGCAGAGAGCGATTGTGTTGGATTAATGGTTTTTGTTTATTAAATGGAATACCAACATGTTCCGGTCATGCTGAATGAAGTTTTGGCGATACTGGATCCACAACCAGGATGCAATTATCTTGATTGCACCATGGGTGGTCTTGGCTATAGCCAGGCAATCGCCCAGAAAGTTTTGCCGCAGGGGATAGTAGTGAGTCTCGATCTTGACGGGTTGGCAATCGCCAACGCTCGGCAAATAATAGCCGACAAAGATATAAAAAATATAATTTTAGCACATGATAATTTCAAAAATTTATCAAAAATTGTCAAGAACAACCAAAGAACAGCGGATTTTCAGTTCAGCGGGATTGTATATGATCTGGGCTTATCATCAGCTCAACTCCAAGATCGGGATAGAGGATTTTCTTTCCAATTTGATCCTGCGCCGCTAGATATGAGCTTTGGCTCAACACCAGAAACCGTCGGTACGT
Source organism: uncultured Gammaproteobacteria bacterium (assembly GCA_964444625.1). Taxonomy (GTDB): domain Bacteria; phylum Patescibacteriota; class Patescibacteriia; order Patescibacteriales; family GWC2-42-12; genus CAYUHZ01. The sequence goes on along the minus strand of CAYUHZ010000037.1, from coordinate 7,842 downwards.
CAGAGATTGTTAATACCTGGGAAGAATCAAGATTAGAAATGGTTTTCAGGTTGTACGGAGAAGAACCGCGAGCCAGAGCCATCGCCAGAGCGATAGGCAAGAAACGAAAAATCGCAACAATCACTAAGGTCGGGCAATTGGTGGAAATAATCAAGGAGATAATTCCACCCCGCCCGGGCAAGGATAAAATAAATCCGGCAACTAAAATTTTTCAAGCTTTGAGGATTGCCACCAACAGCGAACTGGAAAATCTGACCGAGTCGTTGCCACAAGCGATAAAACTGCTACGACCGGGAGGAAAAATAGTCGTCATTAGCTATCACAGTTTGGAAGACAAGATCGTTAAAAGCTTTTTTCATCAAGAAGCGCGCGGCTGCCTTTGCCCGCCGGAGTTCCCGATTTGTAATTGCGGCCATCAAGCCAGTTTGCTTATTACCGCCAAGCGAGTGGCTCGGCCTACCGAAGAAGAAATCAGTTTAAACCCACGCTCGCGCAGCGCCAAATTACGTTTTGCCATCAAAAAATAAAAATAAAAATGTTTTTCTCAAAACAAAACAAAAACAAAAATAACCGTATTTTGCGTTCGGGAAAACGGCTGGCTGGTTCCGATCAAAGCGGCACCAGCTGGATTAATTATAAGTATCTTAATATATTCTTATTTACTTTAATTTCAGCTGCTGGCGTGTATTATCTTTCCGGTATCAATGATTTATCGGTCAAAAGTTACGAAATAAAAGGATTAAAAAAACAGATTAACCGCTTGAATAGCGAGAACAACAATTACGAATTGGCAATCATGGATCTCGGATCATATTTAAGGATTAACGAACGCGCGAAATTGGCGAAAATGGTAGCAGCTGATAACGTTCAATATATCCAACTGAAAGTTGAAATGGTAGCAAAAAAATAAAAAGAGCAATCAGATAGATTATAACTACTATGTTGTGGTACAAAGCAAAAAAAAGGAAAGGTCCGAATAATTATAATCGCACTACCATGGTATTGGCGATTATTTTTTTGTTATTGGGGGCATTGCTTTTAAAATTATTCAACTTGCAAGTTATCAATCGAGATTACTATATAGCCATAGCCAGCGGGCAACATGAAGTTTTCAGCAAATTGGCCCCACAAAGAGGAAGGATATTCATTCAGGATATGAAAAATACCTCCGGCAACAGCAACTTGTATCCCTTGGCCACGAACAAGGATTTAGCCGCCGTTTTTGCTATTCCCAAAGAGATGGAACAACCAAGTGAGTTGGCGGAAAAGCTATTTATTTTTTTCAAGCAACCGATTTTAGAGAAACAAGCCGAAGAACAGGTTGCGCGCGAGGAAAAAGAAAAACTTGACCAAGATTTGGCGGTACTGGCGGATTTACCAGAAGAACAGCGCCTGAGCTTGAGCGCTACCTTAAAAAATCGTTATCTTAATAAAATTTCCAGTTCCGAATATCCGCAGTATGTAGCGGCGAGAAAAAAAGCGATTATTGAAGAAAAAAAGCAAAACTATCTAGAGAAGTATTTTGCAGTATTGACCAAGAAAAACGATCCCTACGAACCGCTCGAAAGAAAATTAGAAGAAGAAGATTTGAAAAAATTGTATGCCTTGCTATTGACTTCCAACGAACAGACGGTGTCGGCTGAGCAGTTGGTATTGAAAGAAGGCGAGATTTATCTTAAAGAAAAAACTGACGATCTGGAAAAATTAACCCGGTTGAAAGTGCCGGGAATAGATTTTAACTTAGAGCCAAGCCGTTATTATCCGGAAGCCAATATCGGTTCTCATGTCAGCGGTTTTGTCGGTTATGTCGGCGATGAAGAACGCGGCAAATATGGACTGGAAGGATATTTTGACAATGAGTTATATGGGCAATATGGCTCTATTAGGGCGGAGCGAGATGCGAAGGGAGAAATCATTATTATAAACGACAAGGAATACAATAAACCGGTTAACGGCAGCGATTTTATTTTAACAATCGATCGCTCAATCCAATATATTGCTTGCACTAAATTAAATAATGCGGTTAGAAGACATGGCGCTGATGGCGGCAGTGTAATTGTGGTTGAACCGAAGACCGGAGCTATCTTGGCTATGTGTTCGGCTCCCGATTATAATCCCAATAATTTTCAGTCAGTCGAAGATATAAAAATTTTTAATAATCCGGCAGTTTTTGGCCAATACGAGCCAGGCTCAATTTTTAAAGTGATTACCATGGCAATGGGATTGGACCAAGGCAAAGTAATCCCTGATAGTACTTACAACGATACCGGTATGGTAAAAATAGCAAATTACGAAATCAAAAATTCGGATTTAAAATCACATGGCATAACTACTATGACAGGCGTATTGGAAAATTCTCTAAACACTGGCGCTATTCACGTAATGCGTCAGATAACGCCTAATGTTTTTGACGAATATGTAAAAAAATTCGGTTTTGGCGAACGGACTGGCGTTGAGTTGGAGGGGGAGAGCAAGGGTAGTGTCAGTAATTTATTTAACACCAAACAGAACAAGGAAACTAAAGAATTGGCTGCCGCTACTGCTTCATTCGGGCAAGGCATTGCGGTTACGCCGTTGCAGATTTCTTTGGCCTTTGCAGCTATCGCTAATGATGGTATATTGATGAAGCCTTATATCGTCAAAGAAAGGATCAAACAGGACGGTACCAAGGAAATAACCGAGCCCAGGCAACTCAGGCAAGTGGTTTCCGAACGAGCTTCAATTTTGCTAGGCGGTATGATGGTCAATGTGGTGGAAAATGGTCACGGCAAGAAAGCGGGAGTTGCTGGTTACTATGTCGGTGGTAAAACCGGAACGGCTCAAGTGCCGAAAAAAAGCGGCAAGGGTTATGAAGAGAATGTTCATATCGGTTCATTTGCTGGATTCGCTCCGGTGGATGACCCGGTTTTTGCCATGTTGGTAAAAATCGATCATCCGCGAGATGTGGAGTGGGCGGAGTCCTCAGCGGCGCCGCTGTTTGGCGAAATTGCCGAATTTATCCTAAATTATTATCAGATTCCCAAAGAACGGGAAACAAAATAAACCTATGCTTAAGCAGGTTATGCAATTAAAATTAAAAATGCTAGCAAAATTGATTTTAAAGAAATATCAGCCACAGGTAATCGGAATAACCGGCAGTGTCGGCAAAACTAGCGCCAAGGACGCGATTTACAGCTTGTTATCGCAGAAATTTTCTGCCAGAAAAAATATCAATAATTATAATAACGAAATCGGCGTGCCTTTGACAATAATTGGCTTTACCTCGCCCGGCAAATCAATATTCGGCTGGATGAGCTTATTTGTTCGAGCAGGAAAATTGCTAGTAACCCAAGATGAAAATTATCCTAAAATTTTAGTGTTGGAATTGGCGGTTGATCACCCGGGGGATATGGATTATCTTTTGGATATTATCAAGCCTTGGATTGGAGTTTTAACATTTATTGGCCCAGTGCATTTGGAAAATTTTAACAGTCTAGAAGATATTCTGGAAGAAAAAGCTAAGTTGATCGCCGATTTGTCATCTGACGAGTGCGCCATTTTAAATTTTGATAACGAGTTGGTTAAGCAAGCGGCAAAAAAAACCAAGTCCGAAATTATTAGTTACGGCTTTAATTCTGATTGCCAGCTTCGAGCCAAGGAGGTGAATTTTATTTTTGGCGATCGAATCGAAGGGGATAAATTGACCGGAATCAGCTATAAGCTTTCATATAAGAATACCACCATACCTATTTATTTACCAGGAGTATTGGGTAGCCCTGCGGTTTACGCTTCCTTAGCCGCTGCCGCTATTGGTTTAAAATACGGGATGAACTTGGTGGAAATCAGCCAAGCATTGAAAAATTTCAAAGCTCCAACCGGCAGACTAAATATTATCAAGGGAGTAAAAAATACCACGATTATTGATGATACTTACAACTCCTCGCCTCAATCATGCGCTGTAGCGTTGGAAATCGCTAGTAAAATTGAATTGCCGACTGGAGCAAGAAAATATGCGGTTCTGGGGGATATGCTGGAATTGGGAAGCATTAGCGAAAAATCTCACTTAGATATCGGTAAATTGGTACAAAAATACAAATTTGATAAGCTGATTGTTGTGGGGGAGCGTTCAAGGGATATCGCTCGGGGCGCGGAAAAAGCGGGCTTGGGCAAGGATAATATTTTTCACTTTAACTTTAGTCCTGAAGCAGGTAAGTTTCTTCAAGAACAAATTAATGAAAGCGATTTAGCTCTAGTTAAGGGTTCTCAGGGCATAAGAATGGAGAAAATTGTTAAAGAGATCATGTCTGAACCGTTGCTCGCTAGCGAACTGCTTGTTCGTCAAGATCAAGCTTGGCTAAACAAATAATTTTTATTAAATAAATATAACAGCCTGTTCAAAGCGGGCTGTTATATTTATTTGAGATGGCATATTAAAGTGGTTGAGGTTGGCGATTTTGTTTCAACTCGCACTAATAAAAAGATATCTAGGCAGTCTTATTTTTCAAAAGATCCCTAATTTCAGTAAGTAGTTTTATATCATCGGCAGGGACAGGAGGAAGCGGCTCTAGTGCAGTTTTTTCCTCTGTCGCAGAAAATTTTTGCTTGACAGTAATTAGCAACTTGATCATGAGAAAGACGGAACCGGCAATAAGAAGAAAGTCAACGATCTGCTGGACGAAATTGCCGGCGTTAAGGATTAGCGCGGTTTTAACAATCACACCGTTGATTTCATTGATAGCTTCCGGGCGCAAAATTATTTTCCAAGCGCCGAAATTACCGCCTGTTATCAAGCCAACCAGAGGCATAATAATATCAGCTACCAAAGATGAGACTATTTTACCAAAAGCCCCTCCGATTATTACGGCCGTTGCTAAATCAACCACATTGCCCTTGACGGCAAAAGCTTTAAATTCTTCTAATAATTTTTTCATAATGCTATAAATTAAACCATAATAAATTTATCTCAATGTTATTCTCTTTTTCTTCAAATAATATATAGTCATTACCGGCGGTAATTCTTTTTTTCTTCCTTAATTAAGGCGGGCCATTGTAAGTCTGAAAAAAATCGAATGCTTTCTCTGTCATAGTTTTGCTTTGTTCCTCGGGCATAATATAAATCTTTCTATTTTAATTATTGTTTTACCAAATTTTTTATTTACCTCATGTTCCCAAACCCGCAAAATTTTCCAATCGGATTTTAATAATAAAGCACAATTTTTTTTATCGCGCTTTATATTTCTTTCAATTTTTGAATGCCAATACTTCTTAGGCAAACGTTTTTTTAATTTTGAAAATTGATAGCCATGCCAAAAATCTCCGTCAATAAATATTGCTTTCTTTTTTCTGGGTAAGGCTATATCCGGGCAGCCAATAATTTTTTTATAGTGCTTTTGAAAATATATTTTACGCTTCCTTAATTCGCGAAAAATTAAAGTTTCAACCTTGGTATTTTGCGAGCGAATTTTTGACATAATTTCGCTCCTCTTCTTTTTGGTAAATTTGTCCATAATTTAATACCTCTAATACGCCCGATAAATCTTGGCTTATCTTATTTGCAATATGGCGGGCGAATTCAACGGGCACGGCATTACCGATCATTTTATAGCCGTCGGCTATATCACGATACTTAAAGATAAAACTGTCTGGGAATGTTTGTATGCGAGCGCACTCTCTAACTGAAAGGCGGCGATATAATTTTTCTTTCCCCGGCACAAAAATTCTTTTATTTTGATTAATAAATTTCATTTTAGGGGCTTGGGGATGGATTGGCGCGTGCCTGCCACCCGCCTGTATAGTAAAAGATGGCTCATTCCAACTCCTCACCCTATTTCGCGACATATAAATTGTTGAAAAACCGCCATTCATATATTCATGGTTAGGAATTTTCAAGATATCGCCGTTAGTCTTATTTTTATCTTTCGCTGGTTTTGCTAAGCGCAAATCAAAAATAGCATCTTTTAAAACAGGCTTATTTCTAAGGGGATTCGGGAATTCAAATTTCTTTTTCAGTTTTTTATGGTAGCCGACAATAATTACGCGCAGGCGGTCCTCGGGAACACCAAACTCATTTGCATTCAAAAGCTTAAAGGATACTTCATATCCTGCATTCCTGAACTCCTGCACTATATTTGTGAAAGCCTTGGCGTGTTTTGGGTGAAGTATTCCAGATACATTTTCGGCGAGAAAAAATTTCGGCTGTTTCGCTTTTAATAAACGGATATATTCATAAAACAATTGGCCGCGCTTATCGTTTATTCCTCGCCCCGCTCCAGCTTCGCTCCAGCTTTGGCATGGAGGACCGCCAATTATGCCATCAACGCTGGGGATATCTAAGGCGGGGACATCTACAATGCTCCTTCTATCCAGTTTTACTTTTGGAAAATTGAATTCAAAAGTATCCCAAATCGTACCGTCATACTCATTAGCCCAAATAATATCAAAGCCGGCCCTTTCAAAGCCGAGATCAAGACCTCCGCAGCCGGAAAATAATGATGCAATTTTTAAATTATTGGTTTTCATTTAATGTATGTGTAAAACTAAATAATCCCTGGGGGTTGCCGATAAGCCCAACATCCATTTTTAGGCTCTTTTCAAGGCGCGTAGAAGCACTGTGTACCCTCATTGACACTTGCCAGCCGCGGTCAAAAAATATTTCGAGCGTAGTTTTGCTGCCCGGTTTAATGCCGCAGCCAATAATTCTGTCTGGCAAATTTATGTGGTTGACACTTTGCTCCGACCTCCGATCTCCGGCAGGCTTATTTAAGCTCCCATATAGGTTAAAGCCTTGAATTTGAACTGTGCATTTGCCTTGATTATAAATTGCTTTATAAAAATCTTTTTTCCCTAATAAATATCCTAGAAAATGATTAGCTAATTGGCTCTGTTCGGGGTGGTTTCCAATTTTTTCCCTGACTAAATTTAAGACTGGAATATAATAGCGTTCATCTTTTTCTTCAACTTCTAGCCATTTTGTTTTTCCATTTGATATTTCATCGTCTATTTGGTTAAATATCCTTTCTAACTCCAATTTATCATTTTGGCTCAAAGGGAATCCTAGCCAAATTTCCCCAAAATCAATTGTCGGCGAAACTCGCTGATGTTTAACTGCTTCGTGATTATGCTTGCATGATAATCCAATTTCCCAATTATCTTGGTTGGTTGTGTTTGCTTTTATAACAATAACATCTCGAACATCGCCAGCCTTTCCAGCTGAGTCGGGCTGTATTGAAAGAGTTAATTCCCTAAAAGTTTCTTCATTTGTACTAAGTTTTGGTTCTGCTTGCAATAATGTCTCTGAAACCTTTTTACCCGCCTTGCGCAAGTCCTCCGCATGATCTGGATTTTCAAGGGCTAAAAGATTAAAATTTTGTTCTGCAACTCGAAAACTGCTATCTTGATTTATTGTTGGATTTAAGCCGGCTTGCTCGATAGAATTTTTTAAAGCTGATATGCAAGCATATTCAAATGCTCTGCCCTGGTCTATTGGCATTTTATATTATTTATTTTATTAATTCATCAACGCTAATATCCAAACCGGCTGCAATTTTTTGTACAGTTTGTATGCTCGGCTTGGTAATTACATCGGATTCAATTTTAGCAATTGTGCTATAAGGCATTTTTGCTGTTTTAGCTAAAGTGTCTTGGGTTAAATTTTTTTTCACTCTCCACTTCTTAATTTTTTCACCGATTGTTTTCTTTTCTTCCATAGTATGATAGTATATACAAGAGGGCAAATAGCACTCTTCGGATAACAAAAGTATACCACTTTTACAATTTCATTTCAACAAAAAAAAGCCTGCTTTTGGCTTAAAATAAAGTTCGAGTCGATATTTTTTATAGGTTCTTTGGCAGTTTTTTAAAGCC
>CAYUHZ010000036.1:0-9823 GCA_964444625.1 uncultured Gammaproteobacteria bacterium | reverse complement strand
AAGACGCGCGCTGACCGACAAAAGAATTTCCAGAATCTTGTCCTTGCCGACATGCCCGACCGCTTTAGATGTTTTAATGTTTCTAAGCGAGCGTTTAAGGAGATATTCGAAAACAATTTTAGCCTGCGATGTCAGGCTGTCATAGCGAGAGCTGGTATTGTTCTTTAAAATAAAAAAATGACCGCAAGAATTACATTTGAATCTCTGATAATTGTAAAGCCTGTTCCCCGATTTCAGTTTCTTGAAACCCTTTTTAATAATCAGATTTGAACCGCACTTTTCACAATTTTTTAAACATAATAATATCCTAAAATTAATAGTTAAATGGCCTGAAGGCCTGCAAACAGACCTTGACTATTAATTTTAGTCTATTATTAGATTAAAATTAATACAACTAAGTACCTATTTTAAGGACAGTGCCAAATTTTTCAAAGAACCTAAATGCTATACTTGCTAAACTAACACAAAATGCTGCGAATGAAGCAGTCGCGCTCATCAATCACCGCCCAAGAAAAAAACTTGGCTACTTGTCTCCTTATGAGGTTTTATGGAAGGGAAATTATTTGCAGTTCAAACTAGAATGTAGTGGCAAATATTGTTTGAGATATTGGCAGAGCCGGTCAAACACCTCTTCTTCTGTTAAATTTGTAGTGTCAATCACCAAATCAAAGTTTTTCCGGTCATAAGCGTCGATGCCATAGTATTGCTGGTAACGCAGTTTATCGCTATCTACCCTCCTTTTTTGGCTGGCTAGAACATCTTCCACGGTTTCTAGTTTACCGTCTTCATTTCTCTGGTTGTTTATTTTTAGATCGTTTAATATTCTTTCGGCGCCGACTCGTTCATCTACTTGAAGATAAATTTTTATTGAACTAGGAATAAAATGCCAAGAGGTTCTTCCTTGGATGATAAAATTATCCTGTTCTTTCCCTAGTTTTTCTTGAAATCGGTCAACCTCTAAGTCGGTATTGGGATTTTTTTCCCCGATCTTATTGTATTCGGCCAAAGTCATGCCAAGCGATTTGGCTTTTGATCTTCTGATCTCGCCAATATAATAATTCGGCCAACCTAAATGTTCCGCTAGTTTTTTGGCGATGGTTGATTTGCCCGATCCTGCGTCGCCGCATAAAGAGATAATCATATTATTTGATAATGGTTAGAAAACTTTTTAATTCTGGTGGCAATTCTATTTGATAGGCCACCGCTTGGCCGGCTAAATTTTCAAATCCCAGTTCTGCCGCAACCAAGAACAGGCGGTTGATTAAAAGGCGCTTATTTTTTAATTTTGCCTTGGTAGCGCCGTAGATTTTATCGCCAACAATCGGGTGATCGATCGCCGCAAGATGCACGCGAATTTGATGGGTGCGCCCGGTTTTTATCTGTAGTTTTAAAAGAGTATAGTTGATAAAATTGGAAGTTATTTGGTATTCCGTGATCGCTTTTTTGCCTTGAGACTGGTTTTTGATTATTTGATTCAGGGGCAAGGCCGCCATGCGGCCTTTTTTAATAGAACGCGCTATGGGAAAATTGATTTCACCGCTTTTTTTCAAAATTTTTCCATGGACCAACGCTAGGTATTTTTTAGTAATTTTTCTGCCGGCAAATTGTTGTTTGATATGATCGTAGAATGTTTGGTTCTTGGCTATTACCATCAATCCGCTGGCTTCTTTGTCCAGCCGATGGACAATGCCCGGCCTGATCGGATCTTCGCCAATTTGCTTGGTTTGCGGATATTTTTCCAACAGCCAATCAATCAGGGTTTTTTCGGTTATGCCCAGTCCGCCGTGAACGGTAAGGCCCGGCGGCTTGTTGATTATCAAATAATCTTTTTCGTCGGCGATAATTTGCGGGATTGGCCGTTTTGCCTGATCGGTTATTTTGCTTTGGTTTTTTTTATTAACTGGTTTGTTGGTTGAAGCTATGATTATTTCGTCGTTTTTCTTCAAAAAATAGTGAGGCGTAACCATCCGGCCATTAACCAAGACATCGCCTGTTTTAATTTTTTTTTGGATTTGGCTGCGGGATAAGGCTTGTCCGCCTTGTTCTTTGGTTTGAATTTGCGTCAATAGTTTATCCAACCTTTGGCCAACCAAATCGCCGATTATTTTTATTTGCATAGCTATTGGATGTTAATAAGCGCTTTCTCCAGGGCGTTTATGTTTTTTTCTAATGAAAAACTCAACTTCACTTCTTCCTTGGCTTTTTTGCCAAGCTCGGAACGCCAAACCGGATTTTGTTGAAGCTTGATAATCTGTCTGGCCAGCAGTTCCGAGTTGCCCGGCTCTATCAATGAGCCGGTTTTATTTTCTTTGATGTAGCTTTCCATGCAGCGGTTGCTGGGCCCGATTATTGGCAAGCCGATGGCCATTACCCGAAGGACAATGGCAACGTCATTCAGGTTGGGATTTTCGCTGGTAATAATAAATAGATTCAGATTGTCTAACCATTTTTGAACATTGTCAGGTTGTCCTACAAACCAAGCCAAACTGTCAACTTCCATTTTTTTAGCTATCCACAAAAGATTCTTTTTTTCTTTACCCTCGCCAATTATTATCAACTGTAGATTGGGGATTACCGAAAGGCAGATTTTTGTTGCCTGTAGCAGGCTTTCAATATTTTGCCTGGAACTCAAATCTGCTATTGTGCCAAGGGTGAAATATTTATGTCTGGGGGCGAAATTTGATCGGGCTAATTTGTTGAAAATATTTTCTTGGTGAAAAAATTGTCCGGCCTTAATGCCTGGGCGTAATAAATTGACAAGGTTTGTTGGCACTTGTTTTTTTGCCAAGTATTCGGCGGTTTGATCGGAAAAACAGATGATATTCGTTTTTTTAGCTTTAGCAAAAAACAAATTTTTCACCAGCGCGCCAGCCGCATCGTAATCAAAGTTCAACTCCTCCAGCCAGACTGTTTTTAATCCTAAAATTTTAGCCGGCCAGGCAGACAGCAATTTTTCTTTTAAGCCCTGGCAGATGATAATTGGCGTTTGATTTTTAAATTTATGATAAGAAAAAAAAGCTAGTAATAATGGCGTAAAAATCAGGTAGGCCAAAATAAGATTAGGCAGGGTGATCTTTTTTACCGGCCAAATTTTAACCGATTTAATTCCTTGTTCTTGAAAAAACAGCACTTGGCGCTGACTGGAGCTAAATAGAATAGTTTGGAATTGTTCACGGTTTAGGGCGGAAAATAATTCATCTATTAGGTCGCTCGGCCGGCCGGAAGAGTTGATTAAGATGATTTTTTTTATCATAAATTACTTATTTAATAAAATATTTAAGTCGCTTCGCTTCAGCCCCCTAAAAACAAATAGCATCAAAAAGTAAATCAAGGCGGATAGAAATACGGCAAGAAAAAAATTGGTTTTATGTTCCAAATTCTGCAACCAAAAAAGGAATAAACCCATTACTGCAGCAGCGGAAAATGATTTTATCAACAAAGACCAATCTGGCAAAAATTTGCTGGAACGCCATACCAGCCAAAAAGCGAAAAAAGCGATTGCCAGTTCGCTGTAAACAGTTACCCAAGCGGCGCCCAGGTAAGAATATTTGGGAATAAAAACCAGGTAACCGGCGACCGAGGTTAAAGCGGTAAAAATATAAGCGGGAATAATTTTTTTCTGCAAACCAAGGGCGATAATGGCATGAGAAAAAATACAACCGATAAAAATAATTCCTGTGGCGAAAATCAAAATATTTAGAATTTTTCCCGCTGCCAAGAATTCATTTCCAGCTATCAAGGAAATTAAAGGCGTGGAGAGAAAAATGGTTCCAACAGTTAGAGGCACTGCTAAAACAATCATTAGATCAAGCGATTTCTGCAAAACATTATTAAAATCAGAGGTTTTTTTATTCGCCCAAGAACTTGTTAAAACAGGCAGAACTAACCCAGCAAAGATAAAGGGCACGGTGATCAGAACATCAATAATGCGGTAAGCCGCTCCGTAAAGGCCGACCTCGGCTTGAGTCTTGATTAGGGATAAAACCAGGGTATCGGTGCGCAGGTAGATTAAGTTAAAAAAAATAGTAATTGCCAGCGGCCAGGCTTTGGCTGTTATTTCACGCCAGACGGAAGGATCAAATTCGGGGCGAATAAAGGAAAATTCTCTTGACATCAAGTAGTGGAGCAGGAAACTGACTAAACTGGAAAAAACAGTTGCCCAAAGAATGCCGTTTAAGCCAAGTTGATAACGATAGGCAAGAAAAACTCCCAAAAGCAAAACCAGCCGGCTGGCCAGTTCGGCGATTGCGGCTTTATCCATCCGTAGCGTTTTTTGGAACAGGCCAACCATTATTTGGTTCAAGGCCGCAAAAACAAAAGAAACCGCAGCGATGGTAACTCCGATTTTTATGCTCTGGTTGTAAGGAAAAAAAATAACAACCAGGGGCGCCAGGCTCATCATTGCTACGGCTGTTATCAATCTTAAGCCGAACAAATTGTTCAAGCTTTTTTCTTGATTTGCGCCAGGTTGGCTAATTAATTGGACAGTAACCAGAGTTAGCCCCAGATCGGCGGCAACAGCAAAAAATGATAAAAAAGTAGTTACCGTGGTGTATTCTCCGAAGCCGGTTTTTCCCAGATAGCGAGTCATGATTGCGATAGCTGCCAAGCCAACGGCGGTAGAAATAACTTTACTGATCAATTGGACTATTGTATTGTAGGCAATCTTGGTTGACAAACGCATAGTTTGTTTAATTTACTAATTTTAGCTATAATAAAAACAGCAATTAACTACAATATATTATATCATAAAATCATATGCAAAGCTTATGCCAAAAATTAATTTTTTGCCTAGTATTTGTTGGTTTAATTTTCGGTTTTCTTTTTGTTTTTAACCCCTTGCCAGTTCAGGCTGATGATTTGTTGTGGAAAAAAGCCAAGGAGGGAGGATTAACCGAGATCGGCAAAACGTATGGCGCTAACAATAACCCAAAGGACATTAGAATAATAATCGCCCAAGGGATTAGAGTGTTTTTGGGATTCCTTGGAATAATTTTTTTGATGTTGTTGATTATTGCCGGATTCAAATGGATGACCGCTATGGGCGAAGAGGAAAAAGTCAGAGAAGCCACCAAGCAAATCAGGAACGCCATCATTGGTTTGTTGATTGTTTTAGCTTCTTACGGCCTTGCTGTTTTTGTTATTAATGCAGTTTTACTGGCTTCAAAATAAGTTTGGCCGGCGCGGCAAAGAAAACAACTTAAAAATTTATATGATTAAAGAAAAAAAATATTTCGTCGGAGTTGATGTCGGCGGGACCAACATGAAAGCCGTGCTGTTTAACGGAGAAATGGTTTTGGCCGATTATTTATTAGCAACGCCCAAGGATAGCCTTGATCATTTTTTGGTTATGCTGGTGGCGCTGATTGAGCCATTGCTTGAACGCGCCAGAAAGGACAAGGTCAAGATAGTTGGCATTGGATTGGGGGTGCCCGGAGTGCATGATTATGAAAACGGCCGAGTGCTAAAATCGCCAAACGTCCCCATCTTGGACGGAGTAAGCTTGGCGGCGGTGCTAAACAGCAGGATAAATCTACCGGTAAAAATGGATAATGACGCGAATTGTTTTGTGCGCGCCGAGGCGCTGGTTGGAGTGGGGAAAAAATATAATAATATCTACGGCATCACCATCGGCACTGGAGTGGGCGGTGGATGGTGGCACCGGGGCGAAGTCTATCTTGGCAATCATGGCGCGGCTGGAGAGCCGGGCGAGATGGTGATCAGCACGGAAACCGAGATTGGACTGGAAGAAGCTTATCACAAATTGACCCAAAACAATCCAGTCGGCATGGCGGATGAAGCTTACCGCGGAGACGTTCTGGCCGAAAAGACCTATGTTGAGGTGGGCAGGATATTCGGCTTGGCCTTTGCCAATATCGTCAACTTGCTTGATCCGGAGATTATTATTGTCGGCGGGGGAGCGGTTGGGTCAAGCGATCTTTTTTTATCTGAAACATATACATCCATGCAAAAACACATTGAGTCAACTATAGCCCAAAAAAAGATCAAGATCGTCAAAAGCAAGACCAAGCATGCCGGCGCGATCGGAGCGGCTTTGTTATTTCAAGAAACAGTCGTTTAGACAGATTTTATGACATAATTTTTAAAATAGAAATTCCTTGGCAATAAAAAAAGACATGCGCCCAGTATGTCTTTTTTGGGATTCCTGTTAAGTTTTTGTTTTAACCTTCTATTTGATTGTATCGATGACAAATTTGACCAAGATGTAGGAGGTAAAAATGACCACCAGACCAATGCTAGCCCAAATGATAATATTTTTGCCCTTGGTCACTTTTTCCGTATTTCCTGAGCTGGTCATCCAAGTGAGTCCGCCGTAAATAAACATTACTAAAGCTAAGGAGCCGACAATACCCAGCACGCCCTTGATGATTTGGCCTATAAAGGCTTGGGGGGTTTTGCTGTCTTTTATTGGATTTTCAAGACAAACCTTATTTGGTGGGCATGTGTTTGCTTGCGCTTTAATAAAATTAGTTGCAACAAAAAATAACATCAAAAATAATAATATAAATATAATTTTTTTCATTTTTTTTATTGTTATTTAATGAATTAATTTTAGCATTATTTTTTATAAAAAAAAGGGGGTAAAAAAGAGGGGTAATCATATTCACCACCTGTCCGGATATTTTGTTAAGCCTTTGCTGTTTTGAAGATAATCTCTGGTTGGTTATTAACGGCGATTATCTTGGATTTATTTTGTTTGGTAAATTTCCAAGAGGAACGCTGGCTGGAATTGCTTGTCATCTTCGTAGATGGCGCAAAATTGATCATCCCGCGATTTTAGATGGCAGCAAATCCTATCTGGAGCAACAATCCAAGCGGAATTTTCTCCTGCTCATAAGGTTAATTTGTGTTTGCCAGGACGATATGCTCTCTTCTTTGTTTTTTAGCTTTAATAAACATATCTAATATTAAACAAAATTTATTTATTTTTCTTAATTTTAGACACTCTCCAAGAATTTATTTTTTGATGATCGCCTGATAACAAGATTTTAGGCACTGTGCTATTTTTGCCATTGATTTCAAAGATTGCCGGTCTGGTGTATTGAGGATATTCAAGCCTTCCAAGCTTTGAATGTGATTCGTCCTTGGCGCTTATTGAGTTGCCAAGAGCGCCAGGCAAGAGGCGGGTAATTGAATCAATGATCACTGCCGCGCCCAGCTCGCCGCCGGTCAGCACATAGTCGCCGATGGAAATTTCTTCATCAACCAGTTTTTTTACTCTTTCATCTATGCCCTCATAACGGCCGCAGATGAAAACAATATTGTCTAGTTTTGAATATTTTTTTGCCAACTGTTGGTTCCAAGTTTTACCTTTGGCAGACAATAGAATAATTTTTGTTGTTTTTGCTTTTTTTATATTATTATGAAAATTGAAAATTGAAAATTGAAAATTTAAGGCCTGCAAGGCCGCATAGATCGGCTCAATTTTCATTACCATGCCGGCCCCGCCGCCGTAAGGCGCATCATCAATGGTTTTATGTTTGTCGGTCGTCCAGTCCCGCAGATTGTGGATTTTTATAGCTATAATTTTATTTTTTTGCGCGCGCCTAATAATTGATTCATTGAAATAAGAATCAAGGATTTGCGGAAAAATAGTAATGATATGAAAAGTCATTTTTATTTATCTTCAGAAATTTTAATAACCAACAATATGCCCAATGAACAAAGCAGAAGCGCGCCAAAAGTGTAAGAAATTTTTAAAAACGCCTCTTTCGCCAGCTCGTTGCTCATTGCATCCCATATTGCCAAAAAAGCAATAGCCAATGAAGCAAGGCAAAACATGATTAAAAGAATGCTGATGGCTAATTTTAGTTTTTTTAACATATTATTTATTAATTATAAATATTTTTTATCCGCTTATCTATATTATAAATAAAAAACCACAACTGTTAAAGTGTGGTTTTTTATTTATGTAGATTGCTAAGTAGGCCTTAGATCTTTAAGTCGTCAACGGATGAAGTATCAATATCTTCCTGCTGTTGGCGGCTTGGTCTGCGAGCTCCTTCTGGTTCGTAAATCTTTAGATTTACCCGGGCATTGTTTTTTGCTCCGACAATCTTCAACAAGGTTCTGATTGCCTGGGCAGTTTGCCCTCTGCGACCGATGATGTAACCCATATCCTCTGGGCTAATCTTTAGAGTCAGTAACACGCCCATTTCGTCCACTGTTCTATCCACTGATACCATATCAGGGTTGCTGACAATGGATTTAACGATGAATTCCAAGAATTCTTGATCTTTAACAGCCATAGTGTTTTGTCTTTTCTTCCAAGCTGACCTTGCCTCCAGTCAGGTTGAAAGAGCTCTTAATTAAATAATTAACTCATTCAAAATGAATGATTATGTTATTATAACATAAATCTATAATTTGTCAATATTCTATGTTTTATTTGCTATTTGACCTTCTCCTTCTCATTTTTTTTCTTAGTGTTCGGTTTTGACGCTTTTACCTTTTCTCCGGCAATAATATTATTGCCAACTAATAGATTGTTTACGGTAGGAGACATTCCAGCGCCTTGCTTGATCCAGTGTTCAATTCTTTCCTTCTTAACCACTAATTTTTTGTCATAAGGATTGTATGATCCGAGAATCTCCAACGGTTTGCCAAAAACATCACGGCTTTTTTCCGTAATCATCAGGCGATACATCGGTTTATTTTTTTTGCCGATTCTAGATAAACGTATTGTTAACATAATGCTTATAATTTCCAATTACCAGTTTCTAATTTCCAAAAGGAACAGAAATTTATAAAGGATTTAATTAATTTATTTATAAAGATTAGATTATTTATATCTTTTAATCAAGGCTTGACTTGGAGCCCCGTTCGGGTCTGGAACTACCCTTTTAGGGAGTTTTCAGAGCCCTTCTCTAGTCCTTAGCAGGTGTTCGGGTCAAGGCGGTTTCAAGGCAAATCGGACACCTAAAAAGAAAAGAAGGATCCCGAGGCTATTAGATCCTTGATAAATTCAAGTAATAATAGTTTGATATTATCATGAATTTCGTAGAATAGCAAGACCCCTTTTAGGTGTCCGGGTCGGGCTTGAAATAAAACAAATGGAACAAACGGAACACTTTTTCAATGGTTTTAGGTCTGTTCCGTTTTTAGTAATTCATTGGCAATTTAGCCTAATATTAAAAGAATTGCCTAGCAAATCGACAAATCTAAACTTAAACCACCTGTTCCATTCAGTTTTTTCTGAACATTCATTTTTATGCGTAGTCTGGTATAATCATAGTATATATGAAGCTACATCTAAAAAGAAAACAAGAAGAAAAAATCTGGAACGTCCTCAATGAAATTAAGGAGCGTTTTTTATCTGGCAAAAAACCGATGGCACTGCCATTATTGGGCGGGTTAGCTTTGAAGGCACATAAAGAAGGTCTAAGCGGTGCTGAGCTGAAAATCGTGGTCGAAGGCAGGATCTGGTCATTTGAGTATTTGGAGTATAGGGGGATTATAAACAAGCTAAAATCTCCAAAGGCAGCGGATCTGAAAAAAGGCCAATTTGTATTTACTGTTGATGAAGGCAAGCTGGACAAAGCTCTAAAGAGCCATAGCAAATCCTATAAGGCTAAGGCCACGGCTTATCAAAACGCCAAAATAGACGAAGCTGATCCAATAAAATACGAAGGGAAAATAATCGGAAAATTTATCACCATGGGCACAAAGGGCTATCTAGCCGTAGATAGAAAAAAGGTTTGTTTAGGGAAAAAGAATACAAGAAAAAGCAAGTTAGTTGCTTTTCTCTCACTAGTGTCCGGTTAAAATCCTCCTAAAATACATAAAACCTCGAAAGTTAGAT
>CAYUHZ010000035.1:4532-10077 GCA_964444625.1 uncultured Gammaproteobacteria bacterium | reverse complement strand
CTTTGATTTGTGAGTTTTAACGCCCTGCGGTCTCTGCCGCAGGGTAATTTACTATGGCGCTATCTATGGGAATCGTGGGGTTGCCCAACGTGGGCAAGTCAACATTGTTTAATGCTTTAACCAAGAAGCAGGCAGAGGCGGCTAATTACCCCTTTTGCACAATTGATCCGAATGTTGGAGTGGTAAAAGTGCCGGACGATCGTTTGGAAAAACTGGCGATGATTTCAAAGCCGGCTAAAATCGTGCCGACCGTGATTGAATTTGTTGATATTGCCGGCCTGGTCAAGGGAGCGCATGAGGGCGAGGGCCTGGGTAATCAATTTTTATCACACATCAGGGAGTGCAGCGCGATTTGCGAGGTGGTGCGCGAATTTAAAGACGGCAACGTTATTCATGTTAATAACAAAATAGATCCGGACGGTGATCGGGAAACGATAAACTTAGAGTTGATCTTTGCCGATCTTTCTACCGTAGAGAAAAGACTGGCTAGAACCTCTCGGGATATAAAGAGCGGCGACAAAGAAATAATCAAGCTAAATGATTTATTGGTAAGATTAAAAATTCATCTGGAAGCGGGCAAGCCTGCCAGAGAAATGGTTTTTTCCGATGATGATGCCAAACTGACCAAGGAGTTAAACCTATTGACCATTAAACCGATTATTTACGTTCTTAATTCCAACGGCAAGGTTGCGCCGGAAAAAAACTGGGAAAGCAAGGCGATTGCCATTAATGCCAAACTGGAAGCCGAGATCGCTATTTTGCCGGAAGCTGAGCAGCCGGAATATATCAAAGAGCTGGGGTTGGAGGGCGGCGGGTTGAATCGCCTGATCCGAGCTTCCTACGAATTGCTGGATCTGATCACTTTTTTTACTACCGGCCCGGACGAAACGCGGGCTTGGACTGTTAAAAATGGAGCCAAGGCGCCTCAAGCGGCCGGCGTGATTCACACTGATTTTGAAAAAGGCTTTATTCGCGCCGAAGTTATCAACTGGCAGAGATTTATCGAGGCTGGCAGTGAAACCAAGGCTCGAGAATTAGGCTGGATTAGAACCGAAGGTAAAAATTATTTGATGCAAGACGGAGATATCTGCAATTTTCTGTTTAATTGATTATTATTTTTTCAGAATAACAATTTCCCGTCCGACCTTTTGTTCCGGACGGTGGTAAATAATAGAATTTCTGGCGGTAATTTTTAATGACCGGTTGTTAGCCAAGAACGGCGGCAAGGGAGGGATTTTTTTGAATTTGCCTATATCAATATTCAAAAAAGATAAAGCTTGTTTTTCGTGGAACACCGGCCAAATCATGACAATTTTTCCGTTTGATTTTAAAATTGAGAAAAATTGTCGCAGGGCTTTTTCATAAAGCTCTTGTAATTCTTTTTTTGTTTGTTCCAGGTCGTGGCGGCCTCTTTGCGGTCCGAGATAGGGCTCAGTTACGATAGCGTCAATCGTTTCTTGCTCGATGATTTGGCTGATAAACCTTGCGTCGTGTTGGCGCAGTTTTAATCTGCTGATTCCCAACCGCCAATTGGCTGTAATCCATTGGCTGTTTTTTTTCGTATCTTCGATCGCTTTTGGCGAGATATCAGATCCGATAAGATTTTTATAGCCCAGGAGCAGCGCTTCGGTTAAAACAGTTCCGGAGCCGCAAAAAGGATCTAGCAGAATATCAGCTGGCTTAATTTGCGCTAGGTTGACCATGATTTGCGCCAGCTTCGGCGGCAACATGCCAGAACGGTCATCTCGGTTAGGGCGGCCGTAATCGCGGAAAGACAGTTCTTTGAAAGGCTGAACTGCCTGGGTTTCGCCCAAATAGACCGTTGCGCCGTCAAAAATCATTACCAACTCAATGCCCTTGCTGGTTAGCTTGTTTTGTTCGACCACCACGCTAGAAAGAGTTTTTTCACGGCTAATTACCCAGCGAACTGAACCAACCCGCTCAGTTAAGCCTTTCTTTATTTTCATGCCCAGGACCTTGCTATTTAAATTATTCTTGCCATAACAAGAAAATCCGAACGGCAGTTTGCCAGAAATTTTTTTGGCGGTAATTATTTCCAGTGCGCTATCAATTATTTTTTGTTGGCAATAGCCTTCTATTTGTTGCCTGATAACTCCGATTTTTATCGCGCCACCCAATTGTTTGATGGTTTTTTTAGCGTCAATTTCAGACGCAAAATCAACCAGCAGGCAGCCATTGTTTAAAAAAGTAAATTTTATTTTCTCGGTTTCAGCAAATGCCGCCGCCAGTTCCGCTAGTGAAAGAGTCGGATTGGAGCCGAGAATAAAGAAATGTTTCATCGTACTGTTGGTTATTTGCTTTTAGATTAGCACAATGGTTGAAACTTGCAATTTTTTAAAATCTGTGATAGGGTGCCAGTACAATTCATTAATAACCTTTCCCATATTTATTCGCCCCAAGCGGATAAATAGTACCGCTAACAGCGGAACTAAAGGTATTCTCGATCATCCCTTGATTTGCCCGGTCGGGCAAGAGAATATCTGGGGATTTTTTTGACCAATTGAAAACTTTCGCAAAGATTTCAACAATATCAAAAGATAACACACCAAATAAAAGTTTATCGCGAGCAAAGCCGTCAAAGGATCGGCACAGCGCTTTTGCCATAAATTTTATTTGATAATTAACTATGTCCAAAACCAAATCATCAGATCAACCGCATTACGAGTTGCTTTATTTGATTTCTAATCAGTACAGTGAAGACGAAATCAAGCCGATAATCGGCAAAGTTCAAGAAATGATCGTAGCTAACGGCGGTCAAGCAACCTTTCAGGAAGATTGGGGGAAGAAAAGATTATCTTATCCCATCAAGGGGTTTCGCTTCGGCTACTATAGCCTGATTGAATTTGACGTTGATGGCGAGAAGTTAAAACAAATCGACCAATCATTGCGCTTGAATAGCGAGATTTTGCGCTATCAGATCGTCAAGAAGAAGATCAAGAGCGAAGCCGAGATCGCGGAAGACCAGAAAATCCAGAAAAAAATAGAAGACCGCGCAGCTGCCAGCGAAAGCGACAAAGAAATAGAAAGAGAGAAAGAAAAAGTGAAGGAAAAAGCCAAAAACAAAGTCGAATTGAAGGATTTAGACGAAAAATTGGATAAAATTCTCGAGACCGACGATTTATTGTAAAAATAATTTATTAAATTATTTTGCCGCGTGGATGTGCGGCAAGCAACAAAACTATGAATTTAAACAAAGCCATGATTATCGGCAACTTGACTCGCGATCCCGAAGTGCGAAGCACCCCTAACGGACAGACCGTCGCTTCTTTCTCGGTTGCCACCAATTTCATCTGGACGGATCAAAGCGGACAGCGCCAGGAGAAAGCCGAATTTCACAACGTGGTTGTTTGGCGCAAGTTGGCCGAGATCTGCGCCCAATATTTGAAAAAAGGGTCCAAAGTCTATATTGAAGGCAGATTGCAGACGAGGGATTGGACCGGCCAGGACGGAGTCAAGCGCTATCGCACGGAAATCGTGGCCGAGAATATGATTATGCTTGATCGCAGCGGAGCAGCCCCGGCAACCGGAGGCTTCAGCCAGGGAAACCGCTATCAGTCGGCAACTGCCAGCGAACCGGTGATCGATATCAACGATCCTTTGGCCGGAGACGAATCAGTCAATCCGACTGAAGATGAAATCCGAGTGGAAAACATACCCTTTTAACGAATTTTTTTAAGCGCCGACCGATAAGCGCGAGCGCTATTCTGTCCGGGTTGCGGGCGGATTAACTGAAAGTAAACCATTATGGAAAACCAAACTCCAGTCAAAAAAGAAAAACAATGTTTTTTCTGCGTTAATAATATCAAAGAAGTTGATTACAAGAATACCGCCAATTTGCGGAGATTTATTAATTCCTACGGAAAAATTTTACCGAAAAAAAGAACGGGCGTTTGCGCCAAACACCAGAGAAAACTAGCAAACGCAGTCAAGCGAGCCAGGGTAATGGCATTGTTGCCGTTCGTAAGCAAATAAACTATGCTAAGCCTAAGCGAATTGAAAATCGGCAAGATCGTTAAGATTGCCAATGAGCCTTTTGTTATAGTCCGAGCCGAACACCACAAGATGGGGCGCGGCGGGGCGGTGCTAAAAACCAAACTGAGAAACTTGATTTCCGGAAACACCCTGGAGCGAACTTTTCAGGGCAATGAAAAGGCCGAAGAAGCCGAAACCCAAAAGAAAAAAGCTAACTATTTGTACAAGGATGAGGAATCGGCTAATTTCATGGACAACGAAAGCTACGAGCAGTTTTCTTTGCCCTTGGAGCAGATAAGCGACAGGCAGAAATTCTTGAAAGAAAATACCGAAGTTGATATTCTTTATTTTGACGGCAACCCGGTTGCTTTGGAATTACCGGTCAAGCTGGAATTCAAAGTAACCAGCGCCCCTCCTGGTGTGCGCGGCAATTCCGCCGGTAGCGTTACTAAGATGGTGGAGATTGAAACCGGCGCTGAAGTGAATGTGCCGATGTTTATCAACGAGGGCGATATTATCAGGATAAATACCGATACCGGAGAATACGTTGAACGAGCTTAAGCGATTTGCAAAAATACCCCGTTAGTCGGGGTATTTTTATACCTTAACAGGAAACCCCGCCCGACTAAGGCGGCGGGTCCAGGAGCCGCCGCAGGAGGGCGGGGATGAATGGAGCAGAGGAAACCCCGCATGAAAAAAGCCGTCCCGTTAGGGCGGCTTTTGAGTGCGGGGAGGACGTCATTCTTCAATGTTTTGCGTTTTTGTTCTGGTAGAAAACTCTTTACCGCCTGATGCCCGATATCTGATAATTGAAAATTTTAAATCTAAAATTGAAAATTTTCTCTCCCCGGCTTCTCTGCAGCGAATACACCGGCAAACAACTCCACGATTCTTAATGATCTGCCGCAAATTAGTGATTTTGTTGCCAGCTTCGATTGACTCGCCGGGAATATCGCGAATCAATCTGATGATGCGGACGTATAGAGGCACCGCTTTCTTGCATTCTATAATCAAGCTCTGCAAACTACGATCGCTGTAGGGCCGGTATTTCCCCTGCCGCCACCATTGATATAGTAAACTGCCCTTAGTGACAACCGTCGGGTAAAATTTTATCTAAGCTAAATTTTTAAAGTGCGTAAGTAATGTAAATTGTAAAAAACAATCCACTTTAGGCAATTGATTTTAACATATAAGTTCTGTTTAACCTAAAGCCCATTTTTCTGTAATACCCTCGCACTCCCACTCCGGCAATCGCCGCCATCTTAGCATAATTATTTTTTTTGGCAATCGCTTCGGCCATTTGCAGCAATTTCTTTCCTAGGCCGACATGCTGGATTTTTTGGTTTTTTCCTACCGGCATCAATTCGCCATAAACATGCAATTCGCGAATCATTGCCATGCTGTTTTTTCGCGCGACTGGAAACGATTGTCTTTGTCCCAGCCTCAAACGGCAAAATCCGTATAATATATTCTTGTTTTTGTCGGTTGCCTGGATAAAAAACTCTTTACCGCCTGATGCCCGATATCTGATAATTGAAAATTTTAAATCTAA
>CAYUHZ010000035.1:0-4432 GCA_964444625.1 uncultured Gammaproteobacteria bacterium | reverse complement strand
CACCATTGATATAGTAAACTGCCCTTAGTGACAACCGTCGGGTAAAATTTTATCTGGTCTGGCTGAAAACGCTCGTCTTGAAACAGGAGATTGAATAGCTTCAAGTCTTTTTTCGGGTTAGCGCCGGGGAGGCCTGGCATTAAATGATAAGTCACCTTGAAGCCGAAGTTTTTTAGCTGAGCGGTTGCGGCGGTTATTTCTGCCACCCCGTGGCCGCGCCTGTTAAATTTCAAAATTTTATCGTCTACCGCTTGTACTCCCAATTCCACTCTGGTGCAACCAAGTTCGCGCATCTGCCACAGTTCCGACTCGTTTATATAATCCGGCCTGGTTTCAAGCGTCAGTCCGATGATCCGGTACTTTGTTTGTTCGTTTTTTTTCTGCTCAGCTGATAAAATTTTCTTTAACTCAGCGATTTTAAATCCGCGCTTTGAATTTTTAGCTTTTTCTTTTCCATAATCATTTGCTCCCCTGAAACATTCTTTGATAAACCAATACTTGTAAGCCTCGGGCAGGACGCTCCAAGTCCCTCCGATCACTATCAGCTCGATTTTTTCCGGCTGATGGCCGTTTGCCTCCAACGCCCGCAGGCGATATTGCACTTGTTGATACGGTTCATATTCGCAACGGATAGCTCTCATTACCGCCGGCTCATTAGCCAAGTAGCTCTGGGGGGTATTTTTATCGCTGGGACAAAAAACGCATTCTCCCGGGCAAGGATATGGTTTTGTCAAGACAGCCACCGGCGCGATGCCCGACATGGTTCTGATCGATCTTTTGCGCAGTATTTTTTCTAACTGAGAATTTTGTTCCGTCTCCGCTCGTTCTGGCAATTGGCGATATTCAGCCAAAATATCTGAATTACGCACCGTGCCGATGCCATATTTTTTGGCGATTTTTCTCTTGATTGCCATTAGCTCTTGCCGGCTATTAATTTTTTGCCGCAACAATTCCCTTATTGCATTTTTCATAATGGTATGATAAGTTGAAGCTTGATTGAAACAATTTTATCGTTTTACTATTTAATCATAAAAGCATGAAAAAAACAATATTCTTTGGTTTTTTGCTGGCTCTGGCTCTGCCGGTCTGCGCTCAAGCTTATGCCGTAAAAACCGACAAAGCCGTATTTATCGGCCGAGAAGAAGTAGTGGAGGGTAATCTTTATGCTGCCGGCTCTACAATAAATATTGACGGTGTGGTTACCGGCGACGTTTATTGCGCCGGCCAAACGATTAATATCAGCGGGGAGATTTCCGGTGATGTCATCTGCTTGGGCCAGAACATCAATCTAACCGGAAAAATCGGTGGTAGCTTCCGCGCTGCCGGCAACGCCATTAATACAACGGCAAAAATCGCCAGAAACATTGTAGCGGTCGGCGCCACTATTGCCATCGGTTTAGAATCTGAAATCGGCTGGGATGCCTTGCTGGCTGGAGCCAATATCGATCTACGGGGGAAAATTGGCAGAAATCTCTTGGCCGCCGCTTCAGTCGCCCATCTGGGCGGTGAAATTTCCGGCAATGTTAATTTAAAAATAAACAACGGCAACCAAAAAAACCGTGAAGGAAAAACTGGTCTCCCGGCTTTTATTATCAGCGAAACAGCCAAAATAAATGGAGATCTTTCCTATACTGCCGAGCAAACGGCCGATATCCAAACCGGTTCGCAAATCGCCGGAAAAACCACAAAAAAAACCCCGGTTTACAAGATCAAAAACGATCGCAATGTCTATCTGGCCTGGTTTTGGACCAAAGTATTTTCAATTTTTTCAGCTTTAGTGATAGGCTTGGTGCTGATCAGCCTCTGGCGCGAGGAAATAAAAAAATTGTCAGACAACATGCTGGAAAATATCACTCACTCACTGAGCATCGGTGTTGCGGTTTTCTTCTTGGCTCCTATCGTGGCTTTTTTCCTGATGCTAACCTTCATCGGATTGCCTCTGGCTCTGATCGTGATCGCTGTTTGGGCGATTGGCCTGTATGTCGCTAAAATCATTACCGCTATTTTGATCGGCCGCAGTTTGCTCTTTAGGGGCAAAGACGAATCTCTGGTTTGGTCGATGATTATCGGAATTATTGCTTGCTGGATCGTTTTTTCTCTGCCTGTTATCGGCTGGCTCTTGGGGTTTGCCGCTATTCTGTGGGGTTTGGGCGGATTATGGCTGGCTTTGCGCAAGGCCTAAACGCTATTTAAATTTATCTTTTTTTATTATATAATAAAGAGTAATTAAGCTAATTACTCTTTATTTAATTTTATGCAATTTAACCCAAAAATTTTTAAAGCCTACGATATCCGCGGCATCTACGGTCAGGATTTTGACGAAGAGCTGGCTTATAGCCTTGGCTTGGCTTATGGCATCATGAGGCGTGATGAAAAAGGTAAAGACAAAAAACTAAAAATCGCCGCCGGTTCCGACATGAGACTGTCCTCGCCTAGTTTAAAAACCAAATTAATCAGCGGGCTGATTGACAGCGGCGTGGATGTGGTTGATATCGGCCTGGCATCAACGCCAACTTTCTATTTTGCCGTGGCTAATTACGGCTTTGACGGAGGCATTTTGATTAGCGCCTCGCATAACCCCAAAGAATATAACGGCTTCAAGCTGGTGAGGGAAAGAGCCATCCCGATCAGCCAGGACACCGGCCTAATCGATTTGAGAGATTTGGTGAAGGGCGATAGCCTAGAAAAAACCCCTGTTCGCGGCCAAATTATCCAGTGGGCAGATATTGCCAGCGAACCGCTGAAAAACGCGCAAATTGATCACGACCTTAAATACGCCGATCTGAAAAAAATTAAACCTTTCAAAATAGTTATTGATCCTGCAAATGCCATGGGCTCGCTTTATTTCAACGAACTGTTCCGCCGTTTGCCCTGCGCGATAATAAAAATGAACTGGATTCTTGACGGCAGTTTTCCGGCGCATGAAGCAGATCCGTTTAAACGTGAAAACGTGGTCGAGTTGAGTGAACGGATCATCGCCGAGAAAGCCGATCTTGGCATTGCCACCGATGGGGACGGCGATCGCATATTTTTTCTGGATGAACTCGGTCGTCCGCTTGATCCGGGCATTACCCGAGCAATTCTGTGCAAAATTTTCTTGACGGAAAAACCCGGCAGCAAAATAGCCTACGATATCCGCCCTGGTCGGATCACCCCCGACACCATCAGCGCCAACGGCGGCATCCCGATTGTTACCCGAGTCGGGCACTCCTTGATCAAGGAGCAAACGATCAAGGAAGGGGCATATTTTGCCGGTGAATCTTCCGGCCACTTCTTCCTCAATATGCCAGAAGGTTGTTACGAGGTGCCAGTGATCGTAACTTTAAAAATCTTAACCGAACTGTCAAAAAGCGGACTGACCATGTCTCAATATATCAAACCTTATGAAAAATATTTTCATTCAGGTGAAATAAACAGCGCGGTGGAAGATATCAGCGCCAAAATTGAGCAAATAAAAGAAAAGTACAACGACGGCAAACTCAATGAATTGGACGGTATTACCATTGAATACCCTGATTTTTGGTTCAATGTCCGCGCCTCCAATACCGAGCCGCTCTTAAGACTGAATCTGGAAGCTATTTCCCAAGAGCTGATGGAGCAAAAAAGGGATGAAATATTGGGATTGATCAGAAATAAAAACTCCCAGCTATAACACTGGTTTTTCTTTTTGCTGGCAACGCCAGCTATATACCTAACTTCAATTATTCCAGTTCGACATGATGGTGTTGTTGGTTTTCTATGTATTTTCTGACAGTATGCTTATCAATATCGACAATTGAGACATAATAGCCTCGTCCCCTAAGTTAATAATTAGATTGTCACCCCAATTATACTTAAACTTAAAGGTTTTTTGTATTTTGGTGAAAATTAAACCGTACAGTAGTGTGGACTATCTAAAAAATCCCAATTTACTGTCTTGACAATGGGGGGAAGTGTGCTTATCAAGTTGATATGTGATATAATAAATCATATGAGCACTATAAAGTTACAATATACTTCAGGTCTCGGAACTGAAACCGAGAGAGAGAGAGAGAGAGAGAGTAAAATCGCTTCGCGATTTTACTCGGCTGTTTATAACCGAAGTATTTATGAGCGTCGTTTGTGGCGGCGCTTTTTGTATTTACAAAAGGTCGAATTCCCGATAGCGCAAACTTTTGGTTTGACTACGGGAGCAGATAAATAAAAATTGCTTCTGTGGTCGACAGAAGCGTAAAAATTAATAAAGCAAAATCATTATGCACAAATTAGTAAAAAAATTGTTGGGAAAGTTGAACATTACGTTAGTTCTTATGTTTACAGTTGTGATGATTGGCGGATTTAGCGGAATAACTTATGTTTTTGCCAGCAACACTGCCACTCAGCAAGGGTCAACTGCGCAAGCAACTACTATAACCGTGGTGGGCAAAGTGGCGGACACTGCCGTGGCCACGAT
>CAYUHZ010000034.1:0-10351 GCA_964444625.1 uncultured Gammaproteobacteria bacterium | reverse complement strand
AATAAAAAAATTTTCCTTGGGATACCTCGTGGGCTTGCCCCGAGGTAGTTCATTTTATAAAGAGGTAAGAAATATATTTTATGTCATTCAAAAAAACTATTTTTAAAAACGGCCTTACTTTGATTTCGGCACCGATCAAGGGTGCGAAAACCACCACGATATTGGTTATGTTCGGCAGTGGTTCTAAATACGAGAGGAAAGAAACTAACGGTTTGTCTCATTTTTTAGAGCATATGTTTTTTAAAGGCACAAAGAAACGGCCGAGCACCTTGGCGATTTCCAGCGAGCTGGACAAAGTAGGCGGGGAATACAACGCTTTTACTTCAAAAGAATATACCGGTTATTGGGTAAAGGTTGAAGCTAAACAGATTGATCTGGCTTTTGATGTGGTAAGCGATATGCTGCTTTTCTCAAAATTTGATCAAGCGGAAATTGACCGGGAGAAAGGCGTGATCGTGGAAGAAATAAACATGTATCGGGATAATCCGCTGATGTATATCGAGGATGTGCTGGAGCAATGTCTTTATGGCGATCAGCCGTCAGGCTGGGATGTTGCCGGAACCAAGGAAAATATCCAAAGATTCAATCGCCAGGATTTTCTTGATTATTACGCCACTCAATACGGCGCGCAAAATGCGGTGATTTGCCTTGCTGGTTTGGTAAACAAAAAAACCATTGCTCAAGCGGAAAAATATTTTCGCCGTTTAAAGCCCAGCTGCATTATTGAAAAAGCAAAAATTAAAGAAAATCAAGATCAGCCTCGAGTTAAAATCTTTTTCAAAGAAACAGATCAGGTTAATTTGTCCTTGGCGGTCCGGACCGTACCTTACGGCCATCAGTACGAAATGATCGTCAAGCTGATCGGAGTGATCCTTGGCGGCTCAATGAGCTCCCGTCTTTTCACCAGCCTGCGTGAGCGCGAGGGCTTGGCTTATTATGTCAAAACAGACAATGAAAATTATACCGATTCCGGCTACCTGACCACTCAGGCCGGCGTACCGGTCGACAAGCTTAATCGAGCGGTTGAAATAATTTTGTCTGAATATGAAAAAATTAGCAATGAGCTGGTCGGCCGGCAAGAACTCGATAGAGTTAAGCAGAATGTTCAAGGGCGCATCGCTTTGCAGCTTGAATCATCCGACAACATCGCTAACTGGTATGGCAGACAGGCCATATTGTCAGCCACGCGGAAGCGCGAACAAGGACAGACCAAGGCTATTATTACGCCGGAAGAATTTTCCAGGCAGATAAAAGCGATTACTTCGGTCGATATCAGGCGGGTGGCAAAAAATATTTTTCAGAAGAAAAATTTGAATTTGGCGGTGATTGGGCCAGTGAAAGACGACGAAAAGCTGCTTGATTTGCTGAAATAAACATAAATAATTTGGATGGTTACAATGGATAACAATCTTCTCGAAAATTTGAATAAGGAGCAGTTCGAAGCGGTTAAACACCGTGAAGGGTCGTTGTTGATCGTGGCTGGAGCCGGCACTGGCAAGACTACAGTGATTACCCAGCGAATCGCTTATATGATTGAGCAGGGTTGGGCGAAATCGGATGAAATACTAGCCCTGACTTTCACCGAGAAAGCCGCCGGCGAAATGGAGGAGCGGGTAGATCGCTTGTTGCCGATCGGATATTTGGACCTGTGGATTTCTACTTTCCATGGTTTTGGCGAGCGCATCTTGAAAGAGCATGGCATTGATATCGGATTGTCATATGACTTCAAGTTATTAAACGAGTTTGAGCAATGGGCGTTAGCGAGAAAAAATTTGGATAAATTTAATTTGGATTATTATCAACCCTTAGGCAATCCAGCCAAATTCATCAAAGCACTGATCAAGCATTTTTCACGCGCCAAGGACGAAGATATAGCGCCAGCGCAATATTTGGAGTACGCACAAGAATTAAGACAAAATCTAGATACAATGTTGAGCGGAGCCAAAGTAAAAAGTAAAAAGTCTAAAGTTATAAGTCAGAAGCCAGAAGAAGCTAATATGGCGGATGGCGGTTTAGAAAAAGAAATTGCCGAACAGGAAGTGGCACGGATAAACGAAGTAGCTAACGCCTATCATGTTTACCAGCAATTGTTGCTAGATAATAACGCCCTTGATTTTGGTGATTTGATTAACTATTGCTTAAAAATATTCAGAACCAGACCTGCTATTTTGGCTAAATACCGACAGCAATTTAAATATATCTTGGTTGATGAATTTCAAGATACCAACTGGGCACAGTACGAGTTAATCAAATTGTTGGCCGCGCCCAGGAACAACTTGGTAGTGGTGGGCGATGACGATCAATCAATCTTTCGTTTTCGCGGCGCCTCTATGAGTAATATTTTGCAGTTTAAAAAAGATTATCCCGATTCACGGCAGATCGCTTTGATCAGGAACTATCGTAGTCGCCAAAATATTTTGGATGCCGCTTACAATTTTATTTTACAAAACAACCCCAACCGCTTAGAGTATCAGTTGAACCAAGAAATAAACGCAACCAAGCTCGATAAAAAGTTAATAGCCAAAAATGATGAACAGGGAGAGATCCAAGTAATTAAAGCCGACGATCTGGAGGAAGAAATATTGTCGGTTATAAAGAAAATAACCGATTTAAAAACTAAAGACAAAGAAGCCAATTGGAGCGATTTTGCTATCTTGGTTCGTGCTAACGACAGCGCCAAGGCAATCGGGGCGTCTCTTGAGTCGGCTGGATTGCCCTATCAATTTTTAGCCTCACGCGGGTTATATGGCAAGCCGGTGGTGATGGACGCCATTGCTTATTTCAAATTAATGGATAATTATCATGAAAGCCCGGCGCTTTATCGTATTTTAAATTTACCGTTCTTTGATTTTAATTATAAAGACCTAGTCAACTTGAATCATCTTGCCAGCAAAAAGGCCTGGTCATTATATGAAGTTGTCAGCCAGGCAGCAGCGCTTCAAGTGGATCAAGCAATCTTGCCCAAGATTACCCGGGTCTTATCTTTGATAGAAAAACATAGTCAGCAGACGAAAAATAAAGCGACCAGCGAAGTATTGATAAATTTTATCAATGATAGCGGATATGCCGATTATTTGGCTAAATTGCCGGAGGAAAAGAGCCGGGAAATTTTTTCTTATTTAAACCAATTTTTAAAGCGAGTTAAATCTTTTGAAGCAAGTTCCGATGACCGCAGTGTCAAGGCGTTCTTGCAAGAATTATCATTGGAGATGGATGCGGGGGAAGAAGGTTCTCTTGCGCTTGATTGGGAGGTCGGCCCTGACACGATTAAATTGATGACGGTGCATAGCTCTAAGGGTCTGGAGTTTAAATATGTTTTTATTACCAATTTGGTTGACAAACGATTCCCTGCTATCGAGAGATCGGACCAAATACAAATTCCTGATGCCCTAGTCAAGGAAATCGTGCCAGAAGGTGATACCCACTTGGAGGAAGAGCGAAGATTGTTTTATGTTGCCATGACGCGCGCAAAACAGGGCTTATATTTTTCTTGGGCTGAAGATTATGGAGGAAGTAGGATGAAAAAACCGTCAAGGTTTTTGTCGGAATTAGGTTTGATTAAGAGTGATAATTTGGTTGAAAAAAATAGTTCCCAAATGACCAATTTCCAATTTTCAAATTCCAAACAAATTTTAAATTCTAAATCTCAAACAGTAAATAGAGAGACGAATATAAACATTACACCAAAATATTTTTCTTATACTCAGTTGGCCGCTTATTCTAATTGCCCGTATCAATATCGTTTCGCCCATATTTTAAAAATTCCGGTTCGCGGCAATAAATATTTTTCATTTGGTCGCACCATGCACACGACTTTGCAAAAAACTTTTGAATTAGCGAGGGAAAGAAGCGGAGTTGAACAAAAAAATTTGTTCGGCGACACAATCAGCGGTGGCAAGGATGGCAAGGAGTTAGTCTTGCTGGAAGAAATTAATCGCATTTACGATGAATCATGGCAGGATGATTGGTTTGATAGTAAAAAGCAAAAAGAAGAATATCGCCAAAAGGGCAAAGAGATATTAAATGATTTTTATGACAAGCACCGGCGCAATTGGCCGAATATTTTATTCATCGAAAAGGCCTTCAGCATCAAATTGAAGAATAACAATGAAACCTATGCTTTGCACGGCAAGATTGACCGAGTTGATCAGCTCGGGGATAAAATCAGAATCGTTGATTATAAAACCGGGCAGAGCAAGGATAAATTGTCATTCGAAGACAAAGAGCAACTGTTGCTTTATCAATTGGTGGCGGAGAGCTTGTTTTCTCAAGCGGTTGATTCGCTGACTTTTTATTATCTTAATGACAACAGTGAAATAGAATTTTTGGGGAAAACCGATGATTTGAATAAATTAAAAATAAAAATCGTTGAAACTATAAAACAAATTATCGCTGGCAATTTCGAGCCCAAGCCCAGCCAACTTTGCGCCTTTTGTGATTTTAAGGGAATTTGCGAATTCAAAAAAACATCTAACACAAAATAAAAATATTTAACACTATGTTTCAAGAGATAAAGCCAATTTTAAATAAATCAATAAAACGAGCCGGCATAGATTCGCAAATTGAAGCGGTTAAAGTCCTGGAGGCCTTTTCCGGTTTAGTGGCAAAAGTTTTGCCAGCGGAAATGGCAGATCGTCTCAAGCCGCTTTATTTAAGCGGAGGAGTTTTGACCGTAGCTTCTTTATCCGATGAAGCAACCCAGCTGTTAAGCCGTCAACAACCGGAAATTTTGCAGGAAATCAATAATCAATTCGGTCGTCAGCTTGTTAATAAATTTCGCTATCTTACTTGAAAAAAAATGAAAATAGTGTTATTTTTATTTTAGTTATTAAGCAGAAATATTAAAATAAAAAATGACTTTGCGTTCATATTTGATGTTTATGTCGATTGCCACCGCCCTTTGTTGGGCGGCTTTCGGCTATGTTGTCTCGGCGGTTAATCCAGAAACAACTAATTGGCTGGGATTTTCCTTGTTTTACTTATCTCTTTTTTTGTCTGCTGTCGGAACCTCGGCAATTATCGGTTTTGTGGTTAGATTCGTGTTATTGCATCGTGTTTTAGCTTTTTATTCGGTAAAAGCTGCTTTTCGCCAATCTTTCTTTTTTTCTTTTTTGTTAGTGGCAATTTTTTATTTTTTAGCCCACGGCTTGTTTACTTGGTTGAACTTGGTTTATCTGGTGCTGGGGCTGACAATTTTGGAGTTTTTTATTATCAGTTATAACCGCGAGAAAACGGCGCAATAAGAAATGAATATTTTATGAAGGAGAAGCTATTAAAATTAAAAAATGAAATTGAACAAAGTCTTACCGGCGTTAAAGACTTGTCTGTATTGCAGGAAATACGGATAAAATACCTAGGGCGCAAGGGCGAGCTGACCAAGCAATTACGCGAGTTGGTTAATCTTAGCGACGAAGAAAAAAAATTGTTGGGACAAATGGCTAATGGCATCAAGAAGGAAGTTGAAAAGCTTTTTGATGATTTGCGCGCGAAGCTGGAAGGCAGTAGCCAACGCGAACAGATAGACATTACTTTGCCGGGTCAAAAAATCAGGGCCGGACACTTGCATCCGTTGACACAAGTAAGAAGAGAATTAGAAAATTTATTTGTGTCGATGGGTTTTATGATCTTAGAGGGCCCGGAGCTGGAAAGCGATTATTATAATTTTGAGGCCCTGAATATTTCCAAGTTTCATCCGGCGCGCGATATGCAGGATACTTTTTATATTGATATCAAGAATAAAAACAACGAATATGATTTGGTGATGCGCACCCACACTTCTCCGGTCCAGGTGAGGGCGATGCAGAAATACGGAGCACCAAATAGATTCATCGTACCCGGAAGAGTTTTTCGTTGCGAGTCTACTGATTCTCGCCATGAACACACCTTTATGCAACTTGAGGGCGTGATGATTGACGAAGGTATTAATTTAAGCAACTTAAAAGCAGTCTTGGAAGTAATAGCTGTTTGGCTTTATGGTGAAGAGACAAAAGTTAGGTTAAGGCCGAAATTTTATCCTTTTGTAGAACCAGGAATGAATGGTGAGGTGACTTGTTGCTTATGTCAGGGAAAAGGCTGTCGTGTGTGTAAACATACTGGTTGGTTAGAAATATTTGGTTCCGGCATAATCCATCCGAATGTTTTATGTAATGGCGGCATTGATCCAAAGAAATATAGCGGTTTTGCTTTTGGTTTCGGATTGGATCGTTTGGTCATGTTAAAATACGGAATAGATGATACCCGTCTATTTAACGGCGGTGATTTAAGATTCTTAGAACAGTTTTAAATTATAAAATTATGTTGCTTTCTCTTGATTGGCTAAAAGATTATATTGATTTGCCAAAAACAATCAGCCCGGAAGAATTAGCTCAGCTCCTTACTCTGCATACGGTTGAAGTTGAATCAGTTACCAAGCAGGCAGATAGATTTAAAAACGTGGTAATCGGAAAAATTTTGGAGATAGGCAAACATCCCAATGCCGACCGTTTGCAGGTGGCAAAAGTAGACATTAAAACAGAGATTTTATCAATAGTTTGTGGAGCGCCCAATATCGCGGTCGGTCAGCTTGTGCCGGTGGCTCTGGCGGGAGCGGTTCTTCCCAATGGTGCGGAAATTAAAGAAGCGGAAGTGAGGGGCGAAAAATCTTTCGGCATGATGTGTGCTGCCGACGAACTTGGACTGGGAGATGACCATAGCGGAATTATGATTTTGGCCGACAAAGCGAAAATCGGTCAGAACTTAAGCGAATATCTAAAGCTGGAAGACGTAGTTTTTGAAGTTGATAACAAATCAATGACCAATCGTCCCGATTTATGGTCGCATTACGGCATGGCGCGCGATATCGCTGCTTTTTTAGGGATCAAACTGCAAGTAAAATCATTGCCGGAAATAAAATTTGCCGTGAAAAAACCGGAGAAACTTGATATTAAGATCGAGGATGCTAAGCTTTGCCCGCGTTATATGGCAGTGGTTTTGTCCGAAATCGACATCAAGCCATCTCCCAAGTGGATGCAAGACAGGCTGATAGCCGCCGGCATGAGACCGATCAATAATATCGTCGATATTACCAACTATGTCATGCTTGACATAGGACAACCTTTGCATGCTTTTGACCGTCGGCAGGTTGAAGCGATAGTTGTCCGCCCAGCTAAAAAAGGCGAGTTTATCGAAACTTTGGATGGCGGGAAAAGTTATTTGGATAGCGGTGCTTTGGTAATTGCTGACAAGCAAAAGCCGATAGCGGTGGCAGGAGTAATGGGCGGAGCTAACAGTGAAATAAGTCCCGATACGACATCGATTATTATCGAGTCGGCCAATTTTGAAGCGGTTCAAATCAGAAAAACATCTCAGTCCCTGGGATTACGCACCGAATCGTCGATTCGGTTTGAAAAATCGCTAGATCCGAATTTGTGCCAGCTGGCGATTGCCTGGGCAGTTGAATTAGTCAAGCAGTCTTGCCCTAAGGCGAAAGTCGCCAGTAATTTGTTTGACCAAAATGAATACAAATCAAATACCGAATCGATTTGCTTGGAGATTGAATGGCTGACCAAGCGGATCGGCCAAACGATCAAAACCGAAAAAATTATTGATATCTTATCAGGCCTTGGCTTTGTAGTCGAATCGGAAGATAAGATTTTACGCGTTACCGTGCCGAGTTGGCGGGCAGCCAAGGATATCGCCATCGCCGAAGACTTGGTCGAAGAAGTCGCTAGAATTTACGGCTATAACAATCTAATTGCGCAGATGCCACTGGTTAGCATGCAACCGCCATTGAACAACCAGTCCGGAGCGGTAGAAAATAAAATTAAAGATTTGTTGTCATACGGAGCAGGATTGACTGAAGTTTACAATTATTCTTTTGTCGGCGAAGAACAATTAAAAAAAATAAAAATCGAGCCGTCAGGTCATATTAGGCTGTTGAATCCGATTGCTACTCAGTTTAGTTTGTTGCGCCAGAGTTTGATACCAAACTTATTGGAAAATATTAAGACGAATCAAGCTAAATACGAAGAGTTGGGTTTTTATGAATTCGGGCAAATTTATTTACCCCAACAAGGGGAAACGCCCAAAGATGCTAATAGCGGAGCGAATTTGCCTTATCAAGAAAAGACCTTGGCAATTATTTTGGCTTCCAGTGACAATGAATTGTTTGGCAAACTGAAAGGTGTTTTGGAATATTTATTTGCCGAACTATTTTTATCAACGGAATTTTTACCTTGGGACAAGGAAGCCTGTCCCGAATGGTTGCAGTCCGGCGCTACGGCAAAAATAATCTCATCCGACAAAGAGCTGGGAAAAATAGGCGTTGTAAGTCCAATTATTGCCAGGCAAGCGGGATTGAAGAAAAACATGGCGGTAGCTGAAATAAATCTTCAGCTTCTTTATAAGCTGGTGAACGGTTTGCCAAATAGAAAATATCTTGAACCGGCAAGATTTCCTGAGTTGGCTAGAGATTTGGCTTTTGTGGTTGATGAGCAAGTGAGCTATAATGATATCAGGGAAGAGGTGGTTGCATCAAGCAGTTTAATTAGCCGAGTGGAGCTTTTTGATATTTATCAGGGCGGTAAATTGGGAGAGGGCAAGAAAAACCTCGCTTTTCACTTGATTTATCAAAGCGACCGCACTTTGACTTCAGGAGAGGTTGATAAGATTCAACAGGAGATAGTCGCAAAATTAGAGGAGAAGTTTGGAGCAAAGATCAGAAATTATTAATTTTTTACATTTAACAATTTACAATAAATTTCCGATTTTATAATTTTCAATATTTTTGAAAATTGGAAATTGGAGTTTGAAAATTAAATATGTATTTGATACAAACTTCTCAAGATCTTTTATTTGTAGTAATGGCTTTCTGCATTCTCTGGTTGACGATTTTTATCGCTTGGTTCATTTATTACCTAGCGATGATTATGCGTCAATTATTTTTTACTGTCAAGGAAATGCGCGAAAGGATAAATAAGATTGATGAGGTGTTAAGAGCGTTTAAAGAAAAAATTGAACATAGCGCCAGCTATCTTTTATTAATCGGCGAAGGAGTGAAAAAGATTTTGGAATTTATAAAGAATCAGGGAGAAAAATGGGGGAAAAAAGAAAAAAATAACCATAAAATATTTGGCAACAAATAGTTTTTATACCTTAACAGGAAACCCCGCCCGACTAAGGCGGCGGGTCCAGGAGCCGCCGCAGGAGGGCGGGGATGAATGGAGCAGAGGAAACCCCGCATGAAAAAAGCCGTCCCGTTAGGGCGGCTTTTGAGTGCGGGGAGGACGTCATTTATGTTCTTGCTTATTACTAGTAAGTAAAACTAACGGCATGGGGCAAGAATTTTTATTTGGGGAAAAACAAGTCGCGCCACCGATATTGACAGCGGCAGAAGGAGCAAATAAAGCGCTTGGGCGAAGAGGCGCTTATAGCATGGGGATACCTAAACGCGTTAAAACCCGAGCCTTATTCGCCCTTCTGCAACGGTCAACTTGAGATTGTCTGGGCGTGCTCTTTGTTAGGCGATTGCCAGTTGATTTCAAAGATTGTTTTCAATGTATTGTAAATTTTTTTGCTTTCCATAATCAGGCCGGTGCGTTCTTCTGGGGAGATAATGCCTATATTTTTTTTGCCGTAAAGACTTATTTCAACCTCAAGTGGAAAATTTTCTTGCGAAAAATTTTTTATCTGCCTGCCTGGCGAATAATCGCGAGAACTATATCCATTGTTTTTTGATAAAATTACGATTCTTTCTCTAATTTTTGATTTAATTTTTTTCGGTTGGTAAAAATCTTCAAAAAATTTTTTACCAAGCAACTCCCCGTCGCGATTTGATGACCAAACCAATACTTCTTGATTGGGGTAATTAAACACATCGCAATAAACCTCCCTCACTCCCTCCTCGCCTTCAAAAAATCTGATTTTCGGCTTGTTGTCAAGAGCGTTGGTTATTGACAGCAGTTCGGGCAGAACTCTTTGCAACGTTCTTTTTTTATTTTCTAATTGCTCCGCGATTATTTGTGGATTTACGGCAGAGTATATTTTTCTTTTGCCTTTGGTCGATATTTCTATTAACCCTTTTTGTCGCATAGAGTCGATGATATCGTAAGCAGTGGTTCTTTTTATGCCTGATTTTTTTGTCAAATCGCTAATTGACCCCTTTCCTAGCTCTAACAATGACAAGTAAACCCTGCTTTCCTTTTGATTTAAGCCGATTTTTTCTAATTGCTGAATTATCATATTATTTTTAACCTATTTTAGGTCATTAATAATATTATATATTATTAAAATATTTTGTCAAATATTAAAATTATTTTTAATTTAAATTTTTTTAAATAATATAATAATGACCCTTTATTGGTCATTATTTAAT
>CAYUHZ010000033.1:0-10362 GCA_964444625.1 uncultured Gammaproteobacteria bacterium | reverse complement strand
ACCCCGCCCGACTAAGGCGGCGGGTCCAGGAGCCGCCGCAGGAGGGCGGGGATGAGTAGCGGAGCAGAGGAGGACGTCATTGCCGCTTCATTCCTTGCGAGCCGCGCCGCGAGGCGCGACGGCTTCCATTGTCGGACTCGGTTTCCAGCTCAAAATAGGTTCGCGCAAAGCGTATAATTACAGCACCAGAAATACGAAGCAAGTCTAAGGGTTATTTTTATATTTATGTTTCAATTTTTTTTCGGCTCCAGCCGATTATAAAGAATCTGACGTCACTCATCTCCGCCAGGCGACTAAAATCAGCGCTCAAACGCGCGTGACATCGGGGCATCGTTTCGGCTCGGGCAGACAAAGCTGGCTGGGCAGTGGGCAGATAAAACAATTAAGTCCACTAATTATTAGTTACAGTTATTAACATAAACGACATAAACGACAATTGACCAAAAGAAAAAAATAGGATATAATATTAATATCACTGTAAAAAAGTGCAAACAAAAATAAAAATTAGCCAAAAATGAAAACAAATATCCCCGCAAAACCACTAATAATAGCAATCAAATACTATCTAAGCGCTTTTTGTATTAGCAGAAAGGGCTTTTTTATTTATTAATAACGCTAATTACTAAGATTTTTGTCTTTAGCTTTAATAGCTATAAAGTTATTGGCAAAACCAAGGTCGAATTCTTGACAATCTAAATGTAGGCTAGCTTATGTTTAATTACTAAATTAAACAAGTAATTAATCAAATCATAAATAAAAACAAAAATATGAGGACTAAAAGAAAGCAACAAAAAGTCCTGATCGGCATCCTGATATTTTGTTTGGTGATAATGTATCAATTTTTACCAATACAAAAAGCCAGCGCAGTCTCGTTGAAAGACGCGAAAAACGTTATCAGCGATTCTGATTTGGGAGTAACCAATGTAACACATACGATAACATTTACGACTAGCACCAGCACGCCGATCAACGATTATTTTGAAGTAGTTTTTCCAGCGGGATTTACGAACATTCTTGTGGGCGGAGTGACCTGTTCAAACGCCATGGCAAAATCAGTTCTCGGACAAGTTGTAACTTGCAAGAACGAAACAGCGGGAGCGATAGAGGCCGGGACCAAGACAATAACTGTATCTGGCGTTACCAATCCGGGAACCGCCGGTTATAAATTATTTAAGATCTACCACAAAGCAAATGGCGGAGCAGTTAAAGAAAATGTTCAGGTAATGGTTTTCATCATTGAAGACGTCTTGATGAGCGCTACTGTCGATCCTACTTTAAACTTCATTATCGAAGGCTTGAATGCCGGTACTACGGTTAACGGTGTAAACTTGACTGCTACCAGTACCGCCACCACCACGCCTTTTGGCACGTTAGGTGTTTTGATTCGAGCCAGCGTCGGCCAAAGACTGAAAGTTGGCACCAACGCTGATGATGGATATGTGGTAACAGTTTGGCAAGATCAGGAATTGACCAGTGGCAGCAATTCCAATATCAATAGCTTTAATAATGCCTTGAACGGAACC
Source organism: uncultured Gammaproteobacteria bacterium (assembly GCA_964444625.1). GTDB lineage: Bacteria > Patescibacteriota > Patescibacteriia > Patescibacteriales > GWC2-42-12 > CAYUHZ01. The sequence continues at coordinate 8,839 of CAYUHZ010000033.1, read as the reverse complement.
GGTTCATCAACCGTATCATCCACCTGGTTAAATCCAATCGGCACCCTTGATGCCACTAATACCTATGGACATATGGGTTTGACCACCAATGATACCGGCCTTCCTTCTGCCATAGATTTTACAGGTTCAAAATATGTTGGCTTCAATAACACCGATCCGGTCCAGGTTATGTCGCATGACGGACCATGCAATGAGATTACTCCGGGCAAGTGCTTGAATGATGTTGCTTATACGGTTGAAATTACTGCCTTGCAAGAAGCAGGTGATTACTATAGTACACTAACTTATATTTGCACAGCGCAGTACTAAATAGATAATTATTTAAAGTAAGTCAAAAAGCAGTTCTGAAATATTTCAGGGCTGTTTTTGGTGTTTATCCACAAAAAAGCCTTAGTTATACACAAGAAATTAAAAATTTATATTTCAATGATAAATTTGCAAATATTAAAGGTTTTTTGAATGCCACTTTATTATCAAGTTTTGGCATTTTTTTTCTTTTAATATTAGTAAAAATAAACAGTAAGATTTATACTAATAAAAGGAATTTGACAGACTGTTTAAAAAAAAGGTAAAAAGTGTTATAATAAAAATTGACGGGGCAAGATTTTTCTCATTTTAAGAGAAACAGGTCGAAGTCTTGCGAAATTTAGTAAGTAAAAAATAAGCTTATTTTTTAAAGAAAAATTAAAAATAAATATCCCCATGCTAAAAATAAAAAGACGAAATAAATTCGCCGTTATTGCTACTTTAATTTTTTGTTTATTGGCAATGCATGGCAATATCCTTTTCGCCAACGCGGCTTCAATGTATAATGTCAGCGATACCTTAAGCGATTCGGATCCACAGCAATCGGCCAATCATACAATTGCTTTTACCACTGGAATCGACCTGGAAGCCGGCGATTATATTGACGTTGTATTAGCGGCTGATTTTGGTGATGTTACCACTGGTACTTGTCCGGCCGGATTTAATGCTTTCTCGGCCCCTAATACCGAGACTGGACAATGTGTTTCAACGGCGGGTTCAGCAAGCAACACCCCATATACAATTACGCTAATTGGTATTACCAACCCGACCAATGAAGGCAGTTACACAGTTTCTATTTCCTCTAAGGAAAATGGAAGCGGAACAGTAATTGAAACTGCCAGCATCAAGGTCTATATCATTCAAGACGTAACTTTGAGCGCCACGGTTGATCCCAGGCTGACTTTTACCATTGACGGAGTTGATCAAGGAACTACTATCAATACAGTTACCACCACGGCAACTTCTACCGCTACCACCACGCCATTCGGCACCTTGGTAGTTGACCAAGATGCCATAGTCGCTCAGAAATTGTCAGTTTCAACTAATGCGACTGACGGTTATGTTATCACTGTATTCCAAGACGGCGAGTTGGAAAATTCAGCTGGAGCTGTCATCAACAGTTTTGATAACGCGCCGGTTGGAGCAGCTTCTACCACGCCAAAGGCTTGGGTAAATCCAAGCGCTTTAATTGACCAGCCTGATACTTATGGCCACATGGGACTCACCAGTAATGACACAACTGGAGCAGGAGGAGATATGGCCATAGATTATTCCGGCGGTAAATTTGCCGGATTAGCCGGTTCTAATCCTTTGGAAGTCGCTGTCAATAATGGTCCTGCCAATTCACTGGGCGAGGGTGTCAACTTCGTAGCTTATCGGGTGAGAATTTCTGCTTTGCAAGAAGCAGGCGACTACACCAGCACACTGACCTACGTTTGCACTGCCAGGTACTAACTATTATCCTTAAGGGATAAAAATTTCTGCGTGGATACCTCGCGCAGAAGTTTTTTATTAGGATAGAAAATAAAAAATTCAGTCCCCGAGGGGTCAGATTTTTTATATGGCAAAGGAATTCGATTCCCAATTGGGAATCGAATTCCTGATTTATCTTAGTCTTTGCTTGTTATAATAAAAGCAAAGCTATAAACATTTGATTTAAATGCAGGCGATCTTTATTTTTTATAAATTTTTATTTAAACGAGGGCAAGCTATTTTTATTTGCCGTAGAGGGGTAAAATATGTTAAAATATTAACAAGTTAATAACCATAATAATAAATTTAATAGTGCCGGTAAATAGAAAAAAATAACTGTTTAGTTTGGCTTTTTTAGCCGAGAACTAAATAGAGGACAATGATTTTTGCTTTTCCGGCAGATAGCTATAATGCTTAATAAAAGATTAATTTTTATTTGCTTGTTTTTGTTATTATCCGTGGCATTATTTGCTCCTGATTTTTGCCGAGCCCAAGAGGTTGGCATCCGTATTTCGCCAATTAGGATTGAAGAAATGGTTGAACCAGGAGAGTTAAAGGCGCAAAAAGTCAAAGTTGCTAACGATTCAGACTCAGCCAAAAAATTGTTTATTTATCTGCGTGATTTCAAAGCCGAGGGCGAGACCGGAGCGGCTAAACTTATTGTTCCCGGTTCGGAGACGGGGAACTACCTGTCTTCTTGGATTGAAGTCAGCAACGAAGGCTATGACTTCGCTCCGCGCCAAGAACGGGAAATTCCTTTTTTGATCAGAGTGCCAGCCGATATCGGACCGGGCGGTTATTATGGCGCAGTGGTTTTCGGTACGGAAGCGGGCAAGCCGAAAATAGAAAGCGATGACAAGGGAGCCGCCATGGGCACGGCTCAGCAAGTAGGCTGTTTACTGCTTTTTCAAGTGAAAGGAGAGGTGCAAGAAGAAGCCTCAATCCGTGAATTTACCACTAATCAATATTTTTATGGCACCCCTTTTAAAGTTGGTTTTTTAGCCAGAATTGAAAATCTAGGCAATGTTCATATTAAGCCCCACGGTACGATTACTATCAAAAATATGCTTGGCAAGGAAGTGGGACAGTTAAGGTTTAACGACAAAGGCTCAAATATTCTCCCTAAATCAATCAGGCGATTTGAAATTTCCTGGGAGGATAAACTGGGTTTCGGCCGCTATACCGCAGAGCTTGGTCTTACTTTTGGCACGGCTGTCAGTCAAGGAGGGCAAGGGAAACAATCGTTGTTCGGCAATACAACATTTTGGATTTTGCCTTGGAAGATAATTTTGCCGGTACTGTTGGGCATCAGCTTAACCATTCTTTTGTTCTATGTATTATTAAGAACCTATAAGCACAAGACAATCAAGAAGGCGTTGGAGCAGATGGGTATCGCGCAAACTCGCTATGTCAAAAAATATTACGGCCCGTCTCCATCTTGGCGATTTGCTTTGATTTTCGCCATCATTTGCCTGGCGGTTTTCCTGTTGGGATTTATCGGCTACTTCATGTTTATCGCTTAGCTTTTTCTTTATGAATAATTTTTGGATCAAAGCGGTTGTCGTTTGTTGCGGTTTTGCTCTTGGCTGGTGCGCGCCGGCGGTCGCCGTTGAGCCTTCCGGCATCGAAATTGAGCCGCATATAATAGACGAACAAGCCAACGCGCGGGACATTTTCAACTATCAAATCAAAGTCAAAAATAATACCGCCAATCAGGCTGATATTTATCTCCTGGTGAACGACATATCTTTTGTAGCCGGCAAACAACAGACGCTTGATCCGGCTTTGCTTGACAAATCAAACTCCTTGTCTCGCTGGATCAGCATTACTCGGGGAAAGATTGAGCTTGCGTCAGGCGAGGAGAAACAAATACCGCTCAATATTAAGGTGAATATGAGCGCTGCGCCCGGAGTATATTACGCGGCGATTACCTTTTCGCCCAATTCCAGCCGGAGCGGAGCGGAGGAAGCGGCCAAGAAGTACAATTTACCCCAGCTGATCATCAGTTTTGAAGTCGGCGACCAAATTTTGGAAAAGTCGCAGTTATCTAATTTCAAGAGCTTGAAAAATGTTTATTTTAATTTTCCGGCGCAATTTTCTTTGTCAATTATGAATGTCGGCAATACGCCGATTAAACCGCAGGGCGCGATACATATCTATAATCGACAGGGTGAGGAGGTGGATACGTTGGATATCAATCCGGAGAAAAAATCGATTGTTGCCGAAACTGAAGGAATCTATTTGATTGATTGGCAAGGCAAGAGTTTTGGCAAGTTTAAAGCCAGATTGGAAGCTGAATATGGCATCAAGGAAAAACGCGATTTGCAGGACACGGTTTATTTTTATGTTTTTCCTTGGATGTTTTTGGCGATTTTTATTGTAGCGGCTTTTGTTTTAATCATTATTTTGACTTTGTTTATCAACCGTTTTCAGCAGAAGCAAGTTTTTGAGCAAGAAATCGTTGATCATCGTTCAATCAAGCCAACAGAACAAAAAAATATCAATAATTCCGCCGTCCAGCAAAATTCGGTCAAGCCGCAACCGACTCAGCCGATGATGCCGACGGAAAATTTAAATCTTAAACTGGTGATTGATTTGCGCCACGGAAATAAAAAATAAATTTTATGAATAGACGAAAAATATCTCTGTTTGCCGTTATTGCCATGGTCATTCTTTTGCTATCGGGATCAAACGGTGTCCAAGCGCAGGAGGCGGGAAAAATTTCCCTGACAATCACGCCGCCGTTAATATCAACCAATATCCAACCGGGAGAAAATTGGGCTAGTTATATCACGGTGGTTAACAACAATTCGTCTGAGATTGATGTCTATCTTCAGCTGGCTGATTTTTTTGGGCGGGAAGAGGGCGGAGTGGATTTTAAATTTAGGGCAGAACCTGTGACCGGCGACCAGAGCGAAGAAGAAACGGCGCCTTTTTCATTGTACCGCTGGATTGATATTGAGCGAGGACCGATCAAAATTCCGGCCCAGCAAAGCAAGAAGATGCCATTTGTAATCAAAGTGCCTGTTGATGCTGAGCCGGGAGGCCACTACGGAGCGATTTTAACAGGAAACAAGCCGCCGGAAAAAACCGAAGGCACTGCCATCAAAATTTCCTCCTTGGTGGCGACACTGTTGCTGATCGAAGTGAAAGGAGATGTGCGCGAAGCAGGCGATATCAGGGAATTTTCCACGGCAAAAACAGTTTACCGCCAGCCGGAGGTCGGTTTTACTTTGCGTTTTGCCAACAAAGGAAATATCCACTTACAACCTCGTGGAGATATAAAAGTAACCAATTTTTTCGGCAAGGAAAAAGCCGTTATTCCTATTAATCATCAAAGCGATTTTGGCAATGTATTGCCGGAGAGTACCAGAAAATATACTTATCAATGGCAGGGAGAAAAAGGCCTGTTGTCAATGGGGCGCTATCAAGCCGAAGTGGTGTTGACTTACGGCAAAGAAGCGAAGCAATCGTCCAGCCGAGCTTTATTTTTTTGGGTGATTGATTGGTTCGTGGTTTTGCCGGTTATCGGCGGCGTGATTTTATTTATTCTGTTGTTTGTTTGGAGTATCAAGTTTTATATTAAGCGCTCTATCAAAAATTTACATCATCAGCTTAAACCGCAAATGTCAATCAAAAAACCCGCTCCGCCAGTTGTTCAATCTACTGTAAACAGAGCGGTTGAAACAAGCAATATTGAACCGGCTAAGCGAGAGCCGCCCAAAGCGCTAGATTTGCGCAACATAAAAAAACAATAACTTTTTCAAAATAGGTCGCAGTATGGTTCAAGCAAAGAAAAAAGTGATAATCAGAAAAGTTATAAAACCTAAGCCGAAAAAATGGTTTGGCGGGAAAGAGTTGGTCGTGGTGATAGCGGCAATTATCTTAACTACTCTTGGCATTAGGGCAACAGATACTATGTTGAGTGATAAAAAAAACAAGTTATCACCGGAGCGATGTTCGGAGGAAATGGTTTTTATCTCTACTGATCAAGGCGGTTTCTGTATGGATAGGTATGAAGCGGCGCCTGGCAAAGATTGTCGCAATCAAAATCCGGAAAATCAGAATCAAACTAAGGAAAATTTGGATCAAGGAAGTTGCCAGCCGATATCTGCCGTTGGAGTCCTGCCATGGAGGAATATTTCTCAGAATCAGGCGGCGATTGCCTGCGCTAAAGCTGGTAAACGCTTGCCTTCCAACAAAGAATGGTTGATGGCAGCCATGGGAACTCCAGATCAAACAACCGGTTGGTCGGTTGAAGATTGTCAAGTGGCAAAAAACTGGGAGAAACAGCCCGGTTTCGCCGGTTCGGGCAGTAATTGTCGCTCGGCAGCCGGCGCGTTTGATATGATTGGAAATGTTTGGGAGTGGGTTGACGGCAGCATTAACGAAGGTGTTTATAAAGGGACGGTTTTGCCAGAAGAAGGCTATGTCAAAGGAGTTGACGAAAACGGTTCTCCTAGCGAAACTTCAATTGAAGCTGATGAAAACTACAATAACGATTTCCTTTGGATCAAGAAAACCGGCGTGAGGGGTTTTGCTCGAGGCGGCTATTGGGATAACAAAGCAGAAGCTGGGCAATATTCGGTTTATTTGGTTTCTCCGCCTTCTTTTGCCGGCACCGGCGTAGGATTCCGTTGCGCCAAGTAAAAAAACTATGATCAAAAAAACTATTCAAACTATCCATGATCTGAAAATATTTTTTTTAGCGATTATTATCGTTTCTTTTTTATACAATCTTGGGCTGGATCCCATTGATCTCGCCAAGTATATTGGGGCAAAATTTACTTCGGCGATAGGAGTTACCAACAGCGCGTCAGTCGCTCCCAATCCTATTAATACATTAGCTTCGCAACTGAAAAATAAAGAGTTGGCATTGGCGCAAAAGGAATACGCGCTGCAAGAAAAAGAACAGGCAATGCAAAAATCCATATCTTTGCAGAATAGGCTGATTGTTTTTTTATCTATTGGCATAATCGCACTCTTTATTTTAATAATTTTAAATTATTATTTAGATTATCAGCGTAAAAAAAGAGAAACAGAACTCTTAGAGCAAATCAATTCCACCAATGAAGTTGAAAAAAATAATGAAAATTAAAAATTTCGTTGTTTTAACGCTGGGGCTATCGGTATTAGTTTTCTCATTCAGCGCCGAGGCGATAAACTTACGGCACGTGAGTGACTCCATTTCCACTTCAGCGCCAAGCTTGCCAGCCGACCATACCATAACATTCGCCACTACCGTTGCCGTTCCGCCCGCGGGCAGAATTGAAATTACGCCACAAAGCGGTTTTTTTGTTATTCCCGAAGGCTTTGATTATTTTGATGTTGATTTGGCGACTTCAACTTCATTAAACGGCGTATTTAATCAAAGGAAAATAGGGCAATATCCCAATAACACTACCGACGGCGTGACTGTAGCAACCGGCACTCAAGGCAAAATAACCATCAGTTTAAGCGGTTTCCATGGTTTGCCTGCCGGCGCTTACGCCAAGATTTATCTTGGTTTGAATGCCGTCAACGAGGAAATCGGCGATTCGCAGATCATCAATCCGTCTGCTGTCGGGTCTTACAAAATTAATATCAAAACCTACAATTCAGAGAATAAGCCGTTAGACAAGAGCGATGCGATGATTATGATTGTGCCCCGGGTTTTAATGAGCTTGACCATGCCCAGAGTCAGAGCCAACGGGCGCCCGAGCGGAATTTTATTAGCAGAAACAACCCAAACAATTATGGGCTTGACTACAAATTTTGATGCGGATTGCCGTTATTCAACCGCTTCCAACACCCCTTTTCTTTCAATGGTTAACGTATTTTCCAATTCAAGCGGTTTTTACCACTCGGTTATGCTTACTGGCTTGGAGGAAGGAAAATATTATAGTTATTTTGTCCGTTGCCGGGGAACGGTGGATTTAATTGCTGATACCGATGACTATTTGATTGCTTTTTCCGTAGAAAGGTCCGGCGGGGCAGGCGGCGCTGGCGGAGGAACTGGAGGAGGAACAGGCGGAGGAACTGGCACCGGCGGGGGAGGCGTTGGCGGCGGGGGAGGCGGCGGGGGAGGCGTTGGCGGCGGAACCGGTTCAGGAGTAGGGTCAGGTACGGGCACGCAAGCTCCTTACCCTCCCTTTCCCGGATTGGCCGATGTCGCCTTTGACGGTTTTGCTTACCCCATGGCTCAAGTAAATATTATCAAAGACGGCAAAGCGGAAAAAACTATACGCGCTAATGAATTCGCTGAATTTAAATCAGATATACTGGGTTTGCCGGAAGGTGTTTATACTCTAGGTATTTGGGCAAGCGATAGTGATGGCCGAAAATCAACCACTCATAATACGACTTTTTGGTTGAAAATCGGCACTAAGACCAACATCTCTGGAATTTTTTTGCCTCCAACCATAGAGTTATCCAAAACAAGTTATAATCCCGGTGAAGCTGTTACCGTCTTTGGCCAAGCAGCGCCCAATAGCAGTGTTGAGGTTTGGCTTTATCCCAAGATGGACGGAGTGGTGCCTAATTCTTTGATAGTTAAGAAAAAAGAAAAAACAACAGATGGCGCAAGATGGAGAATTTCCGTACCAACAACCAATCTGGAAACCGGCGTATATTTAATTAAAGCCAGATCTTTTATTTCCGATAATCGTTTTAGCGATTTTGGCAGCACTCTAAACTGCGGTCTTGGCGCTAGCGGAGACGGCGATACTTGCGTCAGGTCTGATTTAAACAAAGACGGAAAAATCAATCTGTATGATTTTTCAATTTTGATGTACAATTGGAATAGGACCGGACCAACCGGAGACATAAATCGCGATGGCAAGGTCAATTTAACCGATTTTTCTATCATGATGTTCTGTTGGACTGGATGATAAAGTCACTTTCAATATGTTTTTTCATATTAACAAAAAAATCAAGTTATATTTCTTAGCTCTAATTTTAACAGTTATAGCCTTATTTTTTCTATTCACTTTTTTTATTGAACATTCAACAGCGCTCAGCGCAAGCCCCGACGCCATCGCCATCAGGGTAATGCCCAACCCCAGCCACTATTCCCCGCTGC
>CAYUHZ010000032.1:3826-10546 GCA_964444625.1 uncultured Gammaproteobacteria bacterium | reverse complement strand
TTATAACATAATTTTCACAAAAAATAAAATTTCAATAATTTGGCTTTTTTGTCATTTTGTGATAAAATAACAGTATAATAAATGAATTGGGAAAAATTTTTTTAGCTAAAAAATTTGGACTCAGTTTTATCATTAAGTTTGAAAATTTTAATCTATGGCCAATGATTTTATACCAAAACCAGAGGATAGATTCCACGATTTGGAGGGTGTTACAGAAAAAAAATTAAATTTTGGTCTGTGGTATGTAAGTCATCGGCAAAAATTTGTCAATACTTTGCTCGGAGCATTGGGTTTTTTCGGCTTGATTACTTGTTCTTATGCAATTTATCATTTTGGCTATTATTTCGCTTATGGAATAAAAGAAGACGAATTACTGCTTTTTGATATTGCTAATAGCGGCGGATCAATCCATCAAGCGGTTCAATCGCGCCAAGCTACTGATTTGTCTGCTACTTCAGCCAGGGTTCTTGTTAACAGTTCAAAAAAATACGACTTTGTTTCATGGGTCAGCAATTCAAACTTAAACTGGGTGGCAAATTTTGATTATTATTTTTCTATTGATGGCCAACCAATTACCAAGACAGCCAAGGGTTATGTTTTGCCCGGACAAGGCACGTTTTTAATGTCATTGTCTCAAGAGGTGGCAAGCCAACCAGTAAGCGCTGATCTTGCCATAGCCAATCTATCATGGCATAGAATCAACCGACATCGAATCGCAGATTGGCAAGCATACATGAAGTCACATACGAATTTTATAGTAGATAATATCGTTTTTAAGCCGGCGAAAGAGAGCGGTTTATCGGAAAAATTACCTTTAAATCAACTTGATTTTTCCGCAACCAATCAAACCGCCTATAATTATTGGGAGGTGGAGTGCAAGATTGTTCTTTATTCAGGCTCGGAGATCGTTGCCGTAAACAAATACACAATTACTGATTTTATGTCAGGCCAAACAAGAAATATCCGTTCCAGTTGGACTGGTGTTTTGCCCCGAGTTGATAAAATTGAGATTTTTCCCGAAGTTAATATTTTGGATAGTCAGGCTTATATACAATTTGAAGGCGGAACGGGAATGGAAAAATAAAATTTCACTATATTTAATTTATAATATAAATTTATGGTTAAAAAGAAGATTAAAGAGCCGGTAAAACTAATTAAATATTTAAATCAAAATCAAGCCAAGCATAAACTCTTGGCGCATAAAACCGTTTTTACCGCTTATGACGCCGCGGCAACAATGAACAGAGATTTAAACGAGATTATTAAGACATTGCTGATGAAAGCGGATAAAGATTTTTTGCTAGTATTGCTGTCGGCTGGTTATAACATTGATTTGAAAAAGTTAGAAAAATTTTTAGTTAACCATTTGAAGCGGTCGATCAAATCCCTTGGTTTCGCCACTGAAAAGGTGATGTCTGAAATGCTGAAAATAGAACCCGGGGCGCTGTCTGCATTCGGCGGCTACCATCGTTTGCCGGTTATCGCTGACAAATCATTATCCAAGAACAAAGTCGGGGTATTTTCCAGTGGCAGCTTCAATCATTCCGTTGAAATGGCAGTAAAAGATTTTATAGATCTGGAACGGGCGGTGCTGGGGGATTTTGGCGTCAAGAAGAAAATTAAATTGCCGAAGAAAGTTGTCGCTAAAAAGAAACAATCTTCAAAGGCAAGAGTTATTTCCATGAAGCCGATTAAGAAAAAAACAATTAAGAAAAAGGCAAAGTGATTTCTCTTGTTTTGTCCATTCTCCATGCTACACGTCAAAACAGAAAAATTTGAAGGTCCATTGGCTTTGCTATTGAAGTTGATTGAAGGGGAAGAGCTAGATATCACCGAAATAAGTTTAGCCAAAATCGCCGATCAATACATTGAACAGCTTAAATTGATGACCAATCTTAACCCCGAAGAAATGGCTGATTTTTTGTTGGTTGCCTCCAAATTATTATTAATCAAATCCAAAGCATTATTGCCATATCTTTTTCCCGAGGAAGAGCAGGAGATAGAAGATTTTGAACAGCAATTAAAAATTTACAAGGAATTTTTAGATGCCTCAAAAAAGATAAGTTCGCTGCTCGGTAAGAAGAAATTTATGTTTATTCGTGAGTTTAACCGCAAAGCGGTCTTGGCAGAGATAAAATTATTTGCTCCGCCCAAGAGCATCACCGGTGATATTTTGGCGGGAATCTACTCAACTTTAATCGGCAACCTAGTGTTAGAGCAAGTCTTGGAAGAGAAAAAAATAGAACAGACCTTTCATATCGGCGATAAGATTATTGAAATTGAACAAATATTAATTAACAAGATAAAATTCAAATTCAGCCGCGTGTTGTCTCAGGCTGGCACAAAAACCGAAGTAATTGTCAGTTTCTTGGCTCTGCTAGAATTGATCAAGCAAAAAACGGTGGTGGTAGCACAGGAAGAATTGTTCAGCGATATTGAGGTAAGCAAGAATAGTTTTACTAGCTAACCTATTTTTAACTTATGGGCATAAAATCACAACTGGAGTCAATTTTATTCATTTCGGCCAAACCAATGGGCGTTAAACAACTGGCGGAATTGCTTGGCAAAGCAAGCGAAGAGATTAAACAAGCTGGAGATGAACTGGTGGAAGAATACCGAAACCAAGACCGCGGCGTTCAGATTATCAAGGACGGCTCACATTACCAGATGGCAAGCTCTCCTGACAATGCCAAGGTGGTCCGGGATTTTATCAAAGATGAGACAACCGGCGAATTATCCAAACCCAGCCTGGAAGCTTTAACTATCATTGCTTATCGCGGCCCGATTGCCAAAACGGATTTGGATCGGATCCGAGGCGTTAACTGCTCATTGATCCTGCGCAACCTTTTAATTAGAGGATTGATTGAAGGCAAACCCGATAAAACCAAGGGGCAAGTTTGTTATAACGTTACCTTGGATTTTGTTCGTTTTTTGGGTATTAGCGATATCAGCCAGCTACCAGATTATGAAAAACTAAGCCAAGATGATGCGATTGACCGATTACTAAATAAATCGGAATCGGAACTAGCTCCGCCAAGCGAGTCGGCACCGCTTGATTAAACCAACGCAGATTTTTATATGACTACTTCGATTGCATTGTTGGCCAATATAAGTATATTCTTGTTCAGCATTTTTTTTACCGGATTGATGCCGGCTGTTTTGGTTGAGAATAAAGATAATTTAATAAATTATCAAGCTGATATTTTTTCCGATTTATCTTTAAGAAAAACAAGCACCAATGGTCATGTCTTGGGCGCGGCAGAGATCGCCAGTACAGAGAATAAGATTGACAGCTCGACCAAAGATAGACAGCTGATTGCCGACAGCCTCTTAGCTAACGACCCGATGCCATTGCTGGCAAATCCCGAAGATGATTACCCGTCTCCGGCGCTAGCCGAGCAACAAGAACAGCCGGTTGATCGTAAACAGCCGGCTCCAGATTTATCAGCTCAAAGCGCATTGGCCTACGATTGCGATGGCGACCAATCGCTTTACGACAAGGACGGCGATAAAGTTTGGCCTATCGCCAGTATAACCAAGTTATTAACGGCCTTGGTTTTTGTTGAGCATAACCCCGGTTGGAACGAGGTTTACCAGCTTAAATCAACTGATCGCCGCGAAGGTGGCAGGATTTACCTTTTTACCGGAGAAAAAGCCACGATCAAAGATCTTTTTTATACTAGCCTGGTAGCTTCGGACAATACGGCAACCGCCGCTATGGTTAATTCAACCAGTTTAACCGAAGAAGAATTTGTTCGTTTGATGAACCAAAAAGCTCGGCAAATCGGTTTGACCAAGACCAAGTTTATCGATCCGGTTGGTTTGAATAATAATAACCAGTCAACCGCCAAGGAAGTGGCAATCTTCGCTCGCGCCGCTTTAGCCAACGACGACATTCGCCAGGCGACGCTTACCAGAAAATACCAATTCAAGACACAGGAAGGCAGAGAGAAGGAGGTTTATAATACCGATGACTTATTAAACCGATTGCCGGAAAACGGCGTCAAGATTTTGGGCGGAAAAACCGGCTATTTGGAAGCAGCCGGTTACTGTTTCGTTGGGCAATTTACCAATCACCAAGGTAAGAAAATTGTTACCGTAGTTCTTGGCTCAGAAAGCGATCAAGCGCGCTTTGAACAAACCGAAAAATTAGCCGATTGGGTTTATCAAAATTTTGTTTGGTAAATCTTGGGCAGATTGAGCGGTTCGTGCTATAATATAATCATATTAAATAATTAACTTGTTAAATCAGCCGTCGCACAGGCGATGCGTTGAGCAACTGATTTATCAGGGAAGACAAAAATATGGAAAAAATAGTAATTGCCAATTGGAAAATGAAATTAAACATTGCCGAAAGCATCGAATTGGCAAAAAAATACAAGATTAAATTCAGCGACCAAGACAAGGGTAAGTTGGTTATTTGCCCCAATAGTTTGGCTTTGTCGGAAATAAAAAAAGCGCTCCATCACAGTAATATCAAATTAGGCGGGCAAAATCTTTTTTGGGAGGATCGAGGCGCTTATACCGGCGAGACATCAGCTTCAATGTTAAGAGAGATAGGTTGCGAATATGTTATTGTTGGACATTCAGAAAGAAGGCAATATTTACTGGAAAACTATGAGATGATTCACAAAAAAGTAAAAGCAGCGTTGAATATTGATGGCATTACTCCGGTGGTATGCATCGGTGAAAACTGGGAAGAAAGAAAAACCGATCGGCGAGATTATGTCTTGGTTGAACAGCTCCATCAAGCGCTGAGCGGCCTTGATATTATCGGCGACCAACAGATTGTTGTCGCTTATGAACCGATTTGGGCGATTGGCACCGGCACCGCTATTGAGCCGACCGAGGCGGCCTATGCGCACAAGATAATAAAATTAGCATTGGGCGATGTCTTTGATTCCAGAATTGTTGAGAATAATTTTCGCATCGTTTATGGCGGCAGTATCAGCAGCAAGATCGTGGAAGATTTTGTCGGATTGGAAAACATGGACGGGTTGCTGGTCGGCGGAGCCAGCTTGGATATTTCTGAATTTTATAAAGTAGCAACAACAATTTTAGCTTAAAATTATGCTGGTACATATCAAAGAATTAATTAGCGCCGCCAACAAGGGCAAATATGCCGTTGGCGCATTTAACATCCACAATTTAGAAAGCGTGTTGGGCGTAGCAAGAGCGGCGGTTGAAAGCAAATCTCCGGCTATTATTCAAGTATCAGAATCAGCGATTACCTATATGGGTCTGAAGCCAATTACCCATATTGTCTCAACGGTCGCCAAGAACGTAGCGGCTAAAGTGCCGATCGCGCTTCATCTTGATCATGGGAGGAGTTTTGATTCTGTTTTTGAGTGCATCAACGCCGGTTTTACCTCTGTCCACATCGATGCTTCCCACATGCCCCTAGATGAAAATATAAATTTAACCAAATATGTAGTTGAAATGGCCCACAGCAAAGGAGTTTGGGTGCAAGGAGAGGTTGGCGGAATGGTCGGGTCATATTTGGTTAATAAAAATAAGAAGATTGACATCCCTTTGGCTGACGTTAAAGATGTTGCCAGGTTTGTCAAAGAAACCGGTATTGATAGCATTGCGGCGGCTGTCGGCACCGCGCACGGCGTGTACCAGAATGAAGATATTAATCTGCCCCTGTTAAAGGAGATTGTAGCCAAAACAAAAATATCCTTTGTATTGCATGGAGGTTCAGGCATCGAAGACGCCAAGATAAAACAAGCGATAAAATCAGGAGTTGACGTGATCAATATCGGCACCGACATCAAAGTCGCTTTTTGCTCTTCATTGATAAAAAATTGCCTTGCCAACCGCCACGAAACAGATCCGCGAAATTTGTTGCGCCCTACCATTGATGAAGTTGCCAAGGCGGTTAAGGCTAAAATGAAATTATTCGGCAGCGTCAATCGCATTGACGTTGGCAAAATCGTGACTTAAGCTATGTACAACATCATTCCGCTAATAATAATTTTAGTAAGCTTGAGCGTGATTATTTTTATTGTGGTCAGAAAATTTCCAACTCTGGCTAATCTTGACGTTGAAAACATGCCGGCCGAAAAAGAAGCAAAATTTAAACAGCAAATTATTGGCAATCGTCTAAAGAGAAGTATCGTGAAATATTTTTCCAAATCTTTGAACATCTTACGTCCAGTCGGTTATTCGCTTTCAAGATTTGGCGCGCTAGCTTATCAGAAATTAATAAATTTGAAGAATGCATACAGCAAAGGAGAAAATTCTCAGCCGACAGGTGATATAAAAAAACAAACCGAGATTTTATTGGCGGAAGCCGAAGATTTAAAGAGGCGAGACGATTTGCGTTCAGCCGAAAATAAATGCATTGAGGCGATCGCCTTGGACTCAAAGAATATCAAGGCATTCAAATTGCTGGGGTCAATTTATTTTGAAAGAAAGGAATACCCCGAGGCCAAACAGACCTTTGAGCATGTTTTACGCCTGAAAGAAGATGATTTGGAAGTTTATGATAATTTGGCAAATTTAGCCAAGGAATCCGGCAATTTAGCTGAAGCAAGAGACGGCTTTATTCAATCAATCAGCATAAATGATCAACGTTCGCAAACCTATTTGGATTTAGCCTTAGTTTATGAAGCGATGGACAATATTGATGAGGGTATAAACTGCATGAAGAAGGCTTTGTCTATTGAGCCAAGCAATCCGCGCTATCTTGACACAATGCTGGAATTCAGTATAATT
>CAYUHZ010000032.1:332-3813 GCA_964444625.1 uncultured Gammaproteobacteria bacterium | reverse complement strand
GAAGTATATGACAAGCTGTCAGCAGCCAATCCGGAAAATCAGAAATTGCCAACATTAAAGGAAAGAATAAACAAGCTTTAGTTTTTGAGAATTAACACGTAACATCTAACAATAACGGCCGTGTGTTTGTTGAATGTTAGGTGTTTTAAGTTTTGAGGCTAATTTAAACTTATATTTATAATTGCCGTTGTAGCTCAGCTGGTAGAGCAACTCCATGGTAATAAACAGGTCGGCGGCTATAAAGGGTAAATTGACTAAAATTAAAATAAAAACATACTTGATCTTACGACTACGCCCAACCTCCATTCTTAAACAGGTCGGCGGCGCAATAAGAATAATGCCGTTGTAGCTCAGCTGGTAGAGCACTTCCATGGTTAGGTCTATACATAGATCTTGCCCATTGCGAGGGAAATCTCGCAGTGTCCGCCCGAATTACGGTTAAAGGCCTGCATAAGGTTAAGACCGTGGCGTCAACTCCGAGCAATCGGAATACGCCCGAACGACTGACAAGGGGAGCTAAGTTTGATTTATCAAATACGCTCAAGATACAGTCTAATCCTCTAATAAATGTTTTAGAAATAGAGGTGTAAATGAAGGAAGGGGTCTCGGGTTCAATTCCCGACAACGGCTCAAGAATAAAAGCACTGCAATCAAATGTAGTGCTTTTATTATGGACATACAAATTCTAAGTAAGAAGTTTTGCGATTATTCTTCTTATAATTCTCGGCTATTCCGGGGATACAATTCGGCGCTATGACCGGATTATAAAAAACTTTCGTAAGTTTACTGGCATTGAGGATTTGAAGGATGTAAATGCCGATAAGGTTAGAGATATGTTTTATTATGGTCGCGTAAGTCGAGGATGGCGCCCCAATACCTTCATTTGCTACCACAAAACCTTAGCCGTATTTTTTCGGTGGTGTATCAAGGAAGGTTATATTGAAAAAAATCCTATTGATGATGTTGAAGTGCCCAAACTTGAAAAAAGATTACCCCCTAAATTAACCAGACAAGAGGCGCTGCGTTTACTTGAGATTGTTTATAATTATCTGTATAATTATCATTTTTTACGGTATAGAAATTATGCTATTTTTGCGACGTTCATTTTCTCCGGACTAAGAAGGAAAGAGCTTCTAAATCTTAAGCTAACAGATGTAGATCTGGAAAATATGTCGATATTTATACGGCAGGGAAAAGGGAGTAAGGATAGAGTTGTGCCGATATGCTATAAGCTGGCTGACATAATGAAGAAGTATTTGCAGGAAAGAAAAAGGCTTAATAAAACTTGCCCGGAATTTTTTACATCGTTAAATCATAATATGGGCTTCACGGTAAACGGCCTTAAACATTTAGTTGATAGAATAACAGAAGCATCTAAAATTAAATTTAGTATCCATAAGCTCCGGCATACTTTTGCCACTCTAATGCTCGAAGGTGGTTGTGATATTTATTCGCTCTCAAGAATGATGGGGCACAGTGATATAAAAACGACGACCATATATTTGGCCGCCAGCGCAGAGCATCTTAGATCGCAAACAACTAAGCACCCTTTGAATGATTTTTAGTCGCGTAGTATTTGTTTTTCGTTTTTCTTTTTGCTTCGTATTTGAGGAAATAGTCGTTATAGTGCTGTCGATGGAAGTCGGGGAATTCTTCAATCAAGAAGTTCCTAATTTCAACTGTATTGAGCTTTTTAAGCCGGTCATACAACTCCCAGAACATTTTATATCCACCTTTGGAAACAACAACATTGTCCTTGGGCTTAATAACATCGGACTTTAGAACAGCTTTCAAGAGATTAAGATCGTCAAAGAAGTTGAGAAGTAGGTCGTTGAATAGAGTGTTATAATGAGCGCCTGAGCCACACTCTATAAAGTGAGCCAAATAATTACCGGAATGATATTTAACGGCCGTTATAGCCAACTTGTACTCACGACCCTCTCGATCTTTGTGGGTGTTTACGATTATCTTACGTAATTCTTCTTCACTTTTTTCTAAATATGCCGCCAAACCATTAAAATCAAACCCGCACAAAGGGCTTGGGCAAGATTTTTCAAGAAATGACATATCTAAAACATTCTTACAATTCGGACATTTTAAGTAGTCTGGCTTAAATTCGTCGTTAATCATATTGAATTGAAAAAAATTTTCCATAAGAAATCCCATTTTCCAATTCCTTATATCGTTCTATGTCGTCAATTTTTACCTTATTGAAATCAGCAACACTGATCTTGTCGCAAATGATTTTTATCCCCAGAAGATTATTTATTATGGTCAATGATAAGCGTTCTGGATTTTTAGCATCCTCGCATAAAGTAATTTTTTTGCCATAAGCTGTTAATCGTTCAGGGTTATTTTTATCGTCTGTCATATAAACCGCGTCGCCATATTTACTTTCGATGATTTTGTATTCAGCATTTTCGCAGAGCAAATGGCCAGTGCCATAAATAGGAACTTGATAAATGGCGCCATCCTCTCTGATACATTTTATTGCTATCTGCTTTATTTCGATTTTTATCGTTTTTGCTTTTTCGTTTATTGAAATTGTGCCAATTTCACCAGACTCAATTCCGAGATGCCCATTATTTTTTATGATTAACTCGGTATTTGAAACATTTTTTTCAAAAAATTCTATTTTCTTCATATCTTTTAATGCTTGTTCATTTTCCATTGCTTCGCGCTCACGATGTTTTTGAAATTCTAATTCTTCTTCTTGTGATCGTCGTTTTATGTCGGCGATTATTTGACTAAAGAAAAAATACGGAGCGTGCCAAGGACGAGTTAAAATAGCATAGGTGATAGTTTTTGAATTGATTTTTTGCATTGTATATACGGGTCGTTCAGCAAAATTACGAATATGAAAATCACGCCAAATCAAAAAGCTACTATAAATAACTTAACTAATTATGAGATAAATAATTGTCATAAATTAAAATGCTCTTAAGACATAGTAGCCATTTTTTGAATTGAATTTCATATTTTTAGATGCGTCAATTAGTTCTTCTTCTGATAAATTTGTAGGCGTCAATCCAAATTTACTTTTGAATATGTGCCAATATAAAAAAGCGAAATATATTTCAACAATGTTTTCAGTGTTCATAATTTTTTGCAAATCAACGATATTATTACAAACTATTTCAATAGTTTCCTTTTTCAGGTTTAGCTTTCTATTTTTGTTTAATTTTCTAAATTCCTCCTTTAGTGCTTCCGGTGGTAATTGATTATTTTTTTATATACTTTATTCAAGCGTGTAAATATCAAGAATTTGAATAGTTCAAAAATAATGTATCCAGCGCAAAATAATAAAATCGCAAGCCAAAAGCCAATTAAGATCTTAATGGCAAAAAACAAGTAGCACCTTATAAACCATTTTAATTTTAAGAGCTTAATGCTGTCTTTATTGTCAAAAAACCATATGAAAATAAAAGCTAATAATAATGATGTAATGACTGGCGCTATTATTTCTGCAACGCCATATTTT
>CAYUHZ010000032.1:0-322 GCA_964444625.1 uncultured Gammaproteobacteria bacterium | reverse complement strand
AAAAAATAGTAGTAGGTCTAAAAGTACTATAATTTTTTCAAGTAAGGTCATATTTTATTGAGGTGATAATTTGTAATCAAAATATATAACGTCATCATAACTTCCACGCCTATTATTATTCTTTTCTGATTTTATTTGGCTTACTATCCTCAAGGTTTCCCCAGTTTGTAAGTCTTCATTGTTTATCGTATAGCGAAGTTCATTGTTGGTAGTATATTTATAACTGCCGTTTTCAATTCCTATTAAACTATTAAAATGTTGGGAGTTTGAGTTCCAATTATAAAAAAGTTGTCTGCCCTGAGGATCTTTGGCGTTGGTTGAA
>CAYUHZ010000031.1:0-10691 GCA_964444625.1 uncultured Gammaproteobacteria bacterium | reverse complement strand
AAGCTAATTTTACCACTGCTTTTTGGTTTTCCACCACACTATTTATTGTAGAGCCACATAAAGTTGACTTTTTGTTGATATAATGGTAGTATAAAATTGTTTTTGAACATTAAATTTCAATTATTCTAGGGCAAGCGGATGATTGCCCTACCGATTCGGCGGGGAGGAAAGTCCGGACTCTGCTTTTAAGAAATTAAAAGCAAAAAGGCAATGGATAACGTCCATCAAGAGCAATCTTAGGGAAAGTGCCACAGAGACAATACTAGCCGATGCGTAGCATCGGAATTATCAATTTTTTATTTTCAATTTTTAAATATCTTTTTATTTCAAGATATTAGGAGATTGTTTATTGATTTTTGGAATTTCCGCTGCTACGCAGCGGCGAAAGGTGAAAAGTTAAGCGACGTTTGGGTTATATCTGGATATCCGAATAACTTAAGCAACGTTTTTTTCCCGCTGGTGACAGCGGAGAACGGTAAACCCTGCCTAGAGCAAGAGCAAACTCATCCTATCTTAGGATGAACGAAAAGTGGCTCGCTTGACTCGATAAGTAATTATAGAGCTAGATAGATAATCATCGCCGCTTATGGCGGCACAGAATCCGGCTTATAGCTTGCCCTAGGATAAATGAAATTTAATATTATAACCTGACAGTAATTTAGCCGAGAATAGCGTTTTTTCTATTTTCGTTTTTGTAAATGGTATTAACTATTTTTTTATGAAACGAAGCGAGTTGTTTTTTTCTTTTTTGCTTGTGCCGCTTGACTTGGTTATGATTTTTTTAGCCGGTGTTTCAGCTTATCATATTAGGTTTGCCCAACTTGCAACCGAGATCAGGCCGGTAATTTTTAGCCTTCCTTTTGGGGAGTTTCTGCAGATTCTTTTTTTGATTTCCATTTCATGGTTGGCAGTTTTTTCTTTTGCCGGATTATACAACATCAAAGGCACGAGAAGTTTATTCAACGAAGTCAGCCGGGTAGTATTTGCTTGTTCAACCGGCTTGGTTTTGATAGTTGTTTTTATTTTCTTTTTTCGCGAATTGTTTTCTTCCCGGTTTATTGTTTTGGCCGGTTGGTTGCTGGCTATCATTTATGTCAGCTTGGCGCGTTTAATTGTCAGAATTATCCAGCGAGCATTTTTTCGCAGCGGGATAGGAATTCATAAGGTGGTGATGGTGGGCAATAGCAAAACTACCGATATTTTAATACATGAATTTTCTGCCAATAAAAAATACGGCTATGAAGTGGTTAGAAAGTTAAATGATTTTAGCATTGAGTCGGCTGAGGAATTATCTGATTTTTTAAAAGTTAACGAGATTGACGAAATAATACAGAGCGATCCAAATTTAAGCAAAACCGATGTTTTGCGAATTTTTGATTTCGCCTTTGAGAATCATCTGACTTTTAAATACGCCGCCGATTTATTGGAAGCAAAAGTTCTTAAAACCGAGGTCAGTGAAATCGCCGGCATCCCCATCGTAGAGGTTAAAAGAACCCCATTGGATGGCTGGGGCAGGATTACCAAGAGGATTTTTGATATAATCTGCTCTTTTCTTCTAATCTTAATTTTAAGCCCAGTCTTACTGCTCATAGCTTTGATAATCAAACTTGATTCCATCGGGCCGGTATTTTTTTCAGAGAGAGACGATGGATCTCCGCTATATCGGGTCGGACAAAATGGCCGGCTATTTCGTTATTTTAAATTCAGATCTATGTTGCCAGGAACCGATAGTATGCGCTATAACGAATTGGCTGATAGAAATTTGCGCACCGATGGTCCGATGGTAAAAATAAAAGACGATCCGCGCGTTACTCGGTTCGGCAGATTTATCCGCCGTTGGAGCTTTGATGAATTGCCGGAGTTATTTATGGTTTTTAAGGGAGACATGAGCTTGGTTGGCCCTCGACCCCATTTGCCCGAAGAAGTGGCAAAATACGAAAATCATCACAAGAAAGTCCTTACAGTTAAACCCGGTATCAGCGGCCTTGCCCAAATATCAGGCAGAAGCGATTTAACTTTTGAAGAGGAAGTTAAATTGGATAATTATTATATTGAAAATTGGTCTTTGTGGCTTGATTTGGCTATTTTATTCCGCACGCCCTTGGCGGTTATTAAGGGCAGAAAAGCAGAATAATTTAAATCAAAAAATCAAAGATAAAATTAACTTAAGTTATTTTCCTGCCTATAGTCTGGCTTAATAATTTTATATCAATTTATATTTTATGAAAGTTGCCTTAGTCCACGACCATTTAGCCCAAGACGGAGGAGCGGAAAAAGTTCTTAAAGCCTTGTCCGATCTTTATCCAGGTGCGCCTATTTTTACTTTGCTGTACGAAAAGAAGAATAGTGACAAATATTTCAAGGACCGCCACATTGAAACATCGGTTATTCAGCGCTTGCCAGGAGGCATCAAACATTATCAGTGGTATATGCCTTTTATGCCAATGGCGGTAGAGTTTTTTGATTTGTCAGGATATGATGTTGTTATTTCTGATGCCAGCGCCTTTGCCAAAGGCGTGATTACCTCAGCTAATACTTTGCATATTTGTTATTGCCATACCCCGACCAGATATGTCTGGGATTATACTCATCAGTATATCTATGAATTAAAACATAATAAATACTTGAAGAAAGTAATTTCTTTAGTATTAAATTACATCAGATTGTGGGATAAAGCAGCCGCTGATCGAGTTGATGTTTTTGTTGCCAATTCTTTGACTGTACAAAAAAGGATAGCCAAGTATTATCGGCGCCAATCGACCGTAATCTACCCCCCGGTGGAAGTTGGATCTTTTTACATTTCAGATGGCATCAAGGATTATTTCTTGGTTGGCGGGCGCTTGGCGCCTTATAAGCGGATTGATATAGCCATTGAAGCTTTTAAACAATTAGATTTAAAATTAAAAATTTTTGGCGACGGAGTTGACATGAAACGTTTACAAAAGATTGCCTCTGGCCACGATAATATAGAATTTCTTGGGCGAGTAAACGACGAAGAGCAAGCCAAGTTATATAGTAATTGCATTGCCTTTATCAACCCTCAAGAAGAGGATTTTGGCATTACCATGGTTGAAGCAATGGCTTCAGGAAGGCCGGTTATTGCTTATCAGCGGGGAGGCGCTATGGAAATAGTAAGAGAGGGTATTACTGGAGAATTTTTTAGCGACCAACATATCGATTCCCTTGTTAAAGTCATAAAGAAATTTAGTTGTGGCAGATATTTTCCTGAAACCATCAAAAAAGAAGCGGAAAAATTTTCTAGCCAGGAGTTTAAGAAAAAAATAGCAAGCTTCGTGGACAATGAGTGGCAGAAATTTAAATAATTTTTCTGTGGCAAAGAAACTATGAAAATAGGTTTTGATATCAGAACTTTGATGGACGCTAAGTATAGTGGAGTATCAGAATATACTTTGAATTTAGTGAAAGCTTTGCTTGACAATGACCAGAAGAATGAATACGTGCTTTTTTATAATTCATATTGCGATGTTAGCTCTCGCTTGCCGAGCTTTAATCAAAAAAATGTTCGAGTAGAAAAAAAGAGTTATCCCAATAAAGTTTTTAATTATTTATTGCAAAAAGGCTTGAATTGGCCAAAAGTTGACCGACTTCTAAAAGTCGATCTTTTTTTTATGCCCCATTTAAATTTTATCAGTTTGTCTGGTCAAGCCAAGAGTGTTATCACGGTGCATGATTTGTCCTTTTTGCGCTATCCGGAATTTTTTAGTTGGAGAAAAAATTTTTGGCATCGAATGCTTGGAATAAGGAGGCTGTTGCATAAATTTGACCGAATTGTTGCGGTTTCGGAAAGCACCAAGGCCGATGTCATTGATTTATGCTCAATTCCACCGGAAAAAATAACTGTTATTCGCTCTGCAATTAACCCCATGTTTGTTAATTCTAGAATCGAAAGCGATCGGGCAATAAAAATCCGGGAAAAATACAAATTACCCAAACAATACCTCTTATATTTAGGCACGATAGAACCGAGAAAAAATATTGAAGGGTTGATTGGCGCTTATGATATATTTAGGTCTAATAACCAAGGTTCAAGTATTAATAAGCTGGTTTTAGCAGGTGGCTGGGGATGGAAATCCGGCAGCGTTAAGAGCGCATGGCGCAATTCTAATTACCGGAATGATATTATTTTTCTAGATTACATTGACGCAGATGACAGGCCTTATATTTATCGTTCGGCTTCATTGTTTATTTACCCTTCTTTTTATGAAGGTTTTGGTTTTCCGCCGCTTGAAGCTATGTCTTGTGGCGTGCCGGTCATTACCAGCGCTTCATCGTCTTTACCGGAAACTGTTGGCAGAGGGGCTTTGCTGGTTGACCCGTACAATATTACCGATATCGCCAATGCCATGGCAGAGGTTTTAAATAATAATAATTTAAGATTGAATTTAAAAAACCAAGGATTAATTCAGGCAGAGAGGTTCAATTGGCAGAATACGGCGCAAAAGTATCTGGAATTATTTGGCGGTTTGTGTTAGTTGGTGGATTACAATTTTTAAAGAAAAAAAATAGAAGCGTCAATTATGAAAACTATTATAAAAATAAGAATAATTTTATGGTTATCGCTGTCGGTGGCAGTTATTTTCTTGATGCACAAAACAATTGTTCCGGGGGGCGTAACAACTTATCGCCATGATTTTAAAAACTTTGACTATTTTATCGGCAAACTAACCCCCCAAGAAAGAGTGTTTAAAATAAACGACGTTTACACCATGATCGGCGACCCGGTTTATTTTAACTTGAGAATCCCTAGACACTTTGATACGGCCAAACTGACGTTAGTTTTTCAAAACCAATCTGACCGAAAGCTGATAGAAGCCGGGTTGTTGACCGATAAGACTGTTTGGCGCTATGATCTTGAGCCGATAAGTAACGATTTGCTTGATGGTTTATTCGATAAGTGGTCAGTTTTATTCGGAGAAGATGATAAGATATTATTTCAACGCGAAAAAATATATTCGTCGGTTAATGATTTTCTGTCGCAGCCACCTGCTATTGAAAAGATTGCGCAATACAATTACAACCTACCGAATAATTTTGTTTTACATGGCTATCAGGCCTCCGATCGGCGCACGGAAGTTAGCCATGCCTTTAGGGGAACCTACCAGTTTTATATTTATTTAAAAAACGAAAAGCTGGATATCGATTTTTCTTTAAAAGATTTAAACAAGAATAAAGATAGCGATCAGATTTTGGTAAATTTATATTACGATGGTCAATTATTGAGTCAAAGAAGCCTAGCTGACGATGGCGTGGTTTCGGACAACGGCAAAGAAAGCTCGGTGCGATTTTTAAGATTAGTCGAGGAAGGTTTGCCAGAGGGGGCTTACAAAATTGAAGTAATGGCAAATGATGATATCGTGACGGAAAAGATTAGATCTGCTCAAGATCGCATGGTTTTTCTTAATGGTTTTTGGCTGGTTGATAACGGAAGTTTTAAGCTCTACACCAATAGTCGTGAATTAAGGATAAAAACCACCAATCCCTCAAGTCTTCAGGCCGTTTTGTTTGATGGCAAAACAATGGAGATAGATCAAACTTATAAACAATTTTCTTTTGCTACCGAGAAAAAAACAACAGAAGTCGTTTTTGCCAAGGGCGATCTGATGCTGGCTGGCGACGGCGTTTTTTCTTTTCAATCAGAGAAGATGTTTAACCCTGTTATCACAAAAGTGGACGCGAATTTTAATGCCGACCAAAGCGCTGTTGATTTTATTATCGCCAAATATAAGCGCCCAGATAGCGACGAACTTTTTCAAACAGCTACTGCTTGGTTTGATTTGGCCAACGCTTATCAAGAAAGCGGGACATACAGCTTTGTCCTGTCTGTGCCAGGATTAAAAGCTGAAACGGAAAAGCAAGGAGTTATTATCAAAGAAGTGACAATTGATTTATTCGGCAAAGGCCTTGCCGAAAAACTAAAGGATTTAATGGGTAAATTATGAAGCAGTATCTTCAGGAAATATTCTATGTTTTAACAAGCGCCTTACTGGTTTTCGGCTTGCTGGAAATTTTCAGGCCGGGAATGGTTATCGCATATTTTAATTATAATTTAATCTTGATTTTTTGGTTAATTATTGGTATAGTAATTTTGTTTGTAAGTAATGAAAATAGAAAAAAATTATGATCAATGGATTAATAATAAGGCAACTTAATAAAAATTCTGACCATCGCGGTTGGCTGGCTGAATTTTATCGTAAAGACGAGGAAAATTACCAACCGTTAATGGGCTACGTTAGTTTAACTAAACCAGGAATAATCCGTGGACCTCACGAACATAGGGAGCAAAGCGATTGTTTTGTCTTTGTCGGACCAGGTGATTTCGAGCTTCATCTTTGGGACGGCCGTGCAGGAGGGGATAGCGCGACTTTATTAAAAGATTCAGAAAAATATTTAAAACTGGAAGTCGGGCAGAATAATCCTACTGTAGTGATTGTGCCCCCGGGAGTGGTGCATGGTTATAAGTGTATAAGTAAAAACGACGGCTGGTGTATTAATTTGCCCGATATGCTTTATCGCGGCGAGAACAAGAAGGGCGAAATTGATGAAATCAGATGGGAGGATAAAGAAGATTCTCCTTATAAAATAATTTAAATTAAAATTATGTCTTGTTTGTTTTGTAAAATAATTGCCGGTGAAATTCCGTGCCATAAAATTTTTGAAAACGACGATATTCTGGCATTTTTGGATATTTCTCCGGTTAGTTCGGGGCACGCCTTGGTTGTTCCTAAGAAACATTTTGCTAATTTTGAAGAAATTGACGAGGCTTCATTGTCCAACTTGATTCGAGCGGTAAAAAAAATCGGCTTTGCTATTAAGAGCGGGTTGGGCTGCTCCGGATATAATGTCAGCATAAATAACGATCCGGTTGCAGGTCAAGTAATCCCGCATCTTCATTTTCACTTAATTCCAAGAATCGAAGGAGACGGATTGACGCTATGGCTTCAGGGAAAATACCAAGAAGGTGAAGCAGAAGAGGTTGTAAAAAAACTTAAAAACGTCCTTAATTATTAATAGTTTATGACAATTTTAGTAACCGGCGGCGCGGGTTTTATCGGTTCAAATTTTATCCATTATTGGTTAGAAAAAAATCCAGAGGATCAAATAATCAATCTGGACCTTTTAACTTATGCTGGAAATTTGGAAAATCTAAAAAACATTGAAAATTATAATAATTATAAATTTGTAAAAGGCGATATATGCGATTTTGGCTTGGTTGGAGATTTAATGAAAGATATTGATTTAGTCGTTCATTTTGCCGC
Source organism: uncultured Gammaproteobacteria bacterium (assembly GCA_964444625.1). Lineage (GTDB taxonomy): Bacteria > Patescibacteriota > Patescibacteriia > Patescibacteriales > GWC2-42-12 > CAYUHZ01. The sequence continues at coordinate 3,414 of CAYUHZ010000031.1, read as the reverse complement.
CGAGTCACATGTTGACCGATCAATCGTCAATAGCGCTGATTTTATTCGGACTAATGTGGAAGGCACGAGGGTGTTGCTTGACGCAGCGAAAAAAAATGGCGGCGTAAGATTTCATCATATTTCAACCGATGAAGTGTTCGGATCGCTTGGGTTTGCCGATGAAAAATTTAATGAAAGCACGGCCTACGATCCTCGCAGTCCGTATAGCGCCTCCAAGGCCGCAGCCGACAACTTGGTACGCGCTTATTTTCACACGCATAATTTGCCGATTACTATTTCTAATTGCTCCAACAACTATGGACCATACCAATTCCCTGAAAAACTTATCCCTTTGTTTATTACAAATTTATTAGAGGGGAAAAAAGTCCCTGTTTATGGTGAAGGGAAAAATATCCGCGATTGGATTTTTGTGGATGACCATAATGCCGGAGTGGAAGCGATAATCAAGCATGGGAAAATCGGCGAAACTTATTGTTTGGGAGGAAGAAGCGAGATGACAAACATGGAATTAACCAAGAAAGTTTTAAAGTTGATGGATAGAAGCGAAACAGAAATAGATTTTGTTAAAGATCGGCCGGGACATGATTTGCGTTATGCTATTGATTTTTCAAAAGCGGAGAATGAATTGGGCTGGAGTCCGCAGGTTGATTTCGATTCAGGTTTGAAAAAAACAATTGACTGGTACAAAGTGAATCAAGAATGGTGGAAAAAATTAAAAAAGCAGTAAAAAGCGCCATGAAGCACAATGAAAAAAATAAAAAAATTATCTGCCGCGATATATATGGCAAACCTCACAAAACAGATGTTAATTTGTTAGCTTTTCGCCCCTCTATTTACGGCATTTTAATAGAAAAAGGAAGAGTTCTTCTATCAAAACAGTGGGATGGCTATGATTTTCCTGGCGGCGGCGCAGATTTAAATGAAACGATAGATCAAACTTTGGAACGTGAATTCTGGGAAGAGACTGGTTTTAAAGTAAAAAACCAAGGGATGGTTTATTACGGCAATTCCTTTTTTTATTCCGTGGTGAGAAAAAAATACTGGAATTGCTATATGTTTTATTTTTTAGTCAAAAGGATCGGCGGAAAATTATCAAAAGCCAACTTTGACGAACATGAGAAAAAGTATGCCGATTTGGCCGAATGGGTGGATTTGAAAGATTTAAATAAAATAAAATTTTATAATATAGCGGGCAGCAAGAAAAACATTGACTTGATTAATAAAGCTAAAAAATTATTGACATTATGAAGATGCTTATTTTAGGTTCAGCAGGCAATTTGGGCGTTCAATTAGTGAAGACATTTGCTCCAGATAATCAGGTGATCGGCTGGGATAAGGGCGAGATAGACATAACAGACAGGGAGCTGATTTTGAAAAAATTAAGCGATATCAAGCCAGAGCTAGTGATTAATGCCGCCGCCTATAACGCCGTAGATAAATGCGAAGCCAGCGACGAAGAATATGATCTGGCGAAAAAAATAAACATAGACGGCCCCAAATTTTTAGCCGAAGGCTGTTTGAAAACAGGCGCCACCTTGGTTCATTATTCATCGGATTACGTTTTTCAAGGCAAGAAGAAGCGGGGATACCTAGAAACGGACGAGCCAAAACCGATCAACCGTTACGGCAAGAGCAAATTCCACGGCGAAAAAAGAATTTTGGAGTTAAGCGGTCAGGGCTTGAAGTGGTATATCATCAGAACCTCCAAGCTCTTCGGGCCAAGAGGCGACAATCCCGAAGCCAAAGAAAGTTTTTTTGACTTGATGTTGCGCTTAGCTTCTGAAAAAGAATGTTTGGACGTTGTCCACGATGAACTAAGCTGTTTTACCTATACTCCGGATTTAGCGCAAGCGACCAGAAGGCTAATGGAAAGCGACAAAGGATACGGGATTTATCATTTAACTAACCAAGGTCCTACCACATGGTATCAGGCGGTCACAGAGTTATTTAAAATTAAAAATATAAAGATTAAAGTTAATCCGATAACTTCAGATAAATTGCCAAGACCGGCTAAGCGTCCGAAATATTCCGTATTAATTAACACTAAATTTGAATTAATGCGCGATTGGAGGGAAGCGTTAAAAGAGTATTTGGGATAATGTAAAATGTAAAAATCAAAATGAAAAATGACAATGTAAAATTAAAATTATTTATTCCAAAATTTTACATTTTGATTTTTAAATTTTAAATTTATATTATGCGTGGAATAATATTATCCGGAGGCAGTGCAACCAGATTGCGTCCTTGCACCAAGGTTACCTCAAAGCAATTATTGCCGATTTATAACCGACCGATGATTTATTATCCTTTAAACACGTTAGTCAAAGCTGGCATTAAGGAAATATTGATTATTATCGCTCCGGAGCGGGCGGGAGACTATTTGAATTTGCTTGGTTCAGGAAGGGAACTTGGAGTGAATTTCACCTACGAAGTCCAAGACAAGCCGCGCGGGTTGGCGGACGCTTTTATCATCGGCGAAAAATTTATTAACGGCGACAATGTGGCGATGATTTTGGGCGATAATATTTTTGAAGATGATTTGAGCCAAGATATCAAAGATTTTAAGTCTGGAGGCAAAGTATTCGCCAAAAAAGTGCCTGATCCGGAAAGGTTTGGCGTAGTAAAGTTTGATGAAAATATGAAAGCAATTAAAATCGTAGAAAAACCAAGAGAATGGCTCTCTGATTACGCCTTGACCGGCTTATATGTTTTTGACCGACGCGTGATTGAAGTGGCCAAAGAGGTCAAGCCGAGCGAGCGCGGCGAACTGGAAATTACCGACATACATAATTGGTTTTTGGCAAAGGGAGAATTGGAAGTAGCCATGGTTAACGGGGGTTGGATTGACGCCGGAACTTTTGATTCTTTGTTAGCGGCGCAAATTTTGGCCAAAGAAAAACTGCAGGACAAACTGGTCACATAATCATGGGCACGAATAAGCAAAAATTAATAATCGGCTTTATCACTTACGGCAATTCCACGGCAAAATATTTGCCGTATTTTTTAAATAGCTTAAAAATAATGTTAGCTGATTTGGAACAGAGGCAATTAGCGGAGATAAAGGTCTTGGTACAGGATAATTCCGAGACGGAGGATAATGAGAATTTAAAAATCATTAAGATTAATTACTCAAGCTTGGATTTTACTTGGTCGGGCGGCAATATCGGTTTTGCTCGCGCTTACAATCAGCTGATAAAAAAAGCAATTGAGGAAAGAGCGGATTATTTTTTGATGTTTAACCCCGATATGATTTTTGAGCCGAATATTGCGCGGGAAATGTTAGCAGCGATGCAAGGCGATAAGAAAATAGGAGCAATTGCTCCGAAAACACTCTATTGGAATTTTACTGAAAACAAAAAAGCCGATATTATTGACAGTTATGGGATTTTTATCACGCCAGAACACCGTTTTTCC
>CAYUHZ010000030.1:0-10708 GCA_964444625.1 uncultured Gammaproteobacteria bacterium | reverse complement strand
TCAAATCGCTTCGCGATTTTCGCGGAAATTGAGTTGAGTTTTCGGACGGTCTGAGAATACTTAAAGCGTCCTACCGTTGTTTGACTGATGCCTGGAAACATAATTTATTAAATGAACAATACGTTATTTGCCTAATTTTAATGGTTGTTGACTAAATTTATAGATTATTTATAAAAAAGCAGGTTAATAAAATAATAATATCATTTTTTATCGGCAGGCGTCAAAAAATGTATATTTTTTGTTTTTGGCTTTTATGAAGTTTGCTTTATCCAATTTTCTATGATGTAATATTAGTATATTATGGCTAACAATAGGAAGCAAAAATTAATGATTATAGATGGCAATGCCCTGGTGCATCGTAGTTATCATGCCCTACCGCCGCTCACCACAAAAAACGGCGAGGTGGTTAACGCAGTCTATGGATTTACCGCTTTTTTACTCAAAGCGGTCAAGGATTTTAAGCCAGATTTTGTCGCTCTAACTTTTGACCTCAAGGAAAAAACTTTTCGTCACCATAAATTTGCCGATTATAAAGGCACCCGAGTCAAAGCTCCAGATGAGTTATACGCGCAAATTCCTAGGGTGAAGGAAGTGGGTCAAGTTTTGGGAATGCCAATTTTTGAAAAAGCCGGTTTTGAAGCCGATGACCTGATTGGAACCTTGGTAAAAAAAACCGACAATTCGCTTGAAAAAATCATAGTTACTGGTGATATGGACACTTTACAGTTAATAAATAAACAAACTAAGGTTTATACCATGAAAAGGGGCTTGACTGATGCGGTAGTCTATGACGCTCAAGCGGTAAAAGAAAGATACGGCATTACACCAGAACAAATGATTGGCTATAAGGCCTTATGCGGAGATCCTTCCGACAATATTCCGGGCGTAAAAGGCATTGGGGAAAAAACAGCCAGTGAATTGTTGCGAGAATTCGGTACTCTGGAAAAATTGTACGCTTATGTTAAGGGAACCAAGAGCCAAAAAAGAAAAACAAAAATTAAGGAGAGAATTTTAACTTTGTTGGCTGAGCATGAACAAGAAGCTTTGATGAGCAAATATTTAGCAACCATAAAATGCGATGTTAAAATTGATTTCAATTTAGATGAACTTGTTTTCGGCAATTTCAATTTGGAGAAAGCGACTCAGCTATTCAGCGAATTGGAGTTCAAATCGCTACTGCCGCGTCTGCAAGATATAAAAGCAAAAAATCAAGCATCAAGAATAAAAAGACAAGACGGGAAGGCCAAACCAACTGATGGCGATGAAGATTCGAGCGATAAATTCGCCAGAAACAAAGAATTATTTAATTATCAATTAGTTGCTAGCGACGAAGAATTTGGCAAATTTTTGATTGAACTGGAAAAACAAAAAGAATTTGCTTTTGACACTGAAACAGCTAACTTTGATCCGGTTGCTGCCGAATTGCTTGGAGTTAGTTTTTGCTGGAAAAAAGGGACGGCTTATTATTTAAATTTTCAAAGCAAAGATCATAAAATTCAAAAAACTGCCAATTTGTTTAATTATCAAAGCCAGGGAAGCTCCGTATCAGTTAAAACCGATTGGCTGGAGAGAATGAAGCCGTTATTTGAAAATGATAGAGTAAAGAAATACGGGCACAATATCAAATTTGACCTTGAGGTGATGTCGGGCTACGGCATAAAAGTCAAAGGCGTGGCTGGAGATAGCATGATTGCTTCGTATTTGCTAAATCCCGGTACGCGTCAGCACAATCTTGACGCTTTGGCTTTCGCTGAATTTAATCATCAAAAAATCACCAAGGACGATTTGCTCGGCACAGGTCGCAACAAAATCGGTTTTGGCCAGGTTTCGCTTTATAAGCTGTCGAATTATTCCTGCGAAGACGCTGATTTTACTTTCCGTCTAATAAAAAAACTCTTGCCGGAATTGGAAAAGCAAAAATTATATAATCTTTTCCGCCGGGTAGAAATGCCTCTGGTTGACGTCTTGGTCGGCATGGAAGAAAACGGCATCAAGATTGATTCCAAGTTCTTAGCCGAGCTGCAGATAGCAACAGAAAAAAAGTTAAAAAAACTAGACAAAGAAATTTGCAGATTATCAGGGGGACCGTTTAATATCAATTCCACGCAGCAGCTAAGAGAGGTTTTGTTTGAGAAATTGGGGCTGCCAATAGACGGTATTACCAAGACCAAGACAGGGCTATCAACCGGTTCGGACGAACTGGCAAAACTGAAAGATAAACACGAAATAATCGGCATGATTCAGGAATATCGCGAATTAGCTAAGTTGCAATCAAACTATATCGAGGCTTTGCCCAGACTGGCAAACAAAAAGACCGGCCGTCTTCATACCAGTTTCAATCAAAGCGTTACTGCTACCGGCAGACTGTCTTCTACGGACCCAAATTTACAAAATATCCCCATTAGAACAGAATTGGGTCGGGAAATTAGGAAAGCTTTTGTTGCTCAAAAAGGCTATTGCCTATTGTCGCTTGATTATTCTCAAATTGAGTTGCGCGTAGCAGCGCATATGTCTGGAGACGAGAGGATGATAAGGGCTTTTTTAGATGGAGTAGACATTCACCGAATGACAGCGGCAGAAATAAATCAAATAAGCCTGGAGGAAGTAACGCCCGAGTTAAGAAGCCAGGCCAAGGCAGTGAATTTTGGCATACTTTATGGACAGGGACCGCACGGCTTATCCCAAGGAGCAGATATGCCATATTGGCGAGCCAAAGAATTCATTGATAATTATTTTTTAGTTTATCATGGTGTAAAAAAATTTATTGATAAAACCATTGAAAATGCTCGTGAAAAAGGATATGCGGAGACACTGTTCGGACGAAAAAGATTTTTGCCTGAGATCAATTCTACAATGCTGCAAGTGCGGAAAGGAGCGGAAAGAATGGCGATTAATACTCCGATACAAGGAACTGCTGCTGATATGATTAAAATTGCAATGATAGAAATTAATAAATTGATTAATACAAAATACACCAAACAAGAAGCAAAAATGCTGTTGCAGGTACATGATGAGTTGCTATTTGAAATTAAGCCAAAATTATCCGGCCGAATTTTTTCTGATGTTAAGCAAATTATGGAAGCTATAACAAAATTGAAAGTACCGGTAGAGGTTGATGCTAAAATCGGAAATAATTGGGGGGAGATGGATAAAATTAAAAACAATTAAACTATGCCAACGATTAAAGATTTGCAAAACAAAAAAATTGCTTTTCTCGGTTTGGGGGTAGAAAACCATGCCTTGGTTAGCTATTTTTTGAAGCATAAAATAAAATGCCAGATTACAATTTGTGATGCTATGGAGCGAGTTGCTTTTAAAAACAATATATTTTTAAATAAAAATATTGTATGGCAGTTGGGCGATAGTTTCAACCGTGATCTTGATAAATTTGATTGGCTCTTCCGCTCGCCCGGTTGGCCGATCAATTGTCCGGGGATAAAAAGGGCGATCAAGGCCGGCGCCAAGCTGTCAAGCCCGATGAAGCTTTTTTTTCAGTTATGTCCGTCGAAAAAGATCATCGGGGTAACCGGCACTAAGGGCAAGGGCACGACCTCTTCGTTGATTTATCATATTTTAAAATCGGCCGGCAAGCGAGTGTGGCTAGGAGGGAATATTGGCGTAGCGCCTTTCGCTTTTATCGACAAGATTAAAAAAAACGACTGGATAGTACTAGAGTTGTCATCATTTCAACTGGAAGATTTGACGGCTAGCCCTCAGATTGCGGTCATTACCAATTTTACGCCAGAACATTTGGCTCCAGCCGATCCGCATAATCCGAACTTTCACGTTTCTTTGAAAAAATATTGGCTGGCTAAGTCAAATATTTTTGCCTGGCAAAAAACTGGAGATTATATAATTTCTAATGATCAATTTCCAATTTCCAAACAAATCCAAAAATATAAACTCCAAAAGACAAAAAAAATAATCAGCCGAACGATAAATTTCAAAAAATCTGAGCTGCCATCAAAACTGATCGGGGATCATAACAAGGAGAATATCGCAGCGGCGGTTGAAGTAGCAAAGATCGTAGGGGTCAGACCAAGGCTAATTGCAAGGGGAGTCGCCGGTTTCAAGGGGCTGGAGCATCGCTTAGAGCTTGTTCGCGAGTTATACGGGGTGAAATACTATGACGATAGTTTTGCGACAACGCCAGAATCAACCATAATAGCTTTGAAATCATTTTCTTGTCCGATAGTATTGCTTCTAGGAGGAGCGGATAAAGGCTCGGATTATAGGCTGCTAGCGAAACAAGTAAAAAAAATAGTAAAATATGTTGTTTTGCTCAATGGCGAGGCGACTCCGAGGATAAGAAAAGAGCTTTTAAAAGTTGGCTTCAGTCACAGTAGCATGCGCTTGGCGTATAATATCGTCGAAGCGGTCAAATTAGCTAAACAAAAAAGCAGGCTAGGGGGAATAGTTTTATTATCAACCGCCTGCGCTAGTTTCGGTATGTTTAGCAATTACAAAGAGCGAGGAAGGCTTTTTAAGCAGGCCGTTTCAGGATTGAAATAAATGACGTCCTCCCCGCACTCAAAAGCCGCCCTAACGGGACGGCTTTTTTCATGCGGGGTTTCCTCTGCTCCATTCATCCCCGCCCTCCTGCGGCGGCTCCTGGACCCGCCGCCTTAGTCGGGCGGGGTTTCCTGTTAAGGTATAAAAAAACAAAGCCAGCTGGCTTTGTTTTAGCGTAAGTATTGGCAATTTGTTAGTTTATTACTCGTCTTTCTCTTCTTCGTCTTCTTCCTCATCCTCTTCATCGTCAAACTCTTCTTTCTCGGCTGTTTCGCCATCGGTACTTTCTTCAAGGTTTTTTAACTGGATCGGGTGGAGTGAAATTATTTCTAATTCTGCTCCGCAGGTAGCGCAAGCGGCTAAGTCGCCCTCGTTCATTTCGTCAGCGATAATAACATCGCTGTCGCAAATCGGGCAAGGTGTTGTTTGCATAATTTGTTGGTTGTGTATATTATGTTAATTATTAAGATTATTAACAGCCCATATTCTTATTATAACAAATTTTTAAGTTTTAACAATTTATGATAATATTTCTTTACGGTGAAGACACTTATCGCAGCCGCCAAAAATTAAATGAGTTGAGGGAAAAATTCATTAAGGAGATTGACCCCGGCTCCAGTAGCTTGATTTTATTGGACGGAGAAACCATTTCCTTGGAAGAAATAAATAAAGCAATTGGTTCCGGGTCTCTCTTAGCCAAGAAAAGGCTGATTGTGATAGTAAATATTTTCAAAAATAAGACCAAAGCTATTTACCCTCAGCTAGTAGACTATTTGGCTGAACGGGAAAAAGGCGGATCGGACAATATAATAATTTTTTGGGACAGCCAGTTGAAGTTAAAAATTAAAAAGAAGCAAAAAGAAGCAGTGTTAATAGATTTATCTGGCCAGGAAAAAACTCTGACCAAAGACCAGCAAGCGCTTTATAAATTTTTAGCTAAGCAAAAATTTATTCAGGAATTTCCTCTTTTAGGCAATGCCGAAACGATTAATTGGCTAAAACGTGAAATCGAAAAAAAAGGCGGTAAAATATCAGTTGCCGTTGCGCAAGCGCTAGTAGGTTTGGTCGGCAACGATTTATGGCAGTTAAGCCAAGAAAATGAAAAATTGCTAGCCTATTGCCGCCAGAATGAAAAGCAAAACGAAATAAGCATGGAAGCGGTTGAACTGCTAGTAAGAGGAAATTTTGACGATAATATTTTTGCGCTGACCGATGCTATCGCTAACAGGGATAAAGCTCGAGCCTTGTCTTTGCTTGCTGAACAACTGGAATCAGGGACCAATGAAATTTATCTTATTTCCATGGTTTCCAGGCAGTTTCGCATTTTATTGCAAATTAAGTCAGGGCTGGAAAGCGGTTTGAGCCAAAGACAATTACCAGTATTTCTGAAATTGAACCCCTATGTAGCGCAAAAAGGAATGAGCCAAGCTAGGGCCTTTACTCTGCTAGCCATAAAAAAACTAGTCGCTCGATTAACTGAGATAGACTACCTGGTTAAATCAGGCCAAGCTGACGCATCTACCCAATTAAGTTTGTTTTTAGCCAAGCTATAAATTTTTAAATAAAAACATTCCGCTGTTAGGGAGGAATGTTTTTATAAAGAAAATTATTTGGTCGATTTATTCAATCTCAATTGCAGTCTTGATTTTTTACGGCTGGCGGTATTTTTTTTGATGATACCTTTTTGAGCGGCTTTATCTAAAGCCTTGATTGTTTCATTGACCAATTCAGCCGCTTTAGCCTCTTTGGCGTCAATCGCCTTGCGCCCCTTTTTAATTAAGCCAGAGAGGCTGTTTTTTACGTTTTTATTGCGGAGCTGTCTTTTGATGCTTTTGCGCAGTTCTTTTTTAGCCGATTTAATATTTGGCATACTCTGTTTGGTTATTATTTTATGTTTTTAATTCATTCCAAGATTTTTTCTAACTAGTGCAAATCTATTTAGAAATATCCGCTATATTAATTTATTAGAGAACTACCTTATTTTTATCACTTTTTTTAAAATTAAGCAAGAGCCAGACTAAACCAACGATAAAGATAATCAGGCTTACCCATTGAGGGAAACGAAGTCCAAAAATTTTCGGCGTTGGGTCAAGTCTGATGAATTCCAGGTTAAAACGGAGCAAGGAATACATCATTGCGTAACCAATAACTCCTAAGGAGCAGTATATCGTTTTGAAAGATTCGACCTTAATTTTCTTGGTGATGTATAGGCAAAACAAAAAAAGAATTATAAAGATCAGTAAATTTCCCAGCGATTCATACAAAAAAACCGGATGGAAATAAGGTTGGTTAAGATGCTCTGCCGGTCGGTAAGCCAAGTCAATTGGAATTCCCCAAGGCAAGCTAGTAGGTAGGCCGAACAGCTCTTGATTAAAGTAGTTTCCCCATCGTCCGATAGCTTGACCAAGGGCTAGGCCGGGGACGATAGCCATACCCAATTTCCAAAAATTTAATTGACGCAAACGAGCAAAGTAAAAAACTATAAAAACACCAGCCAGCACCGCGCCGTGTATCGCCAATCCGCCATGCCAGATCAGCATAATCTCTTTCGGATTAGCTAGGTAAAAAGGCAATTGAACCAAGACATGATATATCCTCGCGCCAAGTACCGCGCCGATAATCAGCCAGAAACTTAGATTGATAATCATTTCTTGGTTAAGCCCCAATTTTTTTGATAATCTGACGGTTAGAGCTAAAGCGATTAATACGGCACAAACTATAAAAAATCCATACCAATAGATAGTTATCGGACCGAAAGAAACCAGCGCCGATTCAGGATTGAAAGTATGAAGAAAATTTATAATCATATAAAACATTTTGTCTTGAATTATTAAAATAGTCAAATTTTAAAAAAAAAGAGCCGGCCAGTATAAGCGCCAGCTCTTGATTTTAGTTAGAGGTAACATTTGATTCCCTTACCCCTTTATTTTTTTACAATCAGTCATGTCCATTACTCTTCCTTTCTTTAGCGAAAGAAACGTTTCAGTTTGTGGCCGAATAACCCGACCACAATGAAAACAACAAGACCTGTAATTATCATGGCAAAAATTAGTATTGAGAAAAAACTCGGCTCTCCTATCCCAGCTAGTTTATCAACCTTGCTGGCATAGTCGCTTATCCAGCAGAAAAATACTAATATAAAAACAATTGCCATAACAAAACCCGTTCCACCGGAATTATCGCTCTTCATTTTACCTCCTTGATAATTTTTAAATGCCCCGTTTTAAACAAGGCGAGAATAACACCAGCCACGATAACGGTAAAACTAAAACTGATCCATAATGTTAATTCCCAAAATCCGCCGCTCAAAGGTTTGTGGAAATACATGCTAATTAACATGCCAGCAGTACATCCGATAGAAATGATGGTAATGCCAAAAATAATAAATCCCGCAATCATTTTAAACCTCCTTTACGATAATAATTTTTAAAAGATCATAACCATATTTTTTGTCATTATCGTATAATATAATATAATATAGTATTTGTCTATAGGCCCTGCGTCCCCGTGCCTGCGCCCCTGTGTGCCCCTAAATTCTAACCTGAAGCGCAATTTCCTTTTAAACAAAAAACATCTTGCTAATGGGTTAAAATAGTTAGACCTAACCAACTAATTATTAACCCTAACAAAATGTCTTGCTATCAGCTTGCCCTAAAACAGAGATTTCGAATAGAATCTCTTCTGGAAATAAATTGGCCAAAAAGACATTGCCAACCATATCGGAGTGGGTCCAACAACAATCAACCGGGAACTTTCCAGAAACGGAGGCGCCAAATACGATGCCCGAAAGGCTCACGCCAAAGACAACCAAAGAAGAAGGCGTGGCAAGAATAAATCAAAAAAGTTATTACATGACGAATTTGTTTTCAAATACACAGAAGAAAGATTGGCGTTGCATTAATCGCCCGAACAAATTGCCGGCAGACTCCGATATGATTGGGGTGTAATTATTTGCCACGAAACCATTTACCAGTTCATTTACGAGGAAAAGGTTGAATGGAAAAAATATCTGCGCCAGAAAAAAGGCAAGCATCGCAGACGACATGGAGCCAAGGAACGTGAAAAGGCTCATGAAGAAGCTAAAATAAAACAAATTGAAACACGTCTAGATGTGGTGGAAGAAAAATCAAGAATTGGAGATTGGGAAGTGATACTATTGTTGGCGGTGAAAAAAAATACGGGCATCATCACTCGTGCGGAAAGAAGAAGCAGATATCTATTGGGAGATCTTTTTAAAAAGAAAAGTTCGGTGTTTATTAAGGAAAAAATTGTGAAAAGTTTTACAAAAATAGGTGATAATAAAAACATACTATCAGATTTAAGGGGAAGTTTAGGTGCTAAAAGTTGATTTTTATTTATACCTTAGGTAAAATATCGTCATAATTTACAATTAACCGTAAATCTACTAACTTTCGCTAATTAGGTTGAATAAAATGTCATTTATGGTATAATGAAGATATATGAAAAATCCACATGTATTTTCACTATCCCGCAAGGATAAGGAAAAAAGACGTTTAATGGCTATCAAGCTCTACCAAAAAGGCTTGAGCCAGTATAAAATCGCCAAAAAATTCGGCGTCAGTTTCGAGGCTGTAAGCAAGTGGGTGGAAGCCTACGAAAAAAAAGGGTTTGGCAGTCTAAAAAGCAAAGGGCAACCGGGACCGAAATCAAAACTCGATCCGGAAAAGCAGAAAAAACTCAAGAAAGCGATTCTTAAAGGCCCTAAAGCTATAGGTTATCCGACCGATCTCTGGACGCTTGAACGTTTGCAGGCATTGATCAAAAAGATCAACCGTGTCGACTATCATCCTGGTCATGCCTGGAAAATCATGGTTAGCCTCGGGTTTACCTGCCAAAAACCGGAGAGAAGATCGAAGGAAAGAAACGAAGCGGCTATTCGCGAGTGGAGGTTAAACACTTTCTCCCGTTTAAAAAAAATGGGCGCATAAACATCGGTATTGGCTCGGTTTCTTCGATGAATCGGATATTTCCGAAAAACCGACGGTCAGGCGCGCCTGGGCAAAAAAAGGCCAAACGTCGATTATCCAGTCTACGGGTTAATGGAAAAATTACAGCCTCATGGCCGCTATACTCTGCTTACCCTCGGGAAACCGACCGGAGCTGCTTTTGAAGAGCATGCCCAGCAACGTAAAATCGCTTGACATTATTGATTATTTGAAAGAGCTAAAAAAACACATTGGCAAAAGAAAACTGCTGTTATTCTAGGATGGGTTGCTTGCTCACAGATCAAAACCGGTGAAAGAATATCTGAAATCGCAAATCTCGTGGCTTAGAGTTGAACACCTGCCCGCTTACGCCCCGAGTTTAATCCACCGGAACACTGCTGGTCGTCTTTCAAAAATAAGGACTTGTGCAATCTGGCTCCGGAAGGGCGTGCGGGCGGAAGAAAGCAATCCGCAGAAGTTGCCGCCGGATCAAGAGCGACCGCCAATTGCTTAAAGGTTTTATCAAAACATCGGAATTGATTAAACATTCAACCTAATTAGTGAAAGTCAGTAGAAAAGTTTTTGGCTTAAAGCTACGCCAAATCGAAGGATTGCTATTATCACCGTTCAAACTGATGGGCATCAATATCAGCATACCGGACTTCTCGACATTATCCAGACGTAGCGGGAAAGCATCAGTAGAGATTCCCTTAAACGCTAAAGGGAAGATTACCGCTATTGTTGATTCCAGCGGACTGAAGATGTTCGACGAAGGTGAATGGAAAGTTGGGAAACACGGCTTGTCGAAATACCGCACTTAGTGCAAGTCACATCTGATGGTCGATTTGGACGGCGAGATCAGAGTGGCAGAGCTTACCGGAAACGATATCGCCGATGATGACATTGCCGATCGCCTATTGGAACAAGAATTAGCGGAAATCGAATCGTTTTTGAGGGACGACGTTTATGACAAAAGAAAAGTTTTGGAGGCTTGTCGGAAGAAGGAAGCATAAAGATGATCATACTCCCGCAGAAAAACGCCAAAATCATACAGTACGGCATTTTTTAAAAAAAAGAGCTTTATTCAAGTGATAAAAACCTCAGGAAGATCAGAAATGCAACTAGGAAAAAAATAGAAAAAGTAATCAGGATATCATCTTTGTTTATTGGCTGAAATAGCGATATTTGGGTTTAAAAGTGCTTTTGGCGACAAGCTGAATTCCAGAAAACTGGATAACCAGAAAACAAAA
>CAYUHZ010000029.1:0-11213 GCA_964444625.1 uncultured Gammaproteobacteria bacterium | reverse complement strand
TGATCATCCAACAAATCATTAACCGTCAAACGCAAACAATAATTACCCTGTGTGTTTGGCAAATTATTTTTAGAAAGCCAATCAAAGTCTACCGTATTTGAACCGGACGAAGTATGGATGTAATAACTGCTGGTACCGACTTGGTAAGCTTGGTTATTGTCTATCCTTACTGTTCCAAAATCAGAACTGATGGAAGGCGGTGTTTCATCCAGGCCGGCTTGATTGGCGCTGGCAACAAAATCACAATCTGCTCCGGCATATTCCAGTCTTGCCCTTACCGTATTGCTGCCATCCGGATCGTCAACTTCAATGGAAATATCAACCGTACCGCTACCATTGGCCTTTTGATTTATCGGCAAATTAAAAGCGCCAACCGGACGATTATTGGTAGCGATATTTACCGGCGTTCCGCTGGCTTTGTTGCCGAAGCTGTCATAGGCCCAAATATTGAATTGATAAGTTTCTCCCTCTTCTAAACCGCTGATTGTAGTGGTTGAATTTATACCGTTAAATAGTTGCTGTCCCAAGACAGGATGAGTGGAAGAGCTTATCAGCATATCGGCTTCGCTAACCGGCGCGCCATTGTATATTTTGTAAAAAATCTTATACTCAGCAAATCTTGCTTCAGTGGTGGTGGCGCCGAGATTTAATACTATCCGATTGTAATAAGCGGTATTCTTTGACAAAGGGCCAGGTGTTGTTGGCGCTTTATTGTCTATTAGCACCGTAGTGGTTGCCGCTTCAGTTTGGTTGATTACTTGATCATTGGCAATCAGGCGCAAACAATAATAACCGTCCTGGCCAGATAAATTCGCTTGGCTGGTCCAATCAACATTTACCGTATTTTCCGAAGCGCCGATAATCCAACCGCTGGTGGTGCCGACTTGATAATTGGCGAGGTTATCAATTTTTGGATCGCCATTGGTTGCTGTGGTATTGTCGTCGGTTGTATCAAAGATTAGCTTGGTGGCGGAAAAAAAAGCGCAGCTTGTCCCGGCTTCATATTCCAGCCTGGCTCGAAGATCGTCTCCGTCTTGATCATTTGTTTTGAAGGATATGTCCACCACCCCAGATCCGTCATGCCTGGTTGAGGTGAAAAAAATAGTGCTGGTCGGCGCGCTATTTACCCATTGGTAGGTATAGTTTAATATTCCGTTCATCTTTGCTCCGACGTTGGCGTCATTATTGCCGTCGGTAGTATAGCAAGCGTTTAATTGCTGGTTATCAGTGGTGGTATTGATGCCGGAGATAACATTTTTAATCATCTCATTATAGGCGTTAACGCCATCGGCGCCGCCAACATAGGCGTTGGCGCAACTGGGAACGCCGGTTGAAATATTGGCGTCAAAAAGCATGTTGGCGGTAATCATTGTGGTGTCGCTGGAACTGACCAAATAACTGGCGCGCAAGCCGGCCGCTCTGATTGTCTTGCCGGATGATTCTGGCATAACCAGTCTGGCCGCCGGAGTGGTTGTGCTCTTGGCAGGAGCAACTTTGGACTGTCCGGCAAAAAGATTGAGGCTGGATAGATAGCCATGGCTTTCATTGTTATAGGCGTAAGTTATCATCAGCTCGGCTGACAAACCGCCGGCCGTGGCGATAGTATCAGCCGCATTTAAAGTGACCGTTTTGCCGGTTGTGGCATTGGCCAAGGACAATTCGTTATAATCGGACGATGGAATGACATGAATAATGGTAAAGGCGGGGTTAATCACCGTGGCTGCTCCGTAATAATCATATTGACTGGTAGTGGAGGTGGCATTGCCCGCCACCTTGGTGTTGATCCTTACCGCCCCCAAGGAATTGTTGCGTTGGCTGGTATTGATTCTCAGCCAGGCCTTTTTAACTAATACTCTGCCGGTTGTCGTAGCATTTTCCGGGAAATAAACCGTTACCGACGCGCTACTGGTGGCATTAATAGCCGACAAACCATTGTCCAGCACGCCCAAAGGAAAGGCAACGGTCCTGGTGCTGGTTGCGGCCGAACTTGAAGCGGTGTAAGTTTCCATTACTTCGCCTCCAATCAAGTAGTGCGTTGGCGTGCCGGCTGTGGAAGTCGCTTGATATTCCAATACTTGATTGGTTTTTTCAGCATAACCGGAAACTCCGGAAAAATACATTGACAAGATATTTGACTGATCGCTCAAAGCTGATTCGTGCAAATATCTGGCGCTGCTGACGTTCGTTCCCTGAATATTGACTGTGGCGCCAATATCATTGGCCAGGTTGTTATAGTTTTGCTCATAAACTTCAAACCATTGAGACAGCCTCGCCGAACCGCTAGCTACACTATATTCATTAATGTCCATATTGTAATTAAACAACGGGCAGTTGCTATCCAAAGCACAGTTATTCGCCGTGCTGGTCGCCTTGGTTCCCCTGCCGGAATCAACCGACTCCAACGGATAAATAACCGTGTTGGTGATACTGGGAGAATTGTTGGCATCATAGGTATAATTGACCACCAGTTTGGCTACGGCGTTGGCGATTGAGTTGCCGGGACTACCGTCATTAAAACGATAGCCGATTTGCGCTCGCATTATTGCCCCGCCTCCGGCATAGGAAGACAGCTGGGCTTCGTTGGTAACATTGAGCAAGAGCCTAACCAAATCGCTCTCGCTCTCGTCATAGGCCAAAATAGTCGTGTCGCCCGCCGCTACGCTGCTAGTGCCGGTAAAGGCGACTGGAACGCAGCTGCTGCCAGAACAAGCATCAAAAGATAGGTCGTAAGTATAATTGACATCGTTGGCATATGCTCGGTATTGCGCCTCAAAAATTATATAAGCGTCCTTGATTGATACATTATTTTCAGCCAGTTGAAAATCAAAAGCGGAAAAGGTTTGGTTGGTGTCGGAGTTTTGGCCGGTTGTCCCGTTGGCAGAGTACCTGCCGGCTAAAAATGTAACCGACTTGGCTCTGGCTTTAACAGCGTCTGAGGCAATTTGCCATTGGCGCCCTTCAGTGAAATCACCCAGAGTCAAAGCGCCCAGCAAATAGAAAGCCGGAGACAAGTCAGGAGCGTCGAACTGATAGCTGATTTCCACTTCTTCGCCCTGTTTTAATTCCAAATTCTGCCAGATTAATTGCTGGCCGTCTTCTGAATTTTTGATTTGAAACTTGGAATCTTGAATTTCTTTGGAAACCCGTCCATCCGGCAGACTGGCTGAAAATTGGTAATTGGTAATTTTTTGAGCCACTATTTTAAATCCCATCGGCGCGGTTTCTATAATATCCCCGGTGTAATCTCGGTTGGCCTTGATTTTCATGGTCATCCAATAATCCGCCTTGGGATAAATTCTGGTCGGGCCGGTTCGTTCGACAGTAAAAACTTTTTTCGTTGTCACTTCAAACTGATCTCGAATCATCCTCTGTCCGTCGGCGATTTGCGCAACCAGCCTAATTTGATAAATGCCTTCCGCCGAAAGTTCATAATAACTATAATAATCGGGTTCAGCGATAATATTGTTTGGGCTGCAAGCCGGATTGCTGACAATCAACCCATTGGCAGAAGTCAAATTATTTACACTGCCGTCTGGCGCTGTTATTTCTAAATCTAGATCGGCATCACAAATCGTGCCCCCCAAATCGTCCAATACCGCTATTTGCAAATATGCAACTTCTCCAATTTCATAACTGGCTTTATTAGTGTTAATGGCTATTACTCCCCAGGTAAAATTTTGATAAACTTCAATCGTTTCAGCTTCGCCTCCGGATTCGTCGTTAATGATAAAAACCAGTTGGTATTTTCCGGGTTGAAATGCCCTTGGCAATCGGTCGGAAATAACCGTAAATCCTCCGTCGTCTTCAAAAAAAATCGTCAAAGGCAAATCCGGTTCCTGCCCGCGAGAGTCGCGCAACACCGCTCTTAAATCAACATTGTTCCAATAGCTGAATACGTTCGAATTGATGCCAAAAAATTCTTGCCAGCCTCGACCGTTTTTATCGTAACGAAAACTCATTTCTAAGCGCTCGTCAAATCTAAAACTGGTCTTGTACGATAATAGTTTCAACATTTTGTTCCAACGTTCTTGTTTCTTATTGGATTTCTCTGTTTCGATCGTCTCATGCTCAGCCTCCACCCAAACACTGTCCAAATAAGTGACAAAGTCCGCTTGACCATCTACTAAACCGGTTATTTTTATTTTCAAACTACCAATATCGCTCCAAGAAGTTATAAAAGGAGCATCAAAAGAAAGATAACCGCCGTTGATGGCGTTAGAAATATTTTCATCGTAAATAACCGCCAATTCTTGCCACAATTCTCCGTCGTCAGACTGACTTACTGATTTATTATTAATCGCTTTGCTTGCTATCTCTCGTTGGGCTATATATTCTTCCTGCTGTTCCAGAGTTAAGTTGGCAATCAAATTTTCTTCATTCTCGGTTTGATTATCAAGAGCATACCAGATAACCAATTTCGCTTGCCTCGCCTCGCCTGCTTGCTTGGTGGCCTGAGCTTGCTGCGCCGCAAACCAACTTGTTAAATCTTTCAACAAACTGACCGGGGTTCCTGCCTCGTCTATTTGGCCGCCATTCTCGATTTCCGTTGAATTACCTTCAGTCTCTGCCGAAAATAACTCAGCGGATGCTTCTTCCGATTGAACATCTAGTCCTGCCTCAAGGTCAGCTTCTTCTATGATTTCTACCTTCAATTCAACCTGATTATTTTTTTGATTTGTCGCTTCTTCCGCTTGGCTGTCTAGCTCGATGATTTCCACCTGACTGATTGGTTCAATATCGTTTGGCGATATAACAATCTGTTCTGTTTCAATTGGAGCGTCTTCAATTTCCGTTTTTGGGGTTGATAAATCGTTATTTTTTTTATTCTCTTCATCGACCGGAGGCTTTGTTTCCTCTGTTGTTCCGGCAATTGCCAAAGAAAGCTTTATCTTAGCTGAACGGAAAATACCGAAATTTCCTACCGGCTGGCTGGCTGTTTTTTCGCTCTCTGCCAAAACGATGCTTGCTTCCTTTGCTTGCACTAATTTGGCTACGGAAATGGCAAAATTCTTGTTTAAATATTTTATTTTGCCTAGCCAAGACAGGCTGTCGTCAGCCGTGATCTCAGCTTGCTCTTCGTCTGGTGAAATTACTTGAGCTTTCTCGGAAACTTCATCTGCCTCGATGATTTCAATCATCGGCTCAATCCGATCGACAGCCTGCCCACTGTTTGGTTCTGCATCAGGCGAAGAAGAGGAGTTATTTTCGTTGGGTAAATTCTGATCGTTTTTTTGTTCGACTAAATCACCCGCCTCTTCAGTTATTCTATTTTTATTTAAATTTATGGGTTCGCTTATTTCTTCAGTTGCGCTAAAATCTCGGCAGATCAAACTGTAATTGCCGCCACGATAAAAAGCGGAGTTGTCAGGGGAAAAAACTAAAATTTTATCATCGGAACCAACATCTGGTTTGCCTTTGGCCATTTCCTTATTATACCAGCCTTGATGATAGTTGTCGGAAGTTTGATCCGTCATGCAATCATTGCTATAAATACCAACTCTTCGGATCTCTTTATCGGCTAATGTTATCTTTTGCCAGACAAAAAATGGGGATAAACCGCTAATAAAAGAAAAAAATAAAAAACTGGCCATAACAAAACGCCAGCTAATGCCAATAATTTTTGCAAATTTTGAATTATAAGTTTTTAAACCTAGAACTTCCTGAGTTAGCCGATTTTTTCTTATCGGAGGCAGAATGTCAAAAACTAAAAAACCTCTGGCTTGATAGTATTTTGCCAGAAGCGTTTTTGAGCGATTCTGCCTCAAACATTGCAACCGAATACGCTCTATCGGTTTTAATTTAGCTAGCATGGGGATGCTTTTTTGTTTTTACCTGCTAAAAAGAGAACGCTTTTTCGTTTTGCTGGCTGTCCTGCTGCAGGTTCGGCCGGTAAAAACCGGGCGACAGAACATAGACCAGGTACAATATGATAACTAAGATGAAGATAATAATAGACAAAAAAATCGGAATTTGATGCTTAAATGTCTGAAAAAATAATTGAATTATTTGCCATTCAAGTAGTAACTTTCTTTTTTCCTCTTTTAGCCAATTAATCATGCTGAATCTTTCTTTTTTACTTTCTCCTAGCGACTTATAACTCATAACCGCCTCTTTTGTAGTCATCCAGGCAACATTATAATAAACTTGTTTGCCAAAAATTTTCCCTCCCCTGATTAGCTGCCCAATATAGTCAGAAGAATAACCAGAAATTGCTGCTGCCTCCTTTAAACTAATTAATTTTTCTTCATTGGGCATATTTAGCTAATTTTAGTATTTCTCGAGTATCGAGATAATTATATTTTACTTATAATCTCGACTAACGAGAAATTAACTTTTATACTAATATTATAGCATCTATTATAAAAGTTTTCCAGCCCATTTTTATTATTTTAAAAAATAATTATTATAATGAAAGATTTATTTAATATTAGATATAAAATCAAAAATATGCTTTTTCTTTCCAAAAACTTACTTTTTATTATTTTTTCATTTTGCAAATTTGTAATAGTTTACTTATAATTATATCCACATATTTATCAAAATTTTTACCGAGATTGTTTGGCTAATATTGAATATTAAATAAAAAGTTTAAATTTTGTTTAATGTTGAAAAATGATCATTATTAAGGACTGTCGCCAATGGCTAACATTAGCACAGATTTTTAGGCATTTTTAACAACTAAAAGGCTAATTTTAGTGGATATTTTCAAATTTTGCTCCAAGTTTAGCGACAGTGCCAATTTGGCTGCAAAAGAAAATGAAGGTGATGGTATTAAAAAACCGCCAATAAAGTAGGCGGTCCTTAATATAAATCTTTTGACAATCAATTGGTTTTATTTCTTTGTAATTTTTTTAATTCGCTCTTTGCTTCAGCTAATTTCTCCTTCTCTTTTTCTATTACCATCGCCGGAGCTTTTACCGTGAACTCTTCGTTGTTTAATTTTACTTCTTGATTTTTAACAATTTTCTCTAACCGCCCTATTTCCTTGGCCACACGCTCTCGTTCTTTCGCTTGATCAACCGCGCCAATCAAATATATCTCAATATCCTTGGAGGTGATAAAAATTTCTCCTTCAATTTTTTCTCCCCTTTCAACGATAGTTAACCCATCAATTCCGGTACGTAAGCTTTTAATCAAAATCAACTGTGATTCCAATAGCTCTTTGTTCGATCCGGCATAAATTATCGCTTTAATTTTTTTGGCTGGATCTATTTTGTTTTCCGCTCGCGCATTGCGTATTAAAATAATTATCTCTTGGATTAAACTGAAAGAAAAAGATTCTTCTTCTTCTTCTTTCAAAATTTGGCGATAGCTTTCGGAAAACGGAAACTTCTCCACCAGCAATAGGCTTTTCTGGCCGCTAGCTTGCCACAATGCCTCCGTTACAAAAGGCGCGAACGGATGCCATAGTTTTAGCAAATCACCCAAGACCAACTTTAGTATCATTGATTTGCTCTGGTTTTTTTCAAACTTACTGGCTTCCAAATACCAGTCAGCCAGATCATCCCAAGTAAACGAACGCAAATTATCTATTGCTTGTGAAAATTCATAGCTTTCAATATTATGCCTGATTTTTTGGATTAGCTGCTCCATCTTTGCCAATAACCACTGGTCGACCAGAGACAAATCGTCTTTGTTTAAAATATTTGCTTGATCTTGATCGACTGAGGAGGAGACAAAACGAGCAATATTCCACAGCTTATTTATCAAATTGCGATTACCGGCAATTTTTTCCTGCGACAAATTCATGTCGTTACCCGGCGTAGACCCTGACACCAAGCTTAAACGCAAAGCATCCGCGCCAAACCGAGATATCATTTCCAATGGATCAATGGCATTGCCCTTAGATTTGCTCATTTTCTTGCCTTTTTCATCCAACACCAAACCATGCAGATAAACATCGCGAAAAGGAATATCTGCAACGGCATAAGTAGTCATAATGATCATCCTGGCCACCCAAAAAAACAATATATCATAACCGGTTTCCAACACCGAGGTTGGATGATAATCGCGGAAATCGTTGGAATCAATCACCAATCTACCGTCTTTAATTTTTATTTGTTCCGGAGAATTGGCCAAAGTGGAAAAAGTCCACAAACCAGAAGAAAACCAAGTGTCCAAAGTCGCTTCGTCTTGCAGCCAGTTTTCGTCAGCTGGCGGCTCAATCCCCGCTTGTTTTTGACCTTCTTTATGCCACACTGGAACTCGGTGCCCAAAAAGAATTTGACGGCTAATGCACCAATCACGCAAATTTTCCATCCAATGATAATAATTTTTAGTAAATCTTTCTGGAACTATTTTAATCGGCTCTCTGCCAAAAACACCTTTGGCAACTGCGGCGATTGATAATTCTTTGATTGACTGCCCGTATTTAGGAATTTGTTTATTGACATCAATAAACCACTGTAAACTTGGCAACGGTTCAATCGGCGTATCACAACGATAACAAAGCGATAAATTGTTTTCAAGCTCTTCTTCTTTTTCCAGCAGGCCTTCGGCTCGCAATCGATCTGCCACCAACTGCCTGGCCTCCAATACTGTTTTTCCCGAATAATCACCGAAGCCCTGATGGATAAAGCCATCCTCGTTAATAACCTTAACTATAGGCAGATTGTTTTCCTGAGCCATTTGCCAGTCAACTAGCGAATGCGCCGGCGTTACGCCTAGCGCTCCTGTACCGAACTCCATCTCAACTCCTCGATTGGCTATTATCGTAATCGACAAATCGACTCCTACAAAATTAACTTTGAATGTTTTACCGATATAATCTTTATAGCGCTGATCGCTGGGATTAACTGCGACGGCAGTATCTCCCAGTTTTGTTTCCGGTCTTGTTGTAGCAATAGTAAAAGGAAAGTCTTTGCTATATTTAAAAGTGTATATTTTGGCTGTTTGGTTTTTATATTCCACCTCGTCGTCGGCCAAAGTTGAATGGCAACGCGGACACCAATTTACCACTCGATCTCCCTGATATATCAAACCGTCGTCGTACATCATTTTAAAAACAGAATTCACCGTTCTGCTTCTGACTTCATCTAAGGTATAGGCTTCCCGCGACCAATCGCAAGACGAGCCAAGTTTTTTTATTTGATTGACGATTGTATCATGCGATTGGCTGGCAAATTCTCGAACTCTTGCTAAAAATTTTTCCCTTCCTAGTTGGTGCCGATCCGTCCCCTCTTCCTTGATAATTTTCTCAACCTTAGTCTGCGTGGCGATTGCCGCATGGTCGGCGCCTGGCAACCACAAGGTTCTATCGCCCAACATTCTGTGGTAGCGAGTCAAGATGTCCTCAACCGCCAACATCGAAGCATGGCCGGTGTGCAAAGTTCCTGTAACATTGGGCGGGGGCATGGAGATGGCATAAGACGGAGAATTTTTATCGGTTATCCCTTCAGCAATACAGTTATCCGGATTAAAAAAACCAGATTCCTCCCAACGCTGATAAATCTCATCTTCGTATTGCGTTGGTTCATAGGCTTTTGACGGTTCTTTTATCATAAAAATTGTAAAAAATTATAAACTCAACATACCAGAAATGGCTGATTTTGGCAAGATTTACGCGATATTTTTTATTTTTTTATTTTCCTTGACACTCTGTTTTTTTTGAGATATATTGAATAACTAATTAACGTGCCCCCTTGACACAAAATTTTGTGTCTTATTTTATTCATTTTTCATGCTGACTCCGGAGCAACAAATTTTTGAACAAATCAACAAGACCAAAAGCATTTTAGTCATTTTTGGAGAAAACTGGGGAGGAGACTCTGTTTCTTCTGCTTTGGCTATGTTTTTATTATTAAGAAAAATGGGGAAAAAACCTGAGCTTGTAGCGCAAAAATTTTCTATTACCACTCAAAGCAACAGCACGGCCACATCAGACGGAGCAATTAATGAAACTCCTTTTTCTTTCCTGCCCAAACAAAATGAAATCAAGCACCATCTTGAAGGATTAAGAAAATATATTATTTCCCTAAACGCCGCCAAGGACAAGGTCAAACAGGTCAAATACCAAATAAAGGGAGATCGGCTCGATTTCATCATTACTGCCAAAGATGGTGATTTCACTTCCGAAAATCTTTCTTTTTCTCCAGCAGGCTATAATTACGATTTAATTATCACATTAAATGCTCCTGACTTGGAGGTTTTGGGAGAAATCTATGAAAATAATACCGAACTTTTTTATCAAACTCCGCTGATCAATATTGACCATCACTCCAGCAACGAACAATACGGTCAAATAAACTATGTTGAATTGACCGCTACTTCAACGGCCGAAATTCTTTTTAACTTGTTTATCGGCTACAGTCGAGATTTGATAGATGAAGATATCGCCACCTGTTTATTGACTGGCATCATTGCTGAAACCAAGAGCTTCAAAACTCCCAATGTCACGCCCCAATCTCTGTTGGCAACCTCCCAGCTTATTTCCATGGGGGCAAGAAGAGAACAAATCGTCAATCACCTCTATCGATCACGCTCATTAAATATCCTCAAGCTCTGGGGCAGAGTATTGGCCAGACTTTCGGGTTCACCAGATAGAAGTTTTATTTGGTCGACTTTAAATCAAATGGACTTTGTCAAAACTGGCTCCAGCGAGTCAGACTTGACCGATGTAATAGACGAGCTGATTATCAGCATTCCGGAAGCCAAAGTGGTTGGTTTAATTTTTGAAACAAAAGAAGAGTTTGCAACGGCAAAAAAAACTAAAGTCTGGCTTTATAGCGTAAAAAATATCAACGTCCTGTTATTGGTCAAAGAATTAAAACCGCAAGGGTCTAAAGACTTCGCGAAAACGATTATAGATAAACCGGTTGAAGAGGCGGAAAAACAAATTGTTTCTCTGATAAAAACCCAGCTGGAAAAATTATCATTATAAATCTAGTTCTCCGACAAATAAAAACCGTCGTTTGAGCGGTTTTTTTGGTGGGTCCGAGAGGAGTTGAACCTCTGACCTCCACGATGTCAACGTGGCGCTCTAACCAACTGAGCTACGAACCCTCGCTTTCTTGGTTATTTTAATCTTAGTGTTGATTTGTCTTTCAGTTTTTGCTATTAATTAATTCTTCGTCTAGTTAAATTAAGCTAACTGTGCGCATAGATGTTTATCAGCCTCTAATGGAGGCTTGAATCATAAACCACAATTCATCCGCTCAAATTTGTAAATTACCCTGCGGCAGAGACCGCAGGGCGTTAAAACTCACAAATCAAAG
>CAYUHZ010000028.1:0-11461 GCA_964444625.1 uncultured Gammaproteobacteria bacterium | reverse complement strand
AAGTGCTTTTGGCGACAAGCTGAATTCCAGAAAACTGGATAACCAGAAAACAAAAATTTTAATATCGCGGCATTATTGAATAAATTTACGAGCTTTAGAATGTCGGATAGCTACGCAGTCGCATAGAATAAAAATTGATTAGGGAAACTGCGTTTTAAAAATTATTCGCGCAACAAATGAAATGTTCTAAACCATAAACAAGACTTAAGTTTGAAATTTCAAACAAAAATTATTTTCCTTGTTTATTCTTTGTAATTCAATTTTAAGTTTTAAATATTTATGTCCAGGCCCATAAAAATAGTTTCCATCTCGGCTGAGGTTTCTCCATACTCCAAAACTGGCGGTTTGGCTGATGTTTGCCGCAGTTTACCTAAGGCGATTAAGCGCTTGGGGCACGATATAATCGTTATTACTCCGTTTTACGGCAAAAGCATTGATCCGAAACAATATAATTTAAAATTGATTTACAAAAATGTCAAAGTATACTTGAATTCAAGCGATAACGTAATAGTTAATTACTGGCAAGGCTTTTTAATGGATAATCTGCCGATTTATTTTATAGAAAATAAAAAATATTTTTCTGCCAAAAAGATGCTTTACAACACCGATCATGAAAATACCCGTTTTTTAGTTTTCAATATCGCTGCTTTAAAACTGATAACCCTCCTAAAATACCCGGCCGATATTGTTCATTGCCACGACTGGCACACCGGCTTGATACCCTTTTATCTGAAAACCGACTTTCGCTATTCCAAGAACTTGCAAAAAGCCAAAACAATTTTTACCATTCATAATCTCGCTTTCCAATTTGGTAAAAATTGGTGGGAAGCGCCTCTGGAAAAAAAAGATTATGGACGAAAAAAAATACCGCATATAACCGACCCTAATATTGAATACGTTAATTTCGCCAAGCGAGCCATCTTATCCGCTGATATCATCAACACCGTCAGCGAACAATACCGCGATGAAATCTTGACCAAAAATTTTGGGCAAGACCTGCATCGCATTTTACGCAATAGAAAGGATAAGCTCTTCGGCATTGTTAACGGTATTGATTACTTGGCCTATAATCCCGAAAACGACCCAGGCTTGCACAAAAAATACAATCATCAAAAAACAAATTTAAAAAAAGATAATAAAAAATTCTTGCAGCAAAAACTGGGATTATCAACTGAGGCGAATACTCCGCTGATCGCTCTGACATCTCGGGTAACTTTTCAGAAGGGTTTTGAGTTGGTTTTAAAAGCCTCTCAACCACTAGCAAAACTAGATATACAAATGATAATAATGGGCGACGGGGAAAAAAACTATATAACAAAAATTAAAAAAATCCAAAAAAAATATCCCAAAAAAATCCGCTGGCTCCCTTTTTCCGGCAACGAAAATATGGAAACTCAAATCTATGCCGCCGCCGATTTGTTTTTGCTGCCATCCCACCATGAGCCTTGCGGCATCAATCAAATGATCGCTATGCGTTACGGCTGCATCCCGATCGTTCGAAGGGTGGGTGGCTTAAAAGATACGGTCACAAACTATAGCCCGGCGACAAACAAGGGCAACGGTTTTTGCTTTGCGGAATACAACCCATTTTCTTTATACGGCGCCGTGATCAGGGCCCTAGAAAATTACCGGCGTAAAGATGCCTGGCAGACCTTGATGATAAAGGTCATGCTGGAAGCCAATAGCTGGGAATTGCCGGCAAAAAAATATATTTCCCTTTACCACAAAGCCATCAAAAACAACAAATAAAATTTTATGCCAATAGCTTGGATTAATCTCTTGCATTTTTATCAACCGCCTACCGCTACTAACCAAACAGTATTTGAAGCTACTGATAAAAGTTATAAAAGAATTATTAGGGGTTTTAAAAAAAATCCTCATTTTAAATTTACCTTCAATATCACCGGCTGCTTATTGGAAAAACTGCACGAAATGAAGCAGCATGAATTGATCGATGATATAAAAAAACTGGTTCTAAACGGTCAGGTTGAATTAACAGGATCAGCCGCCTACCACCCGATACTACCGCTCCTGCCGGAAAAAGAAATTATTAGACAAATAAAAACTAATGAAAAAATATTGCGTCAGCATTTCGGCAATGTCAGGCTCGCGGGATTTTTTTCGCCGGAACAAGCTTACAGCTCAAATTTAGCCAGCTTAATAAAAAAACTTGGTTATCAGTGGTTGATTCTGGATGAAATTTCAACTGAAGAAAAAATTCAACCCAACGTCCTTTACTCCGATCAAGCATCTGGTCTAAATATTTGTTTTCGTTCCAGAAAATATTCACGGGACTATGTGCCAAAAACAATAAGAGAATTGACGCAAAAAAACCAAAGAAAAACAATTGTTACCGTTACCGACGCTGAACTTTATGGCCTCAGGCACCATGATAATCGGGGAAGTTTTGAAAAAATTATTTCAACGCGGGAAAAAATAGAAACTCAAACCATCAGCGAGTATTTAAATTCTTTGGAACAAAAAAACGCTATCAAGTTAAGGTCTTCGTCCTGGGAATCTACCGCCGAAGAGCTGAAACAAAATAAACCCTACGCCTTGTGGCAAGACAGAGACAACGATATTCATGTGCTACTGTGGAATTTAACGAACTTGGCCATCAAAACGATAGAAAAATTCGACCATGATGAAAATATCGACTGGGCCAGACACCACTTGAACAGGGGTTTGGCCAGTTGCACGTATTGGTGGGCTAGCGGAAAAGATTTTCGACTTTTTAGTCCCATAGCCTGGAATCCCGATCAAATAGAATTGGGAATTAAGGAATTGCTAAAAAGCGTCCGTTCGCTTAACGACCGAAACAGCATCAGCAACAAATTAAGCGCTGAAACGTTAGCCCTAAAAACCATGAAAAAAGTTTGGGTTGACCATTGGACCAAGCACCGGAATAAATAAAAATATGCCAGAAAATATAATTAAAAAATTATTTGATCAATTGTTTGTTGAAAAATATTTTGCCAAAAAAATCATGCCCCGCTATCAAGATTTTTTTAAACTCAAGGGTGTTATAGTTTGCCCGAGAAAAAAAATGGTTTGGCTAACAACCTATCATGTGGTCAACGAATACCAAGTAACATATATCGACAAAAACAAGGAGGAGAAAAAAATTTTGGTTTTCTGCAGCGCTCACAGCAATGAACCGAGAAAAAACGTTTACGAAGTGCTAAAATTCTTATGGAAAGGCGACTTCCCCGATGCTCGTTTTACTCTCCCGCGCCCTCTTTATTACTCTAACGCCTTTCGCGCCGTTTTCTATCAAGGGATAAGCGGAGAAAATTTTTATCATTATTTAAAAATTAATGACGGGACGGAAATAAAAAAAATCGTTGAAGCGTCCGGGGCATTGTTTGCCAAGTTGCACGCTAGCGATATAAAAAATGCAAAAAACTTTAACCGCATCAATAGCCGCATAAAAACGGTATTCCCGGGCATGAAAAACGCTTTGGTAAAAATTAAACAGCTATATCCTCAAGATTATGACGGTTATTTTAAAATTTACAAATCACTGGTCAAAGCGGAAAATAGCTTTTTGAATAAAACCAAACAAAGGTGGCTAATCCATGGCGACGCTCACCCGGAAAACATCCTTCGCGCCAATTCCGAACAAATTGCCCTGATAGATTTTAACGACGTTTGCCTGTCTGATCTCGCTCGCGATATTGGTTCCTTCTTGCAACAATTGGAATTTATGGGGCGCAAGAAGATTGATGATGGCAATTTTATCAAAGAAATAAAAAATTTATTTTTGGCCAGTTACCTAGAAAATGCTAAAATCAAAATAGACGAAGACTTGAAGAGAAGGATCAATCTTTACTATAATTTTACCGCTCTACGTACGGCTAACTATTTCTTGATTAAACACGAACCGGAACCTGAGCGAGCCAAGGGTTTAATAGAATATATAAATAGAAATCTAAAATTATAGAAATCTAAATTATTTTAATATAATTTAATATGATTATCGATTTACAATTACATTCAACTTACTCTGACGGCTACCTTAATCCGACTCAATTGGCAAAATTTATCAGGCAGTACGGCGTAAAGATAGCGGCTCTAACAGATCATAATACTGTTGGCGGGCTAGCCGAGTTCAGAAGGGCATGTAATAAGAGCGGCATTAAAACAATTAGCGGCATTGAACTATACGTTAAATTGGACCACAAAAAATTCAATCTACTGTGGTATAATTTTGACGAAGATAGCCCCGAGTTGCATAAGTTGTTGCGAGGAGTTCAAGTTAATCGCAGGACCAGAGCCAGAAATGCCTTGGAGCAATTGCAAAAAAATAGCTTCAACTTGTCAGTTGATAAAATAATCGATAAATACAATCACTACATTCCAATCAACAAATTGGCAGATGAATTGTTGGCTGTGCCGACTAATCGAAAAATGATCCAGCGAGAGCTGGGAGAGCCCAACCCGCGCGAAGAGGAAGTAATTAAATTTTATTTTCAAAATAAAAAAAACAGCCAACTGCGCGAAAGTTATGTTAATGTGAAAAGAATTTTTGCCCTGCGAAAAAAAATCGGAGGGCAACTAGTCCTGAATCATCCCGGAAAATATGGATTTATCAAAAAAAACTTTGTTTACCGCCTAAAAGAACTAGGATTAGACGGAATTGAAATGTTCTCCGCCCACCATTCTATTGGCACAACACTGTATATCCAACAATTGGCTAGGGAATTAGGCCTAATAACAACCGGCGGATCGGATTTCCACAGGGAAGAAGGGGGTCGAGCGCCGGTGCAAAACGCTTATTCATATTTCAAAGTAGACTCCTGCTTTTTATCAGGATTCAATAAAATTATTGGGAAATCGACCTAACTAACCGATAACAACTATGACAAACTAACTACTAAACACCGTTGATCATGGCTAACCACCACTTAATTTTTGAAGGCGCTGAATTGGCCGGCAAAAGCTGGCTGATATCTCAAGTTTATAACTTTCTTGAACCAAAATACAACCGGAGCGGCTACGTTCTGGATGGTTGCCACTGGTTTAATTGCGACATCGGTTTCTTTGGCACCAAACTTGGTCAACCAATTATAGACGGTTATCTTAATATCTTCAAAAAAATATCGGAAAAAAATATAATCGTAGAAAAATTTCACCTATCTGACGTTGTTAATAACATTATCCATCGTAATGTAGAAATATCTTATCAAACAGTTGAAAAAGCTCTGTTGTCGCTTGGTTTTAAAATTATCCTAATTACCTTCACTGAAGATAAAAAACTTTTGGAAAAAAGAATCAAAGATCGTTTGTGCCTTTATCCTCATTACGGAAGGATTACCAAGGAACCAGCATGGTATATCAAACAACAGAGGCAGTACTTAATTGAAATAAAAAAAACCGTCCTGCCTTATCTGGTTGTTGAAACAAAAAAACTGCCGGATGAAAATTTGACTAAAAAAATTTTCAATTGGCTTGGTGAAAAATAAATTTTTCCGATTGTCCAGACGGAATAGCGAAAGAATGTAGTCGGAAAGCACGGAGATAAAAGGGTATATTATCAGTTTGTTCGGCACAAGCATGTTTTACCGATAATTCGGCCAACCGGCGAAATGGAAATATTTGAATAAGCCCTAGAAACAGAAAAAACTATGAAAAACTATTTATTGGCCATTGCTACCTTGATTGGAACTATCGTCGGCGTCGGCATCTTTACCGTCCCTTATGTTATAAACCAAGCGGGGATTGTTTGGCTATTTGTTTATATTATTATTTTGGGCGTAGTGCAAAATTATTTGCACTGGCTTTATGCTGAAATTGTATTGTCAACAAAAACCGAGCACCGCTTACCAGGGTATGTGGAAAAATATTTCGGAGCAAAACACAAAAAAGCCACTTTATTTATCAATATGATCAGCGATTATGGAGCTATTTTGGCGTATATTATTGTCGGAGGATTGTTTTCGTATCAACTATTCGGCCAGACTTTCGGGGGCGGACAACTTGCTTATACGGCAGTTTTTTTCTCGATACTTTCGTTAATTGTATTATTAGGAATTAGAGCGATTGCCAGCACGGAACTAGTAATGACCGGTTTTTTAATATTAATTATCGGTTTAATTGGTTGGCGTGGTTTTGATTTTATTAGTTTGGGTAATTATGTTATAAATGATTGGCAAAATTTTTTGTTGCCTTACGGCCCTATTTTCTTCGCTGTCGGAGGATCGGCGGCCATACCGGAAG
Source organism: uncultured Gammaproteobacteria bacterium (assembly GCA_964444625.1). Classification (GTDB taxonomy): domain Bacteria; phylum Patescibacteriota; class Patescibacteriia; order Patescibacteriales; family GWC2-42-12; genus CAYUHZ01. The sequence goes on along the minus strand of CAYUHZ010000028.1, from coordinate 5,242 downwards.
TATGCAAATTGTTGCAAAACGACAAACAAAAAATAAAGAGCGCAATTTCTTGGGGAACCTCGATCGCCGCCTTTATCACTCTGTCGTTTGTTTTTTTGGTGGTAGGGATTACCGGAGAGCAAACGACTAAAGATACTTTGTCCGGCTTAAGGCTTGTATTCAATGACGGAGTTATTATGTTCGCGTTAGTTTTCGGCTTACTAGCCGTCGCCACCTCTTTTTTGATCATCAGCCAATCATTGCGAGAAGTTTTTTGGTGGGATTTTAAAATCAATAAACATATTTCCTGGGCGCTGGCTTGTATCGTGCCGTTCTTATTTTTTTTATTCGGTTTCCGCGATTTAACTAAAATCGTCAGCCTAACCGGTTCCATTTGCGGCGGTGTAATCGGCATAATTTTACTTTGGTTGATTTTTGGCGTGAAAGCTAGGCCGGAGCAGGTTTCCGCCTTAAATAATAAAGCCAACAAAAAGCTATCATTAGCCATGTCCCTCTTGTTTCTGGCTGGTTTAGTCTATGAGTTTTGGGAGGTTTTAAAATAAAACGAGTTTATGAAAATCGCCATCGCTTCAGATGTTCATGATAACTTGCCTTATTTGAGGCAATTTTTATCATGGGTTAAAAAAAATGAAATCGAATCGGTTATTTGTTGCGGCGATATAACAAACAGTGAAACTTTAAAAATTTTTGCAAATGGATTTGCCGGGAAGATATATCTAGTCAGAGGAAATACGGAAATATATAATCCAGAGGAGATAAAAAGATATCAAAATATTTCTTATTTAGGAAGATTTGGTTTTTTTGTATTGACTGAAAATTTTTTAGTTGGGATATGCCACGAGCCTTCGTTTATCGAAGAATTAAGCGATTTAATGAATCAACAAATATTAACGAACCACAAAAAAATTATTTTTTATGGTCATACCCACAAACCATGGGAAGAAACTGTAGATGATATCAAGACGTTTAACCCCGGCGCCTTGGCGGGAACTTTTTCTAAACCGAGTTTCGCTTGCTGGCAAACTAAAACAGGGGAAATTGATTTGCTTAGAGCTGATTTGCTGAATATATAAAACTTTAAAAGTAAGCGTTTAGGGCCGCATGATTAATTGTTTTTGTGCATGGTATGAATTTTTTAATAGTTTTTTATTAACTTACGGTTAAAGTAGGGAGGCGCAAGGAAATATGGTTGAAAAAATTAGACAACCTCAAGCCGCTGGTAATTTTTATCCAGCCAAAAAAGAAGAGCTAAAAAAAGAAATAATCAAGAATTTAAACCTCGTTGCTCGATCCGGAGCATCTAGTTTGGTGCGGGCTATTATTGTTCCTCATGCCGGCTATTATTATAGCGGAACAACCGCGGCAGCGGGTTATAAAAAATTAGAAGAGCGTGAAATTCGAACTGTTTTTTTACTATGTAACTCTCATGTAAAATATTTTGATGGGATTGCCGTTGATGATTCCGATGCTTGGCAAACACCGCTTGGTTTGGTGCCGGTTGATCGGGAGAAGGTTAAAAAATTAAGCCTTTTTGATGCTCAGATAAAACTAGATAGCCAGGCCCATTTATATGATCATACCATTGAAGTTCAGTTGCCGTTTTTGCAAACAGTATTAAAAAATAATTTTAAAATAGTGCCGATACTCTTTGGCAATATTAATGATTTGGGTTATGAAAAATTAACCCAGGCATTAGTCGAAATTTTTAGCGCAGACGACTTGCTGGTTGTTTCCACCGATCTTTCGCATTATCCCACTAAAGATTCAGCCGCCTTGATCGATCAAAAAACATTGGAACTTATTATGCAAGGAGATGTCCTTGCTTTGGATGAGCATGTCAAACAAACAGAAGAACAGGAGATACCGGGAATGCAAACCCTGCTTTGCGGTATTGATGGCGTAAAAACAGCGATGGTTTTGTCGCGGAAGCTTGGCTGGCAAGAGCCGGAAATATTAAGCCGTTCTACCAGCGGTGATATATCAGGAGGGGATGTTGCCAGAGTTGTTGGCTATGGAGCCGTAATTTATTATCAAAATGAAAAAAATATCAGCCGAGAGATTAATCGAAGCATCTTAAGTTCCGAGCAAAAGGAAAAATTAGTAAAACTGGCAAGGGAAGCTGTGGAAAATTTTATTAAATATGGCAAAATAATGAATTTTTCTAATTCAGATGAACGGTTGGATTGGCGGCAAGGCGCTTTTGTCACCCTGCACAAACAGGGACAATTGCGAGGTTGTATCGGTCAAATAGCGCCCAATGGTTCTGCTTTATGGCAAGTGGTGCGCGACATGGCGATTGCCGCCGCCATCAATGATCACAGATTTTTTCCAGTAGAAGAAAAAGAATTAATTCAACTTGAATATGAAATTAGCGCCTTGTCCATACCGGAGAAAATAAACAATTGGCGGCTGATTGAATTAGGCAAGCACGGCGTTATTGTAAAGAAAGGTTTTCATACTGGAGTTTTTTTGCCGCAAGTAGCAACTGAAACCAATTGGACATTAGAGGAGTTTTTGGACCATTTATGCGAAGATAAGGCTGGCTTGCCCGCTGGTTGTTATCGGGATGATCCAGCGGTGGAGTTATTAATTTTTACGGCGCAGGTTTTTCAATAAGCCAGCGACTTTTGTTATTATCCAAAATTACACTATAATATAAACATGAACGCAATAATCAAAAACGCAGTTTAGGCTAATTTTTTACTACAAATTACGACTATATCCTACAAGGATTTACAATTCGTTTGCATGAAGCGACTATTCTGAATTATTTTATTAATCGAAGCGCAAATGTTTCAGTCGAGTCGTTTAACGCAAAATTAAAAGCATCAAGATCTATTGTCAGAGGAGTCCAAGATCGCAAATTCCACCTTTTGCGGATTGCCAAGTTATATGCTCAGTCCACAGAAATTGCGTATGATCCGTAATTCATTTGAATAGCCGATCGTCCTGATACTTTTTTAAAAAAATTTTAAGTTGTTCCTTGAACCAATCAACCCAAGGAATCTTCACTGGGTCAACATCATTAAGTATGCCAAGGTAATAACTTATCCATGAGCCAAGTTGAAGCATTTCAAAAGACTGGGACAGCTTATTTTTGCCTGTCAACTCATAATTAATAACATTTACTTTGTTTTTTTCAACTACATCCTGGGTGAGCAGAACTCTCTTTTGCACTCTTTTATCGTATAATTTTGAATTAAAAAAAACAAATATTATATTATCTTTGTTTTCTTCAGGTAAGCTCAAGCCCTCCATGGCGTAATGATTTAAATCAGGCAGAATTAAGAAGGTCGAGAATTGTTTGGCGGATTCATTGATCTGGTTGCGCATGATATGCAAATTGCCTGCCAAAAATTCCGCCCCTATTAACACCGGAATTCTGCCCATTATTTTTTCTGCTAATTTTTTGGCTTTGTTATCGGTTGTTGGCTCCTCTGTTCTCATCCCTCTGGTTCTGATTTCCATTTCAGCAATAATGTTTTCTACATCTTTGACTTTGATTTTATAAAGATCAACCTTGGCCAATAGCGCCATCAGGCCGAATATTGAGTAACCTGTTCCGAGCCTTGGCTGTCCAGATGGGTTATATTCAGGCTTAAAAACATAACCCGGGATATTCTCCTTTATCATTAATTCATAAAGCTTGGCCTTGGGAATGTCTGAGGTTATAGCCATAATTTTGGCGCCTCGCTTCTTGGCTTCGCGATAGGTAGAAATCGGCTCTTCGGTAGTACCGGAATAAGAAGAAATCACATATAAAGTATCCCTGTCTACAAAAGCCGGCACGTCATAGCCGGGCTCGATAATTATTGGGACTTTCAATTCTCCGGCCAAAACCGCTTTGATCACGTGAGCTCCAAGATTTGATCCGCCCATACCATTGATCACCACTTTATTTATCGAGGAGTAATCTCGAGGTATTTTTATCAATTCTGCGTCTGACAAAACTTGCCTGACTTGATCCGGTAATAATTCTATTGATTTGCGAACATTGTATTTGTCCAATTTAGCAAAAATCATTTGATTGTCTAAAATCATAAAATTTTATCGTTAAATCTTCTATTCCTCGTGGGTACTGCCCCTAGGGTTATTTATAATAATTCAACTTCTTTATTATAACACAGTTTCGTTAAAGAAAGAAGTCTCTAAAGTAATATGTACACACATATGGCGGTTTTCCAAAAACTATGGGAAAATTGGCAAATATGTGTATAAAGTTGCCAAGCAACGTTCTGGAAGAGTGGCTAAGATGGGTTATGTCCATCATCCAAAAAGACATAAAATTAATTGGCGTGGACAAGGTGTTCCCGGCGGTCGAAGGACGCTCGAGAGATGGGTTGGGCTGTACAAGCAATTCGGCGAAGAAGGGTTGATGCCAAAATCCACCAGGCCCAAAAACCAGCCGAATGAAACGCCTATCAGGATTAAGGAACGGACAATCGAATTGCGGAATAAAACAAAATTGTGCGCTAAGAAACTGAATTTCAAATTAAAAAAAGAGAATATATTAATCCATGACCGGACGATCGGCAAGATAATCAAATCCGAGGGGTAAACGAGAAAATACCGAACCAGAAAATTAAAATATAAATATATCAAAACGCCGCTGGCCAAGGGAGATTTGGTGGAGATTGATATTGAATATGCGCCTGATTTGATTGGCAGAAAGCGATATTATCAATTCACGACCATTGATTGCGCTTCCCGCTGGTGGCATTTGGAAATTTACGATGATATGGGCAACGGTCATGCCATTGATTTTGTCGTCAAGCTATTGAATCATGCGCCATTTCGGATACGCGCGATCAAGGCGGATAATGACAGCTGTTTTACTAATAGATATGCCGGCTATCAGAAATCAGCTAATCCGTTGAACCACAGGCTTCATCCGCTGGATTTATTCTTAATGTAAAATAATATCTTTATTATCTTATTGGCCCGGGAAAACCGGCGCAGAATAGCAAGGTAGAACGTAGCCACCGCACGGATCAAGAAATGTTTTATGATAGACGTAAATTTAAAACTGTACTAGAGTTAAAAAGAGCAATCAAACAATGGAATAATTTATATAATAGACCTGTTGCCAAATAGCAACTTAAAATAGTTAGAATCTTCCTGGAGATTCTGGAATTATCGCTTCATGGATAAATGGCAATTCCAGAGTCCGCAGGAAACCAGCATGACTTGGTCGTTGAATTTTTCTTTTCTGTTTCTGAATATATCCGTTACGATCCTGAGC
>CAYUHZ010000027.1:0-11618 GCA_964444625.1 uncultured Gammaproteobacteria bacterium | reverse complement strand
TTTGACTAATCCTAGCTATACTGAACTGGTATGCAAATGGGATTTCCACAAGGAAAGGTTTTAAGTTTACGGCCAATATGGTATCGTAAACTCATAATCATTCCTCAAAAAATATGTCCCAAGCGGAAAAAGCCGGCGGAGCCGGTCTGAAAAAGACTAAAAAACCTATACCGCCCAGTTTAAGTTCGACCGGGTGATCGACATCCTGAAAGGCGGCAATGCCGCCGAGATCGGCCGGAAATATGACGTTAATCCGAATTTGCCCTACCTCTGGCGCGATCAGCTCGCGGAGCGCGGGGTCAAAGCATTCGAAAACTCCCCTGATCAGGCTCTGGAGAGTTAAAGGCTAAAATAGCCAGAGCGGAAGCTATGAAAAAACCATTAGGTCGATTGCCGGATGATCTGATCAGCCATTCCGACCAGGGATCGCAGTATACAGGCTATGAATATGTAAATGAAGTATTAAAAAACAATATCGCGCTGTCGTATTCTGCTCCGGGCGCGCCGACGGAGAATCCGGGGCAGGAATCATTTTTTGGGAGATTGAAAGACGAGTGCAAGAGCGAGTTCCTGGAAATGGAGACTTTCGAGGAACTAAAAAAACTGATTTCCAAAAGTTTTAAATTTATGAACAAGAAAAAAATATCGTTAAGTTATTTAACAAAAAATATTTCCATAGTTATCGGACTTGTCTTAGTGTGGCGAGGCATTTGGCATATGCTTGATGAATTGGATAGATTAATTTTCGGCGGGAGCCATCTTTGGACGTCTTTGTTTGGCGTTATCATCGGTTTAATTATCCTGTATTTGCCAGACAAGGATCTTAAGGAAATTAAAAAATTATAATTTCGCTCGGCACTCGAGCATATAATAATATGAACAATTTAAAAACAACTTTATTTTTTGGTTTATTGACCGGCTTAGTGATGGCAGTCGGTTATTTTGCCGGCGGGCAATCCGGCGCTTTGTTGGCGCTTATCATATCAGCGGCCATGAACTTCGGCGCATATTGGTGGTCTGACAAGATGGCGCTTATGACCTATGGGGCGAAAGAAGCTTGCAAGGCGGAGCATACGCATCTATACAAAACGATTGATGAATTATCTCGATCAGCGTCTTTGCCGATGCCAAAATTGTACATAATGGACAATCCGATGCCCAACGCTTTCGCGACCGGCAGAAATGAAAAGCATGCGGTCGTGGCGGTAACTACCGGACTAGTCAGCCTGCTTAATGAAGATGAGTTGCGCGGAGTATTGGCTCATGAATTAGCCCATATTAAAAATCGCGACATGCTGATTGGCAGTATTGCGGCAACGTTTGCGGGCGCAATATCATACTTGGTGCAGTTGGCGCATTTCGCCAATATATTCGGCTCCACGAGCGACGATGAAGAAGACGGTTCCGGGGGAATATTCGGATCGGTCGCCATGATGATTTTGGCGCCGGTGATCTCGATGTTGCTTCATATGGCTGTTTCCAGGTCACGCGAATACATTGCCGATGAAAGCGGAGCTAAGATTGCCGGCAATCCCGATGGGCTGGCCAAAGCGCTTCAGAAAATCAGCGGGTTTGCCTCAAGCCACGAGCTTCACGGGTCGCCAAAACAGGAAACCGCCGCCCATTTGTTTATAATTAACCCATTCAAGCAGTCGGCTTTAATGGCGCTTTTCTCTACGCATCCGCCGGTCGAAGAAAGAGTTGCTAGGCTGAGAAAATTGAATTAAATCCATGTTGAGCAAAATAAATAATTTTATTAAGAATTCCGCTTTAAGATTAATTCTAGGCGTGGTTTCGATTGTTATCGGCTTTGTTTTGGTGATATTTCCCTTGGTGCCGGGCTGGTGGCTGTTAATAATCGGGTTGGAACTACTTGGCTTAAGGTTATTGTTGCAGAAAAAAAACCAAGCGTTATCTGGGCGCATGTACGATATTCCGAAAACTTTCAAGCTTAAAGCGAAAAAATTAAAATAATTATAATTAATCATCTTCAGTGATTCCAAGCGATTCATTTGAGATCAAAAAAAATATGAAATGTCCAATTTGTGAAGTCGATCTTGTTATGTCAGAAAGGCAAGGCATGGAAATCGATTATTGCCCGAAGTGCCGCGGTGTTTGGCTTGATCGAGGAGAGCTTGATAAAATAATCGAGAAATCCGAAAGCGAGCCTACCCAAGCGATGCCGATAAATAATCAGAATCATAATAACAGTTATCACCACGACGATCACTGGCATTACAAAAAGCATAAAAAGCATTCTATATTAGGCGAGATTTTTGACTTTTAATGCTTTTATTTGCAGGCTATTTGTTTTAACGTGAGTTTTTTTAGCCTGCAGAAGAAAAAATTTAAAGATTAATAAAGCTAAAATTATGAATATTTCAAAAAATCGTACTGGATTTTTGCTTATCGGTTCTTTCATTGTTTTCACCGTTTTTTCCAGCGCCGTTGCCCTTATCGTTGACTGGTGGTGGCTGTCCGAAGTCGGATACGCCAAGATGATGATAAAATCGTTGGGCGCTAAGGCGTTGTTGTTTGTTTCGGCCTTTGTTTTTTCCGCTTCTTTCTTGCTGTTTAACTTTTATCTGGCTCTCCGCTCAAAGGCGGCGGGAAACGTAATTTTTTCGAGCGCTTTATTTGGCGACTTAACAAGAATAGGAGGAGGCGCTGTTAAAGGTTTAGCCACGATCTTTAGCTTAGGGGCCGCCGTATTGTTCGGTTTAATCGCCGCGGGAAGTTGGCAGGAAATATTGAAATATTTTTCAAGCGCGAGTTTTGGCTCGACAGACCCGATATTCGGAAAGGATATCGGTTTTTATATTTTTTCACTTCCGGTTTATCAGTTAGGATTAGGTTTGTTAAAATTTCTTACCCTTCTGGCAATAGTCGGGAGCGCTGCCATTTATTTTTTTCAAGGTAGGTTTTCCATCCCTAATCCACTTGCGTTAAAGCAATTCAAAATTGACGGCAAGGCAAGGATTCATCTCGGTTTTTTGCTGTTAATTATCATGATAATTACTTTGGCCGGTATTTATTTTTCGCGTTTTGGATTATTGACAAACCAAAGCGGCTTGGTGTTTGGCGCGACCTACGCAGACTTGATGGTAAAAATGCCGATGATTTGGGCATCTTTCATTGTTGTTTTGCTTGGCGCTGTTTCTGTTCTTTTTTGGATGTGGAAGGAAAAATTGGCGCCGCTTTTTGGCGTGCTGGCGCTTTATGTGGTAATGGGATTTGCCGGACCGGTGGCCGCTAACTTATTTCAAAAAATAATCGTTGCGCCCAATGAATTGGTTAAAGAAACTCCATCCATAAAAAATAACATTGCCGCCACAAAGGAGGCGCTTGGACTTAATAAGATCGAAGAGCGAGAAATATCCGGAGACAAAGCCATTTCAGCAGACGACATCAAGGCCAATAATTTGACAATAAAAAACGTTCGACTATGGGACAGAAAGCCGCTGTTATCAACTTTTTCCCAAATACAGGAAATAAGAACTTACTATGAGTTTGCCGAAGTTGATAATGATCGCTATGTTATAAACGGAGAAATTCGACAAATCATGCTTTCTCCCAGAGAGCTGGCGTCGGCAAGCCTGCCGAATAAAAATTGGATCAATGAAAGATTGACATTCACTCATGGTTATGGAGTTGCGGCCGGGCCGGTAAACCAAGTTACGCCGGAAGGACTGCCGGTTTTATTGGTTAAGGATTTGCCGCCGAAAGCGGATGTAAAAGAACTTGAAATAACACGGCCGGAAATATATTTTGGCGAACTTTCAAATGACTACGTCATTACCAAAACTAAATCTCGGGAGTTTGATTATCCGAAGGGCGAGGAAAATGTTTACACAACCTATGAAGGCAGCGGAGGCGTAGTTCTTGATTCGTTTATCAAGCGCATTGCCTATGCCATAAAATTTCAATCGCTTAAATTACTACTGTCAAACGACATAACCGACGAAAGCCGCATTTTGCATTATCGAAATATCAAAGAAAGAGTTGAAAAAATCGCGCCATTTATAACTTTTGACAAAGATCCATACGCCGTTATTGCTGATGGAAAAATATATTGGATTGCCGATGGATACACCATAAGCAATAATTATCCATACTCACAGCCTTTTAAGATGAATGGAGAGAGCGTTAATTATGTGAGAAATTCGGTAAAGGCGGTTGTTGACGCTTACAACGGCAGTGTTGCGTTTTATCAGTCCGAAGCCAATGATGCGATTATAAAAACCTATGCCAATATTTTCCCCGGAGTATTTAAGCCTATTTCGGAAATGCCAGCCGTTTTAGCTTCTCATTTGCGCTATCCTGAAGATATATTCACTCTTCAGACGGCGGCGTATTCAATATATCATATGGATGATCCGCAAATTTTTTACAATAAAGAAGATCAGTGGGAAATTCCGGCTATCGCCAGCGAAGGAGAGGGCGCGATTGCCGGCATAGTGCCGGCAATGCAGCCAAGACATACCATCTTGAAACTGCCGGGTGAAAAAAAAGAAGAATATGTTTTGATGTTGCCATTCACTCCTCGCGCGAAAGATAACCTAGCCTCTTGGATGGTTGCTCGCAATGACGGTGAAAGTTACGGAAAGTTATTGGTTTATCGTTTTCCCAAGGATAAGCTAGTGTTCGGCCCCAAGCAGATTATCGGTCGTATAAATCAAGATCCGGTAGTTAGTCAGCAGATATCTCTTTGGAGCCAAGGCGGTTCGCAAGTAATACAGGGCCCGCTCTTGGTTACCCCGATTGAAGAGTCCCTCCTATATATTCGGCCTCTTTATCTCAAAGCCGAGGCTGGTAAAATTCCTGAGTTAAAGCGAGTGGTAGTCGCATACGAAAATAAAATTGCTATGGAGGAAACATTGGAGGCAGGTTTGGCTAAAATTTTCGGCAAAGAAAAAATCGAAGCGCCAAAAGCAAATAACGCAGGAAAGCCGGCAATTCCCGGAGAACAGCAAAATAAAGATTATTCAGAAATATTTAAAAATGCGTCCAAGGCATATGAAGAGGCAATGGTTGCGCAAAAAAATGGCGACTGGGCGCGCTACGGAGAAGCAATAAAGCTTTTAGGAGAGATGCTTAAATAATGTTTATATGTTTTTAAAATATAAAACAACGATATGAAAAAAAACAAGAGAGATATTGAAAAAACATATTCACAGTCGGACATGATCAAAAAGATTCGGCGGTTTGCCGACGCTCTGGAGGCAGGTAAAAATTTTACCATTCAGATTGCCGGCGAAAAAATTAGAGTGCCGAAAAATGCGCTTATTAACATTGAACATGAAAGAGAAAATGATGTGGAGGAGATCGAATTCCAAATAAAGTGGAAAAATAAATAAAATCATTTATGGACTTGGTTGAATTAATAAAAACCGCTGGTTATATCGGCCTATTTGCGGTTGCATTCGCGGAATCAGGCTTGTTCTTCGGTTTCTTTTTGCCCGGCGACAGTCTTCTTTTTACTGCCGGATTTTTGGCTTCGCAGGGTTTTTTGGATATTGGCCTCGCGACCGCTCTGGTTTTTTTGCCGCAGTATCAGGAGATAGTGTGGGATAAGCTTTCGGCAGAAGAGCGGGGTGTTCTTTATTTAAATAGGACTTACGCGCTTGACGTTATGCGAAGTAATTTCTGAAATAAATTATAAAAATTCAGCCTATTTTTATATCTAGAATTAGATTATTTTCTAAAAAATTATAAAAATAGCGCCAAACGCGTAAGTTCTGTTAAAAAAGAAGGCTCCCGTTTCTTTAAAAAAGAGCATATTGTCAAAACGGAAAAGTACTATGAAAAATACGGCGCAAAAACTATTGTCATTGCCAGATTCTTGCCAATCGTCAGAACTTTCGCCCCTATTGCGATCGGCGTTGCAATATGGAATACCGCGTGTTTATCAAGTATAATATAATCGGAGGTTTTATTTGGACATTCGGATTGATGTTTGGGGGTTATTTTCTTGGCAAGATTATGCCAAATATAGATAAATATCTTTTGCCAATAATTATATTAATAATCATTCTCTCGATTTTACCAACCATTTATCATCTCTATAAAGAAAATAGAGAACAAAGAAAACAGTATGAAAAAAAATAGCGAAACAAGCAAAACTTTCCATAACTTGAGCGCCGAAGGGGCGTTTGGCATATTCAATTCCGGACAAAACGGCTTGAGCGATGTTCAGGTGTCTGATCAGTTAAAAATATATGGTAAAAATGAACTGCCCAAAGATAAGCCTTTTTCTGTTTTTAAATTGTTGATCAGGCAATTCAATAATCCTCTGGCTTTTGTTCTGCTGTTCGCTATGGTTTTAAGTTTTTTCTTGAAGCATTTCAGCGACGGCATGATTATCGCTTTGGTGGTTTTTGTGTCAGGCATGGTCGGGTTTATGCAAGAGCTCAAGGCGAATAAAGCTTTGTCCGAATTAAGCAGTATTGTTAAATATAAAGCGCGCGTTGTTCGCGGTGGTGTTTTGTCGATTATTGATCAGGCCGATATTGTGCCAGGCGATTTGATTGATATCTGTCCCGGCGACATAATCCCGGCTGACGCAAGATTGGTATTGTCGCACAATTTAAAAATAAACGAATCGGTTTTGACTGGCGAGGCCTTGCCTTCGATAAAAACTGTTGACGCTTTGACTATAGAAACTACGCTTGCCGATCGCGATAATATGGTTTTTCAAGGTACGTCCGTGAGCGAAGGAGTAGGCCGGGCCGTGGTAGTAGCGACCGGCAAAGATACGGAAATGGGCAAGATAGCCAGCTTGATAAAAGAAACAGACGAAGTTATAACTCCTTTGCAGAAGCAAGTACAAAATTTTGCCAAATGGCTAAGCGCTTTTTTGGTGGCGGCGAATGTGGCGATTTTCGCGATCGGCGTAATTCTCGGACGGCCGTTTTTTGAAATGTTTATGATTTCGGTGGCGGTTGTGGTTTCGGCGGTGCCGGCAGCGCTTGCGCCAGCCATGAGCATTGTTTTGGCTTTGGGGATGCAAAAACTAATAAAAAAGCGCGGCTTGGTGCGGCAAATAATTTCCGCGGAAACCTTGGGCGCCGTATCGGTAATCTGCACGGATAAGACCGGGACGCTAACCGAGGGCGAGATGAGCGTAGAAAAGATAATTACCGCGGAGCATGAGATTGAGATAGGTAAAAAAAAGGCGGTTGATTTAATCGGAACGACAAAAAAGGTTTTAGAAATTTGCGTTATTTCCAATGATGCGGTTATTGATAGTAAAGATACGGCTTCTAAAGACCTGAGCGTAGTCGGCAACATGACGGACAGATCTATGCTTCTGGCCGGGGATATTTATGGAATGCGAAGAAAAGATTTAGAGAAGGCGGAAAAAAGATTGCACGAATTGCCGTTCTCATCAGACGCAAAAATCATGGCCACACTGCACGAAGGACAGCAGGGTAATGTTATTTATGTCAAAGGAGCGCCTGAGAAAATTTTTGCTAAAACAGAATATGTCTTGCAGGGCGGACAGGAAAAAAGAATTGATAAAGAATTTATTGAATTTATCGATGATAAAATCGCAAAGCTAACTTCAGCGGGGCAGCGCATCTTGGCAGTTGCTTACCAACAAACCAAAAAGAAAAAAATATCAAATAATGATTTGTCATCATTAGTTTTTGTCGGCTTAGTGGTAATAAAAGACAAGATAAGGCATGACGCCGCAGAAGCGGTCGCCCTTTGCCACAAGGCTGGAGTGAAAGCGGTGATGATAACCGGCGATCATGCCAATACGGCTCTGGCTATCGCCAATGAAGCCGGGATCAATGCCAATTCCGAGCAGGTTATAACCGGAATTGAAATCGATGAATTAGACGAAGATTTGCTGGCCGAAAGACTGAAAAATACTTTGGTCTATGCCAGGGTAGAACCTCGTCATAAACTGAAAATCGTTTCGTTTTTGCAAAATAACGACGAAGTGGTGGCCATGACGGGTGATGGCATTAACGACGCGCCAGCTCTAAAAAAAGCGGACATCGGCGTGGCTATGGGCAATGGCACTGATGTTTCAAAAGAGGTGGCGGATTTGGTTCTTTTGGATAGCAGTTTTATGACAATAGTTGAAGCGATTAAGCAAGGGCGCACCACATTTGCGAATATCAGGAAGGTGTTGGTTTATCTTTTTACGGATTGCTTCCAGGAGATGGTGGTAATTGGTTCCGCGGTATTATTTGGCTGGCCGCTTCCGATCACGCCGGTGCAAATATTATGGATTAAATTAGTGGAGAGTCCGTTGCCCGCCACCAGCCTTTCTTTCGAGGAATCTAATCATGACGTGTTATTGGACAAACCAAGAGGAAGAAAAGAGCAATTACTGACCGGCAAATTAAAATTTAATATCGCATTTTATGCCTTTGTGATGGATGTTATCGCGCTCTCAGTATTCTATTATTATTGGAAAAGCACAGGCGACGTTGATAAGGCGCGAACCCTGGTTTTTGTCGCGCTTGGCATGAGTACGTTATTTAATATTTATAATATTAGGAGCCTAGGCGAATCAGTATTTAAAGTAAACCCTTTCAAGAATAGGTTCTTGGTTTTCGCAACCATAATCGGATTCTTACTATTTTTGCTGGCGGTTTATTCAAAATTTATGAATGGAATTCTGAACACCGTACCGCTCGGAGTTAGTGATTGGTTTGTAATATCTTTGTATTCTGTAGCTAGCTTATTAGTTTTTGAAACGGGTAAAAAATTAATGAAGTATAAGATTTAAATAATTATAAATATGATTATCGCATTGATTATATTTATACTATTGATAGGACCGTTGTTAGGTTCTTTTTTTGGCGTTTATAAAAAATACAGCGAAGTAAGTATAGATAAAATGCTAGCATTTGCGGCTGGTGTCATGATTGCAATTTCCGTTTTTCAACTTATTCCGCAAAGCATATATGGCGCAGGTTTTGTGACAGCGGTGCTTGGTATTTTGATAGGTATAATCCTTATGCTTATTTTGAATTTTACTATTCCGCATTATCATCATAGTGACAAATATTCAAAATTAAAAATGACTGCCTGGTTTTTATTTTTAGGGATATCAATTCATAATTTTCCAGAAGGCTTAGCAGTCGGCGCCAGCGGAATCGGGGGGTTGAATTTTTCTTTGTTAACTGCTTTGGCGATAGCCATACACGATATACCAGAAACCGTTTGCGTTGCGGCGCCTTTTTGTTTAGTTCTTAAAAATAGCAAAAAAGCATTTTGGTTGTCTTCGCTCTCCGCGATACCGACAATATTTGGGTTCTTTGTTTCATATTTTTTATTAAGATCTATGCCAAGCGAAGCATTTTCTTTGATTATTAGCGTGACCGCAGGAGCAATGTTGTATGTTTCCATAATTGAAATACTGCTGCCAATATTTAATAAGAAGAAAAACCTTTATGATGCTTCTTTGTATGTTGTTGTTGGGGCCGCTTTCGCCCTGTTAATGCAGGCAATTATTAGTTAAGCGGGCGTGGTAATTGGTTATATGATAGTATTTTTTATCTTTTTATATTTTCTTTAGCGTAGTTTCATCACCTATCTGCTAGTATAAAAAGTCGGTTTACGCCCAACAGGGGAAAGCTGTGACAAAAGCCTAAGATTATTGGGTTTTTGGCTTTTCTTGGTCAATTTTTGATTTGCCACTGGTTTTTATTTACGTTAACATCTAATCAATTTTAACAAACGAAAAGACGGCTAGTAGTCCGTCTTTTCCATCATGCCTTGAAAAAGCAACTTTCTCGGCGAGGTATAATTATTATAGCACGGGCATTTCAGGATGCCAGAGGCATTCTTTGTGCTTGGCTAGTAGGTGTTTCTAATGACAGGGAAAGCATTGGATCAAAGAATAATGAACTACCTCGGGGCAATCCCACGAGGTATCCCAAGGAAAATTTTTTTATTTGAGAAACCAATGGTTTCTCAAACTCTTCCTTGCAAGGAAATCTCAAGTCAAGCCTATGAGGAATAAATGATTTAAAGACCAGACAGGATAATTATCCGGCGTAGTTCACTTTTGTCAGAAAGAGAAATGATTGGACCGAGCTAAATCAAGGCCGGGTAGGAAAGCGATCGGTGCAGGAGGTGGTCAAGAAATACGTCAAATTAGCGGGGCTACGAAGCGATATTTCGACCCATAGTTTCAGGCATTCTTTTGCCACGCATTTAATCAAAAATGGGGCAGATCTTCGAGCAGTGCAAATGTTTTTATGTCATAGCGATTTGCGCAGTATGCAGATCTATACCCACTATGTTAATCCGGAATTGAAACAGATCCACGGAAGGCTAATGAATTTTTAGCCCTCCGGGGATTCGCTTAAATTTAATGGGTAGATATGCTATAATTTTAGTATATTAAGCCACTATGAATTTATTTGAAAAATATAAAAATTGGAAATTCAAAAATACCGCTTTACTAATTTTAAGCTTGATTGTGTTTTTTTATTTTCTTAACTCTGATTTTGTAAGATCATTAATCGTCAATGTTGGCAGCTTAGGATATGTGGGTGTTTTTATTGTTGGCATATTCTTTGTTTCGACATTTACGGTTGCTCCGTCTTTGGTTGTGCTGTATTATCTGGCTACACAACATAATCCTTGGGAAGTTGCTCTGCTTGCCGGAATGGGAGCAGTAATCGGAGATTATTTGATTTTTAGGTTTTTTAAGGATGCGGTGTTCGCCGAGATTAAGCCTCATTTTACTTTGTTTAAAAAGCCATTCTTTGAACGTATTTTTAGCAGTCCGTATTTTGCTTGGATGGTTCCATTTGCTGGTGCTATTATAATTGCATCACCGCTACCCGATGAGCTAGGTTTGAGTTTAATGGGATTAAGTAAGATAAAAAACTGGCAGTTTCTCTTGCTATCATTTTTCCTGAATTCGGCAGGAATTTTGGCATTAGTGTCTTTGCCAAGAATTATTTAGTGGTTGTTTTGAGTTATATCAATAAGCTGGAACAGTGTTAATGAATTGCCCCGTAGCAGGCTGACGGGGTATCCGGCTATGTTTCATCCAATGCCGTCGAACAGCTTTGGTTGCTGGGACAAGATTTTGTTATAACTTTTTCCTTGCTGTTTTGCATAGTTTTGGATTGTCTCTGCGTTGGCATATTCGCTTACCGTATTGATATAATGCCCGCTCGTCCAAAACTTGCCGCCCCACAAGTCTTTGCGGAGCAAAGGATGCATGCCGAACAATCGTCTTGCCGTAATGCTTTTCACCGTTTGCGCGATTTGTTTCGGCGACAAAGCCGGAACGCTTTGTATCATTAAATGCGCGCGATCGTCATCTACCCCAATTTCGATAAAATGAATTTCGTATCTTTGGCTGATTTCAGCACAAACATCCTTCAGAGATTGAGATAAAATATCGCAGAAAACCTTTTTGCGATAACCGACCGGGCAGACTATATGACATAATAGCGGGATTTTGTTGCGGGATTTCTTTATATGTTTGTCGTCTTTATTCTCCATTCCTACATTATGGCGCCCTTTTACTATAATTCATGTCCGACGTCCCCGTAGCAAGCTGACGGGGAATATCTTCGATTGAATTACCTCGGGGCAAGCCCGCGAGGTATCTGGTGGGTTGATCCAAGTTTATT
>CAYUHZ010000026.1:0-12202 GCA_964444625.1 uncultured Gammaproteobacteria bacterium | reverse complement strand
T
Organism: uncultured Gammaproteobacteria bacterium; assembly: GCA_964444625.1. Taxonomy (GTDB): domain Bacteria; phylum Patescibacteriota; class Patescibacteriia; order Patescibacteriales; family GWC2-42-12; genus CAYUHZ01. Next base: position 12,201 of record CAYUHZ010000026.1, on the reverse strand, counting down.
TAGTCGCCTAGCGGCGACTTAATTGGCGACAGACCCAATATGTGACTGAAGTTATGCACCTTTGATTGTTAACTATACATACCCTTTTCAAAAAAATTTTTTTATGTTAAAATTTTAGCAATAATTAACTAATATGGGACTTACCGTTTGACATTATGCGAAGTAATTTTTGAAATGAATTATAAAAATTCAGCCTATTTTTATATCTAGAATTAGATTATTTTCTAAAAAGTTATAAAAATAGCGCCAAACGCGTAAGTTCTGTAATAATTAAATTAAATCTATGGATAAAGTAATCGATCCTCAAAAAATTGAGGATTTAAACAAATTAAGAAAAAGTGTCCCTACTTTTTTAGTGATTTTATTAGGCTTTTTTGTTCTATTAAATGGTATCGGCACAGTCGGCGCAGGTGAGCGAGGCGTATTATTGCAATTTGGCGCCGTTCAAGACAAGGTTTTTGATGAAGGTCTGTACTTTAAAATACCCTTTATTCAAGAAGTGCAAAAAATGGATGTAAAAATTCAGAAAGATGAGGTTCCTGCCAGCGCTTCATCCAAGGATTTGCAGATTGTTACTTCCAGGGTGGCGATTAACTATCATTTGTTACCAAGCGCGGTAAACAAAGTTTGGCAAGAAGTGGGCAAGGATTACAATGCAAGGATAATCGCCCCATCTATTCAGGAGGCAGTCAAAGCAACAACTGCAAAATTTACCGCAGAAGAATTGATTGTCAAGCGTGAAAATGTTAAAGAACAAATTAAGATGAATTTATTAGAAAGATTGTCTAAAAACCATATCGTCGTAGACGAATTGAATATAACCGCCTTTGATTTTTCTAAGGCATTTAATGAAGCGATTGAAGCCAAGGTTACTGCCGAACAGTTGAAACTGAAATCGGAAAGGGATTTGGAGAGAATTAAAATTGAAGCCGAGCAGAGGGTAGCTGAAGCTGAAGGCAAGGCCAAGGCGATCAGAACCGAAGCTCAAGCATTGTCTGCTAATGTCAAGGTGGTTGAATTGCGTTGGATAGAAAAATGGGACGGCAAGACTCCCGTTTATTGGGGCGGCGCCAATCCATTCATCGGATTGCCTCAGCAGTAAGAATAATAAAATTTTTATAAAAAAGAGCGCTGACAAGCGCTTTTTTATACCTTAACAGGAAACCCCGCCCGACTAAGGCGGCGGGTCCAGGAGCCGCCGCAGGAGGGCGGGGATGAATGGAGCAGAGGAAACCCCGCATGAAAAAAGCCGTCCCGTTAGGGCGGCTTTTGAGTGCGGGGAGGACGTCATTTAAATTCAATTTTAACAACGCGATATCTAACTGAGCGGTTGTTAATTTTTATTGATATTAGATCTCCGGTTTTTTTACCCAGCAAAGCCGAGCCAAGGGGGGAGTTGTGAGATATAATTCCTTTGGCAGGATCGGCTTCAGACGAGCCAAGGATAAGATAAGTTTTTTGCTTGCCGTCTGATTCAATCGTTACTTTGTGACCCAATTTTACCCGATCAATATCGTAGGGCGTAATAATAATTTCCGCATTTTTTAAATGGTCTTCAATTTCTATGATTCTTTGATTTATGCCTCGTAATTTTCCTTTGGCAATTTGGTAGGCGGCATTTTCTGAAAAGTCGCCCATTTCAGCCAAACGTTTTGTTTCCTCAATCGCTCTTTGCCGGACAATCTTTTTTAATCTTTCGACTTTGAATTTTAGTTCGTCGATTTTTTCTTGGGTTAAACTAGGATCTGGCTTTAAGTGGGTATATTTGCCATGTTTTCTGATTGGTACGCGCATTTATTTGATTATAGCCGAGGATGCATGATTAATTATTAATTTATTGCCTCAACAGAAAATTATGTCTGATTGGATAAGCGAACAGATGAGACGATAGGGAGAGTGGAGATGAATAGGAAGTCCTATATGACAAAACAATTTTTTTGGTGCGGTTTTTAATCATGTGTGGAGATTATTATAAAGCGATAATTTTAAAATTATTCTAATAGAAATTTCAAGATTAACATCAAGCCAATGCCAAAAAGGATAAAAATCAGCTGATTTAATGAGGAAAGTAGTTGCGGTTCTTTTTTTAGTTCTGGCAATAAATCAGCGGTAGCGATATAAATAAAACTACCGGCGGTAAAGGGGATGATTAGATCAACTAAACCATCTAATTTGCTTCCAAAAACGAGAGTTATGATTGTCCCCAAGATGGCAAAAATTGCACTTAGAAAGTTTAGCGCCAAGGCTCTTAGTCGACCATAGCCGGCATGCATCAAAACGCCGAAATTTCCTATTTCTTGTGGTATTTCATGCGCGATGATAGCGATAGTTGTCGTTAAACCGAGCGGCAGACTGATTAAGAAAGATCCGGCAATCATGGCTCCATCAATGAAATTATGCAAACCGTCACCGATCATATTCATTATGCCAAGAGGATGAGGGTGTTTTTCTGAAGTTGGAATATGGCAGTGGCGCCAAAAAATTATTTTTTCCAAAACAAAAAAAACTATAATACCGCCTAAGACCCAAAGCCACAGCGCCAGCCCTTGGTTATTTTTTGTTGCTTCCGGCAACAAATGGATCAAGGCATCTCCCAGCAAAGCGCCAGCGGAAAAACTAACGAGTAAAACAGTAATTTTTTTTAAAAAGCTTAATTTCAAGCCAAAGGTAAATACGCCCACCAAAGATATGAGCGAAACAATAATTACGCTGGTCAGACTGTAATAGCAAACTGTCGTCATATTGATATGTTAGCAGAAAAAAATATTTTTGACCAATTTTTGGCTTTGATTTATAGTTAAATTACTGGTAGTATCTACTATGCTATCGGTAAAAAAATAAATAAAGAAATGAAGCTAATATTAAATAAAAAATATTTGAATATTAATTTGCCTCAACTTTTACGTCTGGCCGGTTATAGTTACCACGAAGATCGCCGTACCAGTCAGGGCAGTTTTTCTAGAGTTTTGGGCGGTGGACGCTATCCACGTCTTCATCTTTACAGCCAGGAAAACGATCAGCAGTTTATTTTGAATTTGCACTTGGACCAAAAGCAAGCCAGTTACGCCGGCTATAACCGGCATAGCGGCGAATATGAGGGAGAGGTGATTGAACAAGAGATAACCCGTTTAAAACAGTTGATTGTAAATTTGCGCGCGCCCAGTAGCACGTCAATAGACAGAGAGAATAAGACAGAAGATAAAGCAAATGGAAGAAATCATGCCCTATTCTATGGCCAGAGAAAACTGGAAGAAACTCCGGTGCCGGTTCGTAGTAAAGTTAGCTGGTGGAAAAAAATTTTTAATATCTAAAAATTTATAATAGCTATGCCGATTAATCCCTCCGATGAGGTCAAAGCAAAACTTGATATCGTGGAAGTAATCCGTGAATATATCCAGCTAAAGGCAGCTGGAATAAATTTTCGCGCCCTTTGCCCATTCCACCACGAAAAATCCCCATCTTTCATGGTTAACCCGGAGAAGCAGATATGGCATTGTTTTGGTTGCGGTAAGGGCGGCGACGCTTTTTCTTTTTTAATGGAAATAGAAGGCATTGCCTTCCCGGAAGCTCTGCGTATTTTAGCGCGAAAGGCCGGCGTTGCCTTGAAAAATTTTGATCATACGCTTGATTCAAAGAAAAATCGACTGTTGGACATCAATTTATTGGCAGCTAAATTTTTTCATCATCAATTACTAAAGAGCCAGCAAGCCGAGAGTATCAGGTTTTATCTGGCAAAACGCGGTTTAACCGCTGAGACGATTGAAGAATGGCAAATCGGATACAGTCTTGATTCCTGGGATTTTTTATCGCGTTGGTTGATAGATAAGGGCTTTAATGAAAATGAGATTTTTATGTCCGGCTTAACAATTAAGCGCGAGGGAAGATCCGGCTTTTACGATCGATTTCGGGGCAGAATTATGTTCCCTTTGCGCGATATCAACTGCGATACGGTCGGTTTTTCGGCCAGAGTTGATCCGGCAAAGGAAGCGACCGAAAAATTGGGCAAGTATATCAACACTCCTCAGACCATGATTTATGACAAATCAAAAATACTATTCGGCATGGATCGAGCTAAACAGCCAATCAAGCGAGCGGATTTGGCTGTATTGGTTGAAGGCCAGATGGACGCAATAACCGCTCACCAAAATGGTTTTACTAATACCATCGCTTCTTCTGGCACGGCGCTTACTATTGATCAGGTTAATTTAATCAAGCGTTACAGCCAGAAAATTGCCTTGGCTTTTGACATGGATGAAGCCGGTTTGCTGGCAGCTGAAAGAGGGATTGATGTCGCCTTGGGCGCCGAAATGGATATCCGTGTGATTGAGATTGGGGGCTTTAAGGATCCTGACGAATGCATTAGGCAGAAACCGGCCAATTGGCGCCTAGCGATTGAGCAAGCTAAACCCATGATGCAGTACTATTTTGACAAAACATTGATCGGTCTTGATCTGTCAAAAGCGGCTGAACGGCGCCAGATGGCAAAAAAGTTATTGCCAATTGTCGCTAAACTGGGCAATAAAATTGAAAAGTCATATTGGTTGAAGAAATTGAGCCAAGCGATTGAGATAGAAGAAAGAATTCTCTATGAAGCCTTGCAGAACGTTAAACAAAAAAATTATAGCAGAAAAAATGATATTTCTTCTATTAGAACGCCAGAAGTTAAAATAACCACTAGAGAAGAGGCGCTTTCTGAATCATTGCTTTCATTGGGGATAAAATTTCCTTCTTTCTGGGAAGATATTTTTAACCGAATTTTACCTGAACACTTGGCGGGAGAGGAGATTAGGGCTATTTACAATAGCTTAATAATCTATTATAATTATCTTATTGAAAAAAGCAGTAATCAAGACGGTGTTACTGAGATTGTTTTTGATTATCAAAATCTTAGAATTTGGCTGGAAGAAGCCAGTCAAGAGCATAAAACAGTTAACCAACCTCAAGTTTTAGACCGACTGGTTCTCTTGGGGGATAAGGATTATTTTGAGTTTGAAGCAGAACAAGCCCAGCAAGAAATCAGAAAAATTTCCAATCAACTAAAAAAGAATTTTTTAAATAATCGTTTGAAAGAGATTACCAGATTAATAACCCAAGCAGAATCGGAAGCCAACGCCTTGCGCCAAACCAATAAGCAAACAATTGAGGTCGGCGCCAATTTGAATCAGTTGATGGAAGAATTAAAGCGAGTTGTCATAGAAATTAGAGAGTTGGAAAATTAATTATAGTTAAGTTCAAATAATAAATTTGGCCGAAATTATGAAAAAAAATAAAAGCCAAAAAGCCAAAAAAAAGCAGGAAAAAAAGAAAGTGGCGAAAATAGTTAAAAAGGTCAAATTGACGAAGAAGATTACTGTTAAAAAAACTCAGAAAGCAAAAAAGCCGGAAAAAAAGAAAGTGGCGAAAAAGCAGGTTGTAAGGCGAAGACCGGAAAAAACCAAGAAAAAAAATGAAATTAAACTCAAGGCCGAGATTAAGATTCATGCCCCGCTAAAACAAGAAACGATTAAACCTACCGGACAGCAGATTAAGGAATTAATTAGCAAGGGCAGGTCGCGCGGTTTTGTCACTGAAACAGAGTTGTTGCATATTTTTCCTGAAGTAGAGGAATACGTTTATGATTACGAATTAACACTAGAAGATTTGCAGAAGAATTGCGTGCAGATCATTGAAGATACGGGGGGGGTATTGGATTTAGCAAGCGAAGGCAAGAAAAAAACTGGCGCGCAGAACATGAGCCAATTTGTCAATGATAAGAAGAAATTTGATATTTCCGAACTAAGTTCCGATTCAATCCAGATGTATTTGCGCGAAATCGGCAAGGTGCCATTGCTCTCGGGTGATGAAGAAGTCGAGCTGGCTAAGAGAAAAGAAAAGGGCGATAAGGACGCGGAGCGGAGGTTGATTGAAGCTAACTTGCGCTTGGTCGTATCAATTGCCAAGAAATTCACCGGTTCTAAGGGTTTGTCATTGTTGGATTTAATTCAAGAGGGCAATATCGGCTTATTCAGAGCGGTGGAAAAGTTTGAATATCGCAAGGGCTATAAATTTTCCACTTATGCCACTTGGTGGATCAGGCAAGCGATTACCAGAGCTTTGGCCGACCAATCGCGTACGATTCGTATTCCTGTTCACATGGTGGAAACAATTAACAAATTTCAGCAAATTGAACGTCAATTGATTCAAGATTTGGGCCGTGAACCATTACCAGAAGAAATCGCCGCCGAGATGGGTGAAGAGATTGATAGGGTCAGGCACGTGATTAAAATTTCTCAAGATACCATTTCGCTGGGTACTACCATCGGCGAAGACGAAGAAGATTCAACGCTGGAGGATTTTATTGAAGACAAGAAAAACATCACACCTGACCGTTCGGCCGCTTTGCAGCTTTTGAAGGACTATGTCAAACAAGTGATTGTAGAATTGACGCCCCGCGAACAAAAAATACTGGAAATGCGCTTCGGCCTAGTGGATGGCGTTGCTCATACTTTGGAAGAAGTGGGCAGGGAGTTTGACGTTACCCGCGAGCGTATTCGCCAAATCGAAGCCAAAGCCTTAGAACGAATCCAGAAACACGAAGGAATTAGGAAATTAAGAGATTTTTGATTTAAATTTCGAAAAAAAAGAAGCCTCCCGTTTTGCCGGGAGGCTTTTGAGTGCGGGGAGGACGTCATTTTAGCTTCTTCTGGGAAAATGACAGAAGGCGCGGAAAATACATTCAATGCATATTTGTTCGACTTTTCCGATATTTTGTTTGTTTTGCGCCTTATATACGGCGACAATTGCTTCGATATGGATATTGTCGCCACAGACCAAAGCACAATAATCTTGAGGTAGGAATTTTTTAGCTAGAGCGATAATACTTTCAATACATCCAGTTCGGTCAATTTCCGCCAAAATTTTAATTGGTTCAATGTCATTCAGACTATCCATGATTTCCTCCTATGGTGATTTTAAGACAGTTTAAAGCATTATTTAGGCATTTTTCCGCTAATCGAGTTTCGCATGATTTATAGGTGAAGTTTAAGAGCCAAAAATTTGCTTGTTTGGCGCGCTCCCAATATGGGGAGACCATCGCCATCCTAGCTAACTTAATAGCCGATGTTACTCTTCTTTGTTTTATCAATCCAACCATCCTTTCGATTAAGGCTGCATGCCAATTTTCTATAAAAACAAGCAACTCTCGCCTCAGGGCGATATAAACACCAATATCTTCAATTTCTGATAATCTCTGGGCTAAGCCGTCCAAGCTGGCAATTGTCCTAGCTGCCAGAGCTCCCGGATTAGTTCGCCCCGTTCGATCTTGCCAAGAGATAATAAATTCCAGTTGGCTTTTGACAGCCGCTTTAAACTCGTTTTTACAGTTCTCTAAATCCAAGATCGCAGCAATCAGTTTGTTTCTTATGTCTTCCTTCTCTTGAGGTTGGGCTGAGCGCCAGCCGATCAATAATCGATTGCATTCTTCGATAATTTGCCCAAAAGAAAGCAGGTGAGGGGTTTCACCGGTTGGCTGTTGGCGGTATTTTTGCATAATATGATCTTGCATCCTGATGGCGGAAAAAATATCTTTTGTTTTTTGCCAGTTTTTCACTGGTTTTTCTTTTGATTTTCTCCAGCGTGATAATCCCACCCAGCCTTCTTCTAGTATTTCAATTCCGAACGCTCGGAGGCGCAGCAACTCCAATCGCTGAGAGGGGATGAGGTGGTTTAGCGTTAACAATGATCTTGGGTTTTTTTTGATGATGCTATCGCAAGCCGTTGAGTTAGGATTAGTTTCGCCTTTATAGCGTTTCGATCTTTTTTTATTAGTAATTTTTTCGTCCAGATCTTTTGCTTCTAAGGCCAGAACTTCTTGTTCCGGTACGATTGGCGTTAGAGGCTTTCTCCGGCAATCTTTCATTAAGCCAAGTCTTTTTTTCGCTTCGGCAACAATCTCCTCCCAGGGAAAGTCTTTTTGTCCGAAAATTTCCGTCTTACCCCAGATTCGTTTTTTGAGGATTTTCTTTTGGTTAACTCTTATGCCCAAGAATGAGTTTTTTTCAATCAAGAAAACCACTTCCTTGGCGACACCGTTTTCAACTGTTACTTTAAATACTTTCCACTTCATTTTTCCCTCCTTACAGTTGATTGTTTTCGACGTATGTCTTGATCAGTTGCAGTTGAGGGGAATTTTCTTTAACTTCAACTCCGTATTTTTTGTCCTGGCTGATAACTTTCTTCAGCCCATCAGCGAAAGTTGATTTGTCTCTTAGGGCGTAAAAAGCAGCCAGCTGAATGCGGATAATATCGGGGTTGTAGCCGATGTGGATCTTGCCGATTGAACCGTCTCCAACTCAGCCGGCAGAATAATCGGTCCGTTTTTGCGACGATCCATGGCTGCTAAAATATCGGAACAGGCGGCCAGATCGTAGAGACGGCATTCACGCTCTGAATTTACCCTTTGACTGCAGAGTTTTAGTAGATACTGCAGATGCTCTTCATGAGCGGTAAATTTATGCCACAGACGGCGTCTGGGGCGTTCGGTTGGTACCGCGCTCGCTCTTCCAGCTCCGCATAGAGCGAAGAGAGCGGAACGAACATCTCGGCCAGTCCTCGCGCCTGCACACCGGAAAGAAAATCTCCCCAGATAGTCAGCGGATCAAAATGCGATTCGACCATCGGCGCTTCCAAGTCAATCGGGCAAACGATGATTTTTTCTTCAGCGCTTGTTGCCAGGTATTCCAGATAGTCCAGCAAACAGTCCAGAGCCAGCCGATCGCCTAGCTGGGGTAGGGGATGATTGGGGAATCGCTGATAGAGAAAAAACAGGCGATGAATTTCTTCATAGCCCCTCATCAGGATGCCGATTTTTTCTCCGAATTTGATGCTGGGTGAATCCGGAAAGTTTTTGATACTTTTCGTCTGGTCGACTACGTCAATTCTGCTGTTTTGCGGAGTGCAGAGCGAATACGATTGTGATTCATTGGCGTGGATCAGTATGAGCTTGGCGCTGGCCGGGAGAAAATTTTGATCCGGATAGCAAAATTCCGGAGCGAAAAAACTTTGCGCGACCGGTCCGGCACTGTAGAAAGTTTTTATCCCCATTTTTTCATGTAATCGCTGATATTGGACATCAGCACATGGCCGTGAGGAGCATCAATCGTTTCAAGGTTTTTGAAGTACGAAGTCATCTTCCTTAAATCGGGGCAGAGTTGATAGTCAATGCCCTGAAAGGCGAAAGTCGTTCGCACTTTCGGCGCGCTATTGCCAAAAATCATAACCGTGTTTATTAACTCGCTCTTCATTCGTTGCCCCTTTTCCCATGGGACGTTGGCGTGAAAAAAATTACCCGGAACAAACAATACAATCCTAACTCCCTTTCCGCGCCACGCAGAAGTACTGCTTCGTTTTTTACGCATTGTAAAGAGCTTCTTGTTGTTTATTTTTCAAATATTAGCAGTTAAAACCACTATTTGGCAATCAAACAAGATGATGCCAACACTATAAGATAACATAAAAAATTGTTTTGTCAAGCCGAGAACCAAGAATTAATATTTTTGCTTAATATTAAATAAAAAAGATCTGATTGATAGCTTTTTAGTTATATTTATAAACAATTGACAATGGCCGGCAGTCAGGTTAAACTTTTAGAGTTGTAGGAAAAATTTAATTTTTAGTTTTTTTATGAGTAATAAGCTGATCGGCTTGATCGGACCGGATCGGAACAGTCAAAAACTGGCTGGCGAACTTGCCAGAAGAAAGCGCCGGATTATCCGCTATGACGCCGGACAAACCAAAAATTTGGGAAATAAAGAGCGCCTTAAAGACTGCGATCTTGTTTTTGTTGTTACGCCGACCTTTGTTACCAGCGATAATTTTGACTGCCAAGCAGTCAGGGTTGCGGTGAAGCTAGCTGGCCGGGGGAAGATCGCTGTTATTAAATCAAGCATGCTGCCCGGCACCACTGAAGCGATCCAGCAGGAGAACCCCGGTATTTTTGTGGTTTATGCGCCTGATTTTTCTTTCGTTGGCTCCACGGCTGATCAAGCGGCGAATCCAGAACGAAATATTGTCGGCGTACCGATCAAAAACCAACAGTATTACGAGCAAGCTCGTATGGTAATTTCGGTACTGCCTGAAGCGCCTTACAATATGATTTGCGCGGCCAAGAATGCCGAATTGATCAAGCTCGCCAGTAACAGTTTTTATTACGGCAAAAATATTTTTTTCAATTTGCTTTATGATTTATCCACGGAAATGGGCTGTAATTGGGAAATTGTTCGCCAATCAATTGCCGCCGATCCGCTGATCGGCCCGTCTTTCACTGAGCCGATAGATCAAGGCCGAGGTGTCGGCGACGATTGTCTGCTTCAAGATTTTCAATCTTTGATAAATTTATACAACGGGCTGGTGCGGGATACTACAGGGAAAAATATTCTTGGATCAATCAGAGATAAAAATTTGCAATTATTAATCGACAGCCGTAAAAATCTGGATCGGGTGGCAGGCATTTACGGAGGGCTGGTTTTTGAAAAAAAGATCGGGCCAACAGCGCCAAAAAGATTTAAAATCATCGTCACCGGCGGCGCCGGCTTTATCGGTTCCAATCTGGCGGATGAATTAATCCGACTAGGTCATGAGGCGGTGATCATTGACGATCTATCAACCGGCAAGATTGAATATGTTAATCCAAGAGCTAAGTTTTATCAGGCCGATATCCGCGATAGCGCGAAAATAGAAGAGATTTTTGCCTTTGAATCCAAGCACGCTCCGATTGACTATGTTTTTCATTTGGCGGCGCAGATGGATGTAAGGAAATCGGTAACCGACCCGATTTTTGACAACCAAGTGAATATTATTGGCAGTTTTAATATTTTCTTAGCTTCAACCAAACATCAAGTAAAGAAAGTTATTTTTATTTCTACCGGTGGCGCAATGTATGGCAATATCAGCGAGCCGGCAACCGAAGAACGCTTGCCTAATCCAGATTCACCCTATGCCACCCACAAATTGGCCGCTGAGCACAATCTGGCGGTGATCGGCAAGGTTCATAATTTACCCTATATTATTCTCAGATTAGCTAATGTTTACGGGCCGCGCCAGTACAAGGGTGGAGAGGGGGCGGTCATCGCTACTTTTACCAATAATGCCATCATTGGCGAGCCAAGCGTTATTTATGGCGACGGACGCCAATCCAGGGATTTTGTTTATGTGGGCGATATTGTCAAATGTTGTCTGACGGCCGCATTCAGCGAAAAAACCGGAGTTTACAATGTCGGTTTTGGCCAGGACACCGATCTCTTAGAGCTGGTAGAGAAATTACAAAAGATTGTTGGTCATTCTTTGTCATATAGTCACCAACCGGCTAGAGCAGGGGAGGTTTACAAGAGCGTTTTGAACAATGACAAAGCCAGAAATATTCTCGGCTGGGAGCCGAGAGTCAGCCTAGAAGAAGGTTTGAAGAAAACCATTGACTGGTGCAGGAAACAATTAGAATTATAAACTAAATATTAAATAAGAGGCACTTATTTTAAATGTACCTCTTATTATAACCCTTTTGGGTCAATTTTTTGGTAGACAGTTTTTTTGTTTTTTTATGTTTTCCAGCTTATCGCAGAGCCATGGCGCTAGCACGATACCCAATATTCCGTAGGTTAGAAATATCAGGCACAAAAGGTTAAAATCCTCCTTGGTCAAATCAAGCATTGCTTCCTCCTTTCAGTTTTAAAAGATTTAGCCCTACTGTTTCATCATATTCTCGGTTGACTTCGCCGTTGATAACTTCTATTATTCCTTCAAACGTGCTACTGATTAAAGCTTGGTTTAAGTGGCCGGAGAAGGAATTATATTTTTCATCACCAAAATTAAGATGCAGATGAAGATAAATCTGCCCGTTCAAGACGGTAATATTGCCATAAAGTGAAGCAAGCTCGAAATCACCTACAAATTCTTGGCTTTGATATGACTTAACCTTGGTATTAAACAGCCCAATGGTTATCTTGTCCGCTGCTCCCAATCCCTGGATTATTCCAAGTTTAATACTTTGATCATGGCAGAATTTTTTTAAAGTGTCAACCAACTCTTCTCCGCGGTCAATCCTTATTAAGTATTTATTGCCAAATTTTTGATGTTGCATGGTATTATGAGACTTGAGAAAAACCGCAGGTTTGTCGAAAGTCTGTTATTAAATTATTTTCAAATATTTGTCGCCAAGGTCAATTGACT